>NZ_JADYXA010000001.1:0-352145 GCF_015864495.1 Pseudoalteromonas sp. SWYJZ98 | reverse complement strand
TCTGAGAATAGAAAGTCAGGGCTTTATCTACAGCGCAGTATTAAATACTAGACGTAAAGGCAAGCTCACTGACTACGATGTGATAAATGATAGCTAATCATTTATCAATGAGAGATACAAGGCGCCTTGCTTGCTGGCGCGCTTAGGCTAAGTCGTTGCCACCTAAATGCATTTAGTTAAGCTTGGTTTAGACTGCATAGGTATCTAAACCAAGCCCACTTTCTGCTGTTAACAAAGTTAGTAAACATTTACGATAAACGCCTATTTACTTAACAGACTTAAATTGTTTATAATTACGCGTTATTAAATTTAACGTTGTGTTTTTTTGCAATTATATTGTAGTAAGGATTGCTATGGAAAGTTGGTATTTAGTTACGTGTAAGTCTCGCCAAGAAGAGCGAGCAGCCACCAACTTATTAAACCAAGGGATTGAAGTATTCTACCCCAAGTTAACCATCGAGAAACTGGTTAAAGGTCGACGTACCATTAAACAGTCAGCTCTGTTCCCTAACTACCTATTTGTTTGTTTTGAGTCACAAAACGGTAACTTTTTTGCGGTAAAAAATACGCGCGGGATTAGTGGCTTTGTATCTTATGGGCCAAATTATCAAATTGTACCTACAGAATTAATCGAACAGCTTAAAAGTGAGCGTTTACAAACTACCAGTTCTACAATACCTAAAACGGGTGATGTAGTTAGCGTAAATAACTATTCATTTAATAATATTAAAGCTATTTACAAAGAGCCTGACGGCGATATGCGCAGTATTTTGCTAATTAATCTACTTAATAAACAAGTAGAAATGAGTGTAGATAACAAAGATATAAACCAATACTAGTTATAAAGCGCAACTTAGGCTTTATGCCATAAAAAATTAAGTAAGTATCAGTACGTAGGAACTGCAACCTAGGGGCGGAAGCGTGCCCGAAGGGCTAGACAAGCAAAAAGTTTTGCTTTCAAGCTGGAGCGAGAGAGGTTCTGCGACGAACTGGAACGTGGGGCGTGCCCGAAGGGCTAAACTCATTACTAGTAGGTTAGGGTATATTTTTACTTTTGCTAGCTTATGGCTTTTAACCAATACGTATAAAATGATTCGCGCTTGCGCGTAGTTAGCCCTCATGCTTTAATTACAGCGCTAAAAAAATAAGTACTCACCAAGGTTGGTGAGTAAGAACAATTTTAAAATAATTTTGGGATTCTACAATGGCGTTAAGCTGTAAATCACTCGCATCAATACTCGCAATACTAAGCATGACCGGCTGTACAATAGTACCAGGCAGCCACTTTGAAGGTATAGACTCAGGCGAGCAAACACAAAACCTCGAACAAGATCTCGAAAAAGTAAACATTCAAATAATCGACTCGCTACTAATAAATAAACAAAATCAAGCGCGTATAGCAGCTAAGCCAATTTCAAGCACCGATGGTTTAAACGTAAGCAACTACGAATACAAACTAGGTGTTGGCGACGTACTAACAATAGGCGTATGGGATCACCCAGAGCTAACAATACCCGCAGCAGTACAACGTACCGCAGAGTTTGACGGTTTTAGAGTACAACGAGACGGCACCATTACTTACGCCTACGCACCAAATATACCAGCAGCAGGTAAAACAATAAGCCAAGTGCGTAATGAGCTTGTTAAACGCCTAAGCCGAGTAATAGAAGACCCGCAAGTAGACGTAAAAGTAGTTGGCTTTAGAAGCCAAAAAACCTACGTTACCGGTGAAGTAAAACAACCTGGTGTATACCCAGTAACCGAAATTCCACTTACCTTAATTGATGCCTTAAACCAAGCAGGCGGCTTAACTGATGCAGCCGATTGGCGCACTGTTACATTTACCCGTGGCGATAAAACAGAAGTTATTAAACTTGATGACTTTTATGCCCATGGTGACATTTCACAAAACCGTTTGTTACAACATGGCGACATAGTGCATGTAAATCGAAACGATGCACAAAAAATATTTGTATTAGGTGATGTTAAAAAAGCAGGTTCAGTAACCCTTAACCGTTATGGTTTAAACTTGGCCGAAGCGCTAAGCGACTCGGGCGGCTTAAACGAAGCAACAGCAGACGCTAATGGCGTATTTGTACTGCGTAAAAGTGACCTAGAGCAAACCGGTGTTATTGCAAATGTATACCAGTTACACGCTAAAAATATAGCGGCAATGGTATTAGCTGAGCAGTTTGAGCTACAACCGCGCGACATTGTATATGTAACATCGGCACCACTTGCCCGTTGGAACCGTGTAATAAGTTTATTATTACCGTCGGTAGCATCGGTTGATAGCCTAGACGATATTTCATCAAACTAAGGGTTTTTAAAAATGTTTGATTCAGTTTTAGTGGTGTGTGCAGGCAATATTTGCCGCAGCCCAACAGGTGAGTATGTTTTAAAGCAAAAGCTTGAAGGCAAAAATATTAAAGTATCGTCTGCTGGGTTAACAGCACTTGAAGGCAAACCAGCAGATGCAAAAGCAAAGCAAATAGCACTCGCACATGGCGTTAATATGGATGATCACCAAGGCCAGCAGCTTACATCAAGCTTAGTTGCGCAAAACAGCGTAATACTCGTAATGGAAGAACGCCATTTAAACGACGTACATGCTCGCTACCCAGAGGCACGCGGTAAAACGTTTTTACTGGGTAAGTGGATTAATAACGCTGAAATACCAGACCCATACCGCCAAAGCCAAGAGGCTTTTGAACACGTTTATACATTAATCGACAGCGCGTGTAGCGCTTGGCAAAAGTATTTATAAGGAATGGCTAATTTAATGAATACCCAGCCGAATAACAGCGTTAGTAACGCTAATAATAAAAACACTAATAACACACAACCAACGCAAGAAATCGATTTAATGGCGCTACTAGGCGCATTGCTCGATCGCAAATATTTTATAGTAGCGGTAACTGCGTTGTTTATGTTTGTAGGTGTTATTTATGCAGTATTGAGTACCCCTGTTTACCAAGCAACAGCCATGATACAAGTTGAAGACGGCGGCGCATCAGTCCCTGGTTTTGACGATATGGCAGGCATGTTCGAAAGTACATCAGCCGCAGTAACCGAAATAGAGCTACTAAAGTCACGAAGCATAATAGGTGAGGCAGTAGACACTTTAAAGCTTGATGTAATAGCAGAGCCTAAGCTATTCCCGTTTATAGGTAGCCGCGCTTATCGTAAATTCACCCCAATGGAAGATGGCGATTTAGCTGAGCCAAGCTTTGGTGCTAGTAGCTTCGCGTGGGGCGGTGAAAGCATTAATATATTTCGGTTTGATGTACCACGTACCGCTGTAAATAAAGCATTTACTTTAGTTGCGCAAGCTAATAATAGCCTTGCACTTTTAAATGCTGACGGTGAACAAGTATTATCGGGTAAAGTGGGCGAGGAACTTACAAACGGTAAGTTTAGCCTAACCATTCGTACTTTAAATGCACGCGCGGGTACAGAGTTTACAATTACCCGTAAAGATCGCTTAAATACTATTTTAGATTTGCAAACTGCTATTGGCGCAAGCGAAAAAGGCAAAGATTCAGGCATAATTAACTTAAGCTTACAAAGTACTAAACCAAGCTACGCTGAAAAAGTGCTTGATAAAGTAGCGGCTATTTATGTACGCCGTAATGTTGAGCGTAACAGCGCAGAGGCGCAAAAGTCGCTTGAATTTTTAGAAGTACAATTACCAGAAATTAAAAAACAGCTTGAATACGCAGAGCAACGTTTTAACGACTACCAAATAAAGCGCCAATCAATAAACATAACGCTCGAAACACAAGGCGTGCTTGAACAAGTTGTAAAGCTTGAAACCAAGTTACAAGAGTTAAACCTAAAGCGCCTAGAACTTGGCCGTAAGTTTAAAAAAGACCACCCAACATACCAAGGTATGCTTGAGCAAATTCAAGCGGTTGAAAGCCAAAAGCAAGAGCTAGTGGGAGAGGTAGGTAACCTGCCAGAAACTCAACAAGAGCTACTACGTTTAAAGCGTGATGTTGAGGTAAGTAACCAAATTTACACTTTATTGCTTAGCAAAACACAAGAGCTTGATATAGTTCGTGCAGGCACCGTAGGTAATGTACGTATTATTGACTACGCTGAGGTAAATACCAGCAAGCCAGTTAAACCTAAAAAAGCATTAATAGTGGTAATGGCTACTATGCTAGGTGGTATGCTGAGCGTTGCGATTGTACTTATACAAAAAGCAATGCATAAAGGGGTTGAAGACCCAGCTGAAATTGAAGCACTAGGCATACCTGTATACGCAAGTGTACCGCACTCCGATTATCAAGATAAACTAAGTGGCTTTGCCGAGCGAGCCCGTAAAAACAAAACAAATAAGCCTAAAAGTATATTAGCGCTTGATAACCCAGCCGATCTAGCAATTGAGGCACTACGTAGCCTGCGAACTAGCCTGCACTTTGCGATGATGGAAGCTAAAAATAATATTATTGCTATATCGGGCCCAAGCCCAAGCGTAGGTAAATCGTTTATATCGGTTAACTTAGCTTCAGTACTCTCGCAAAGCGGCAAAAAAGTACTTATTATTGATGCCGATATGCGTAAAGGCTATTTGCAAACCCAGTTTGGTTTAAAGTGGGACGATGGATTAAGTGATTACCTATCAGGCCGTTTAAACCTAGAGCAAGTTACTAAACCAACTAAAGTTGAAGGACTAAGTGTTATTACGCGCGGGCAAATACCGCCAAACCCTTCTGAGCTATTAATGCACTCAAACTTTAGCAAATTAGTTGAAGAAGTAAGCGCCATCTACGATATTGTAATTGTTGATACTCCACCAATATTAGCAGTAACTGACCCTACAATTGTTAGTGCACACTGCGGTACTACATTATTAGTAACTCGTTTTGGCCAAAGCCATGTGCGTGAAATAGAGCTTACTCGTAATCGTTTTGAACAAAATGGCATAGACGTAAAAGGCGTAGTTTTTAACGGTGTTGTTAAAAAAGCGAGTAATGCGTATGGGTATTACGGATACTACAACTACGAATACAAAAGTGACAAATAGCCTTTAGTCTAAATCAGGGCCTATTGGGCACTTTTTATAAAAAGTACTAAATCAAGTAATTACAATGAGATAGTCTAAATTGACTGTCTCAATTTAGAAAAAAGTGTCTCAGTAGGGTGCAATAAAGCTGAGACACTAAATTGCTAAAATGCAACTTCATACTAGCTGAATGGTTACTCATAATGTGAATGCTGGGATGTTTTACAGCGTAAAATAGGGATAATTAACTCTCATTCCTCTATGAAGTTGACATATAAACGTAACTAAATATGGTTACGATAAAAGCTGAGTTTTATTTATTAAAGGATATAAAAGTGAAAGTATTAACGGTCTTTGGTACTCGCCCTGAAGCTATTAAAATGGCTCCACTGGTTCATGCTCTTGCCGCAGATGAGCGCTTTGAATCAAAATGCTGTGTAACAGCGCAGCATCGTGAAATGCTAGACCAAGTTCTTGAACTATTTAAAATCACGCCCGACTACGATTTAAACTTAATGAAAGCAGGGCAAACACTACCAGAAATAACCAGCCGTATTTTACTAGAACTAACACCAGTCCTAAAAGAGTTCAAACCTGATGTTGTACTAGTTCATGGAGATACCGCAACTACATTTGCAGCAAGCTTAGCTGCATATTATGAGCAAATAGCAGTCGGGCATGTTGAGGCAGGATTACGTACAGGTAATATTTATTCTCCATGGCCAGAAGAAGGTAACCGTAAATTAACTGGCTCTTTAACAAAGTTTCATTTTGCGCCAACAGAAACTTCGAAGGCTAATCTTTTAAAAGAGAACTACGCGAGTGAAAATATATTCGTGACCGGTAACACCGTTATTGATGCGCTATTACTCGTTAAGCAACAAATAGAAAATGACACCGATTTAAGTAATACGTTAGCTGGTCAGTTCCCAATGCTCGATGAAAGCAAAAGGCTTATCTTAGTGACGGGTCATCGCCGTGAAAGTTTTGGCGGTGGATTCGAAAGAATTTGTGAAGCATTAGCGCAAACAGCTAAAGCGCACCCAGATTGCCAAATACTGTACCCTGTACACTTAAACCCAAATGTACAAGAGCCTGTAAGGCGTATATTAAGAGATGTAAACAATGTCCATTTAATTGAGCCGCAACAATACTTGCCGTTTGTATACTTAATGAATCGCTCGCACATTATCTTAACTGACTCAGGTGGGATTCAAGAAGAAGCACCAAGCTTAGGCAAACCTGTACTCGTAATGCGTGACACAACTGAGCGCCCGGAAGCGGTAGACGCAGGCACAGTTAAATTAGTGGGTACTGATGTAGAAAAAATTACCAAAGCACTCAATGTGTTACTAACGGATGACGCCGCCTATAAGTCAATGAGCCGCGCCCATAACCCGTATGGTGATGGCCAAGCATGTCAGCGCATTTGTGATATTTTAGCAAAAAAATAAATTTAACCACAGGGCTACCCTGTGTTATGTAAATAGTCAAAGAAATTTCAAATACTTTTTATACTTCGATTTTAAAGTATTTTGCGAAGCTCTAGCTCGAAGCTCAAGTAATTATAAAAGGATTATCATGTCATTTAATACAATTTCAGTCATTGGTTTAGGCTATATTGGCTTACCGACAGCAGCAATGTTTGCATCATGTAAAAAACACGTAATAGGTGTTGATGTAAATCAACATGCGGTAGATACAATCAACCGAGGCGAAATACATATAGTAGAACCAGATCTAGACAAGATCGTACATACTGCAGTGACTGAGGGCTACTTAAAAGCAGTAACATCACCAGAGCCTGCTGATGCATTTTTAATTGCAGTACCAACACCATTCAAGAACAATGATTCAACAATACCTGAGCCCGATTTAAGCTATATAAGAAAAGCAAGTGAAGCTATTGCACCAGTGCTAAAAAAAGGTGATTTAGTTATTTTAGAATCTACTTCACCAGTTGGTGCTACTGAACAAATGGCCGAGTGGTTAGCAGCGGTTCGCCCTGATTTATCATTTCCACAAAATGCAGGTGAAAATGCCGACGTAAATGTAGCACATTGCCCTGAACGTGTATTACCAGGCCATGTCGTACGTGAATTAGTTGAAAATGATCGAGTAATTGGAGGTATGACTGCAAAATGTTCAGCTCGTTCAGTAGAGCTTTATAAAACATTTGTACAAGGTGAGTGTGTAATAACAAATGCCCGCACAGCAGAAATGGCAAAATTAACTGAAAATTCGTGTCGCGATGTACAAATAGCCTTTGCTAATGAGTTATCGATTATTTGTGATAAGTTAGATATAGACGTGTGGGAGCTTATTTCCCTGGCTAACCGCCATCCACGTATTAATATTTTACAACCAGGGCCTGGGGTTGGTGGGCATTGTATTGCTGTTGATCCTTGGTTTATTGTTGCTAGAACTCCCAAAGAAGCACAATTGATACATACAGCTCGAAAGGTAAATGATAGTAAACCTCATTGGGTTATTGACAAAGTAAAGCTAGCTGTTTCTGAGTTTTTACAAGAAAACCCAACTAAAACAATGCAAGAAGTTAAAATTGCTTGTTATGGACTTGCCTTTAAACCTGATATAGATGATCTTCGTGAAAGCCCAGCTCTAAATATAACTAAGAGCATTCTGAATATGCATGCAGGAACCGTAATGGCAATTGAACCAAATATAAATGTGCTACCTGATTCTCTAAGTGGATTAGAACTCGTGGATTTTGGAACAGGAAATAGAGCGGACATACACGTATTATTGGTTGACCACAAACAGTTTAAATCTGCTACCTTACAAAGCAAATACCTTGTTGATACAAAAGGCATTTGGTAGAGGTTACTTTGCTTATATATTTCTTTATGGTGATAAAATGGCTTTAGTTAAAGTAATTAAAGGTAATTTATCACTTATCGCTATGATCTTTTTCGCTGGTTGCTTTTTTCTTTCTAGTATTTTTGCAAAAAAAATACTGAGTGATGAGAGCTTTTATCAATATAATTTATTAACTACTATTTTTTCGATGTCTTTTACATTCTGTTTTTTAGGGAGTGAACAGCTTTTTTTAAGGTTTGGGAGCGTGACAAACGGGCGATACCATGTGTCAATCGACACGATAAAGTTAATGCTAACCAGTAATTTCATATTTATATTGGTATGTTACTTTTTTTTAAAAGGAATACTTTTTGAAGATGCCAATAAACTGTATTTTCTTTTAGTTCCTATTTACACGGCCCTTTTTGTACTAACATATAATTTATTAAGGGTTCAGCAAAAGTTTCTACTCTCGCAAGCTGTTAATAATTTATGGAAAATAACCCTACTTTTAGCTGTCTTACTTTGGAATTTAGTAGATTTCTATGTTGTAAGTCATGTGCTTTTAGCTTTTGGGGCACTTATAGTTTTATTAACACTTTATTTAAACCGTGATTCGTTAGTTATTGACAGAAGCAAGCAACCTAAAGATTGGGTACAACTCTTTATTGGTTTCTCAATATCACTGTTTGTATTATTATTGATTAATAATATTGATAGGTTAATGATCGAAAAGTTACTTTCTCAAGATGATTTTTCAAATTATGTATATTTAATTACTTTGCTTATTATGCCATTCAGTATTTTATCTTCATATTTTGGGTTTAAAGAAGTTGCATTTTTAAAGGTGAAGTATAATAAAAAAGTATTTAATAATAAGATATTAAAAGTTGCTTGTTTATCTTGCGTAACGTACTTCATTTGGTTTTTTTTACTATTTATATTTAGAAATTTAATCGATGTACCTGTAGAACTCGGTTTCTTTATTCCCTGTCTAATTATTGTTGTATTTAAGTCTTCTTACTCGCTAGTATCTTCTTTGTTTGGTTTAAAGGCTTCTTATAGACAAATCCTTATTACTAATCTTGTCACTATTTTAGTAATTGCAGCAATCTTTATTTTGTTGATGTTATTTGGTGTTAGTTATTTATATTTACTTTATGCAATAAGTTTTATTTGGGTTTTTAGGTTCTCAATATACTATATGCAAATAAGAAAGGTGTCAGAATATGAGGTATGAGTTGATATTATGGTTTTCTGCATTTTTAAAAATTATTCCAGGAAATATAGGTGTTTTTATTCGTTGTAAATTTCTTCCAGCTAAAATTGGTAAAAAATCAAAAATATGGAGTAATGTTCAAATAGACTCACCATCTAACTTAGTAATCGGTGAAAACAGCTCAATTAATAGAGGCTGTATATTAAACTGTGGGGGGGAGGTAGAGATAGGTAATAACGTCTTAATAGGCCCCTCTGTCACCATTTACTCGCAAAACCATGCTTACAAAGACAAATCAACTCCAATAAATAAGCAAGGCTATATCAAAAATAAAGTTATTATTTCTGATGATGTATGGATTGCTGCTAATGTCACTATTTTACCGGGCGTAATCTTAGCAAAAGGGACCGTTGTAGCCGCTGGAGCGGTTGTGACAAAAAGTACTAATGAGTATTCTGTTTTTGCAGGTGTTCCTGCTGTTCAAGTATCTAAAAGGCGGTAGCCGCTATGTTCTATATACTTTCTTTTACTTTCTTTTTACTAGGGCTTAGAGCATATAAAAATATTATTCCGTTTGTTATATTTATATTTACATTGCCTTTTGGTAATGCTTTCTCTGAATATTTTTATAAATCAGGACTTTATTCATATGACTTTTTCTTTTTTGCCATTATAGCTCTTCAATGTGTTAAAGCAATCCAGAGTGGAAAACTAATGGTATTGCCAGTCCTGCAGTTAATTGGATATTTAGTAGTTTTTCTTTACTTTTTCTTTGGGGCGTACTTATACGATTTAACTGTCTACTTTGTAAGAGACTTAAGGTTGTTTTTATTTTTAATATATCTGTCAACTATTTATTCTATTTTAAGGGGAGTTAAATTTAAAACTTTAAAAAGTTCGTATTTCTATCTCCTCATCTCTTTTGGTGGCGGTGGAAATTTAATTATATTGGCATTATCTTTTTATGGTTTTTTCTCATTTGACGATGGTTTTTATTCGCAAAATTCATTTCGTTACTTTGATTTAGTTACTTATGTTTGTTCTATTTTTTTGATATTTCACTCTCCAGTTAAACCCTCAAACTTATATTTATTAGCATTCTTGATAGCTGCTTTGTGCGTACTCGTATCAGGTATTAGGGTTTTAATTCTGATGACTGTTTTATTTTTTTTAATCAGAAGGCTTCATACATATAATATGTTTATAAAAATCATTGCACTGGCAATTTTTTTAATCATATTAACCCCATTTTTGGATCTAGGAAATACATCAACATTACTTAATAGAATTTCAGATTTATCAGTAGATGTTGTGTTACTTCAATTCTATACTCGCTACTCTCCATTTTTTAGCTTGATAGAATCCTTCGAATGGTATAATTACTTCATAGGCAAGGGGTTCGGTACTACATTTTTTATACCTTGGTTTGAGTATCGAGAGACAAAAGATGAGTTAAATAATTTTATTGATTCAACTTATTTAACTCTGTATGCAAAATTTGGCATTATATCAATACTATATGTTTTTAGTGTTATTTTTTCTTTTTTACGAATTGCCGAGTTTACTAATTTAAAAGACAAATACATATTAGTATTTTACTGTTGTGTATTAATGCTTGTTTATTCCCTACCATATCAAGCAAGCTCCATCGGACTTATTATCGGCTTTTTTCTGATAAATATTGGAAGAACTACTTCTAATGATGACAAAGCATAGTTAACCTTCTAGAGAATAGAGAAAATTATGAAAATAGCGCATGTAGTCTATCAGTCGGTACCTAATATTTCTGGTTCCAGTACTCGTACAAAACATATTATAACTGCACAACGTTTAGCTGGTTTTAGCCCCGTGGTTATTTCCTCACCATGCCAAGCTCCTATAAACAGTGACCAAGCTACTGGAGCAGAGGTTATTGATGATGTTGAGTACTACCGCACACACTGTTTTTCAGGTGTGTCTGTTGGCGGCAAATCATCGATCTCGCAGAAAATAAAAAAAATAATTGCTTTTCCATACTTTGTTTATAAATTATGGCGCTTTAGTTTAAAAGAAAAACCAGTTGTTTTACATGCTCATGCTATGTTCTATTGTGCGCTAGCGGCATTGATTGTAGGTAGGTTGTTAAATATACCGACAGTTTATGAAATTCGTAGTATTTGGTATATAAATTCAAACTCTAATCAATACTCACTTTTTAAGCGAATTGCAATATCTATGGAGCGCTTTGCGATCCGTCATTGTAATACCGTTATAGCTATTAGTGACGGGATTAAATCAGAGTTTAGTGATATTCGTGATGATATATTTATAGTAAGAAACGCAATTCAAAAAGATGAGTTAGGTACTGCAATTGATGATTCTGCTACATTTAAACGCTTTGGCTATATTGGTAGCGTTATAGAACTAGAAGGTCTTGATTATGTTATTAATGCATTTGCTTCTTTAAAAAAAGTATACCCAGATATTCAATTTCATATTTATGGTGGTGGGTCAAAGCTAGAAGATTTGAAAAGGCATGCCGAAAAACTTGGATCTCCTACAGTTTTTCATGGGCAAGTTAAGCCCTCTGATATTAATAGTTGCTATAGAGACTTAGACTGCATTATAAATTGTAGAAATGATGAAGTTATTGCGCAATTAGTAACACCTCTAAAACCATTAGAGGCTATTGCTTTAAATAAAGCGCTAATATGCAGTAACGTAAAAGGTTATATGGAAATTATTGGTGGTAAAGAGAATGCAGTAGTCGTAAATGCCAGAGACACTTCTGCGATAATAGATGCTGTTAGCTATGTTATGGATGATTTTAATCGTGATGAAATTATAAAAAAAATTATTTTAGCAAAAGACTTTATTATTGAAAATAGAACATGGGAGTCTAATATGGAACTCCATATTGAGATATATAACGAGCTTCTAGCACACACTAAATAAATTACAAAAATTAATAGCTAGTATTTTATACGAAAGCTAATTATGGATAATATAAGGTTAAAATGTATCAAAGTGAAATTTCTTCCATACCTGTTGACTGCTTCCAAACAATCGATGAGGCCGTTGACTACATCCTTTCACATGGCAGGGGTAAGATTGCAGTCGCTATTAATCCTGAAAAAATACTTGCTTCTATAAAAGATGAAAAAATTAAAAATGTTTTACTTGATGCTGATATTCGTTATTTAGACGGTATCGGTGCTGTTAAAGTGGCCCAAGCAAAACTTAAGAAAAACATCAATCGGATTCCAGGCTGTGAACTATGGGAATCACTAATGCAGGCATCAGGGAAGACGAAACGTTCTGTTTTTCTTCTTGGTGCTGACTCAGCAGTTGTTTCTAAGACAAAATTGAAATTAGAAGCTCAATATGGTGTCAACATTATTGGGTATTCTGATGGTTTTTTTGAAGATGATGGAGCAATGATAGATAAGCTACTGTCTTTACAACCAGAAATTTTGACAGTTGCTATGGGCTCTCCTCGGCAAGAATTGTTTATGAGTAAATGTAGGGAAGCGGGTCTAAATTCCTTCATGATGGGAGTTGGGGGGACATATAATGTATTCGTTGGTGCTGCAGATAGAGCCCCTAAAGCTTGGTGCGATTTAGGGTTAGAGTGGTTATATCGTTTACTAAAAGAGCCTAGCCGCTTTGTTCGGCAAGTGAAGTTATTAGAATTTGTTTGGCTAGCTTGTCGTAATAAGTTATGAATTAACCGAGATAAATTTAATAATATACAGCTGAATGGATAGTACTATAAAATTAAAAGTGGTAGTTAAAAATACGTTCATTGACAATGATTTTTAAACTCCAGGAAAAAATTATTTTTGGAAATATGTTTACTAGTAAATATGTTTTGAGATGTATACTCTGATTTTTATCGATTTTTATCGATTTTTATATTAAGTGTTAAATTGATAAAATTTAATTTTACTAATTCATTACTTTATTTCTACCTCTAGCATTTATTATATTTTTACCTCTATATAATTTAGATTCTTATGAATGTATGGGTAATAAGGTCTAGCTTTTATATTGAATGGAAAGTGGTTTTACTAGTTTTGGGAGTGTTGTTTTACATATTTCCGCTATGTACTAAATACTACTTGGGCTATTTTAGTTTAGTAATATTTAATACCGACTACGTAGTGAAATTTTTTAGTTAAAAAGTAATAACTTGATGGGCTAAAAGTTATAAATTCGTTAGTATATCATGCCAGATTATTTGAATTTATTACTTAGACTGTTGGTAGTGCAAGGAGCCTTTGAATTTCTTGTAAAGGTTGCACTGTTTCTAGAAACGTTGCGCAAACACCCTCTGTTAAAACCTCAATCACACTTAATTGTGTGCAGAATTAATTACTAGGTAGTTTGTTTATAACTGTTTAAACAAACTAATCAGGATAAGAGAAATCATGCTTTTAGATCTAATATTTACTTTTTTTATTGCTTTTGCTGTGTTGTTCTTAATGCGTAAAGTCGCACGGCAAGTTGGGTTGGTTGATAAACCTTCTGGCCGTAAAGTGCATACAGGTAATATTCCTTTAGTTGGAGGAGTCGCTATATGTATTACTATAGTGCAATACATATATTCACACCCTGGTATGATTAACCACGCTAATTTGTTTATGTGTTGTATTGCTGGCTTGACCATTGTTGGTGCATTAGATGACAGGTATGACTTAAGTGTAAAAATACGCATGCTGATACAAACACTTATATCTATAGCAATGATTTACTTTGCTCAAGCAGAGTTGGTTTCACTCGGAAATATATTGGGGTTTGGTGACATTAGCTTGGGCTATGGTTACGTAGGTGGCTTGATTACTGTATTAGCCGTTATAGGATGTATTAATGCCTTTAATATGGTTGATGGTATAGATGGCCTTTTAGGTGGGTTGTCGATAGTTACATTTGCTGCAATAGGTATTTTACTCAATATGGCTAATGAGCAAAGCTTAAGTTATTTATGCTTATTATTGGTTGTATGTATGATCCCTTATATTGTTATGAACCTTGGCCTTATAGGTCGTGAGCGAAAAGTGTTTATGGGTGATGCAGGTAGTATGATGATTGGCTTTACTGTTATTTGGCTATTAATTGGTGCAAGCCAAACCCCAGGGAACCCTATGATACGCCCAGTAACCGCATTGTGGTTAATTGCTTTACCGTTAATGGATATGGCTGCAATTATGATACGCCGTGTTAAACAAGGTAAATCTCCGTTTAAGCCCGATCGCGAACATTTACACCATATATGCCAACGTTTAGGCTGCTCGCCTACACAAACACTTATTTTAATATGCTCAATTGCATCTGTATTTGCAGGTGTAGGTATAATTGGCGAGATTTTTGTAATACCAGAATTTTTAATGTTTTATTTTTTTATAGTTATTTTTGTAGTTTACTTAGTTGTACTAATTAACTACTGTAAAATTATAAACTTTTTTAGGCGTAAGTTAGACCTACCAGAAAAAAATATTCAGTGAGTAAATAAAATTATACGAGTGCGAAGTAAAATGACATCGCTGATATCGATGGTGTGCAGCTCACTCCCGGCAATAGTGCCGCTTTTAAAACCTTACTTGAAAAACCGGATGCAGACAAAGCCCCTCTAACCTAGCGGAGGTAGGGCGCTACGTACTGAGTAAAATTATTTGGCTACTACTTGCTAAAACAGCGGTTGGCGGAGGTGGCGAAATACAGTTAACTGATTCAATTGATGAGCTAATGAAACAAGAAACGGTGTAAGCGTTTCATATGAGTGGTCGCTCTCACGACAGTGGTGATAAGCTGGGTTATTTAAAAGCGATTGTTGAATACGGTATGCGAGACACTAAGCTTGGCGACGAATTTGGTAAATACTTAACTACGCTTGTGAACGGTGATGATGCACAAACTAATAATGTCGTTAATCTATAATAATATTAGTTTAAAGTTTGACACTACGAGCTGCTAAATAATCTAGTACACAGAAAATCTAATTATAGCGCGGCTTATTGCTGCGCTTTTTCTTTTGTAAAGCTACTTTTTTAAAATTTTAATACATTAAATCTATAAAGGAATAATCATGTCACGTAAGTATTTTGGTACCGATGGTGTAAGAGGCAAAGTAGGCACGTTTCCTATCACGCCTGATTTTGCAATGAAACTTGGTTGGGCTGCAGGTATGGTTTTAGCCTCAAGCGGTACTAAAGAGATTTTAATCGGTAAAGATACACGTAATAGCGGTTATATGTTTGAGTCGGCAATGGAAGCAGGCCTTTCGGCGGCAGGTGTTAATGTTGCCTTTGTTGGCCCTATGCCTACCCCCGCGGTTGCCTATTTAGCATCAACGTTTAGAGCCGATGCCGGCGTAGTAATTAGTGCATCACACAACCCTTACTACGATAACGGGATTAAATTTTTTAATAACTTTGGCACTAAGCTTAACGACGAGCAGGAGCTTGAAATTGAAGCCTTGCTTGAGCAAGCATTAAAAAATGATGCAATGCAGTGTGTAAGCTCAGAGCGTTTAGGTAAAGCAAGGCGTATTAACGATGCCGCTGGTCGATACATTGAATTTTGCAAAGGCATATTTGCCAAAGACTTAACCCTCGAAGGCTTAAAAATAGTTGTAGATAGTGCTAATGGCGCAGCGTATCACATTGCCCCTAATGTTTATTCAGAGCTAGGTGCTGAGGTGATCAGCATTAATGACAAACCCGATGGTTTAAATATTAATGAGCAATGCGGTGCTACCCATTTAGATAGCTTGCAATCTGCTGTAGTAGCTAATAATGCAGATTTAGGTATAGCGCTTGATGGTGATGCTGACAGGCTAATGCTGGTTGATGATGCGGGCAGCGTTGTTGATGGCGACCAAATTTTATATATTCTGGCAAAAGCGGCGAAGCTACAAGGTAATATGAATGGCGGTGTTGTAGGTACGCTTATGTCTAACTTGGGCTTAGAGCTTGCGCTTAAAGACATGGATATAGCATTTAAGCGCGCAAAAGTAGGTGACCGTTATGTTGTAGAGCAACTTAAAAACACCGGCTGGAAACTAGGCGGTGAAGGCTCTGGGCATATTCTACACTTAGATTATGCAACCACGGGTGACGGTATAGTTGCATCACTTTTAGTGCTTACCGCACTTATACAGCAAAAGCAATCATTAAAAGACTACGTAGCTGGTATGCAAAAACTACCGCAAGTACTTTTAAATGTGCGTTTAACACAAAATAATGCCGATGAAATACTCAATACGGACTCAGTAAAGCAAGCTGTACTTGATGCCGAAAGTATATTGGCTGACTCTGGGCGTGTTTTATTGCGTAAATCAGGCACTGAGCCACTCATCCGCGTTATGGTCGAGTCTACAGATTCAGTGGCCTCACAAGCGCAAGCTGAGCATATTGCAAGTGCAATTAAAGCGATATTATAAAACGAACTATTAGTAGGGAGTGAGTGTACACTCACTCCCTATGCAACCTCTAAATAGGCTCTGCTTGAGCGTCATCTTGGCGTTATTACAAATATCCCTATTTGAAAACGTTAATGCGCTTAGAAGCACGCATCCCCCAACTTAACCCTGCTAAGCAATCCCACGCTCAATCATCATTTCATTAAATGCATACCCATCCTGCCTAGATGCATTAGCTACATACGGCGCATAAACCTCAAATAATAAACGTGTATCACTGTGCCCAAGCATATGCGAGATATATAATGGGTTTTCGTGCGCAGCAATATGCAGCACAGCCGCAGTGTGGCGTGTTTCGTAAGGGCGCCTACGCGCTAATGCCGCTTTTTTTAGTGTGGGATACCACAGCTGTTTACTCACAAAGTGATTATCGAGCGGGTTATCTTTATGAGTAAATACAAAGTCACTACTCGATAGCTCTTTTAAGCGGTTGAATAGTGTATAAAGCGTATCGCACATTTTTAATTCACGGCGTGACTTAGGTGTTTTTACATCACACAACTCACCATTGACCCAGTTATGGCGAATTCGAATCAACCTATGGTTAAAATCTATATCTCCCCAACGCAAGCCGTGAACCTCACAGCTACGCATCCCTGTCCAAAAACGCACTTTAAAGTAATCTTTCCACTCAATAGGTGCCGCCTCTAAAAAACATTGCACTTCATCAGCCGTTAGTGGGTTAGAATCAGCACGCTCTTCTTTAAGCGTTTTGTATCGACGCATAGGGTAAGGAAAGTTATGCTCTTCAGCCGCTAAACTTAAAATCGCAATAAGTGGCCACAAGATGCCATTAATGCGTTTATTGGTGAGCTTTCGTCGACCATTCTTTTTTATCATCGTTAGGCTTTCACGAAAATAATCCACATTGGCGAGTGTAATTTCACTCACGAGTATATTGCCAAACTCAGCGATTAAATACTTATCGAGTGTATTACGCATAACGCTTTGATAGCTCTTCTTCCATTTAGCTTTTTGACGGTCGAACCATTCATTGGCGTAATCGTTAAAAAATGGGTAGAGGCGATCGGGGTCTTTAGTGCGTTGCAATGTTTCAAACTTAGCGACTTTTTTGCTATCAGGAAAATAATCACGGTATTGAAACGTTTCTAAGTCAATTTCCGCGTTCATTTTTTTGAGGGTAGCATTAGCTTTTTTTAAATTAGCAGGCGTTGCCATGAGCTTGGTGCCTTCACGAAAGCGTTGTCCATAAAGGTGTAAATCAAATTGAATACGTCCGTTTGGACGAATGCGAATGTGAGCCATAATGGCCTCCATTAGTTAATGGATCTATAAATAGATCTATCCCTCACCAATGGAATTCGCTAGAATTAAGCCATCGGCTGGGTCTGGTTAAATATCGCGCAGCCGGTACGGGGTAGGGAGGTTGCCGCCTCTTTACCCCAACTGCTTATTTTATTGTCAGTAATGCGAATACCATACACTAAGTACAAAATTGCGCTACTGACTAGAATTTCACTCTTAAAATATAGTAAGTGCTGTATATTTGTCCAGTTTTTTTTAGTGCTCATCACCTTCCACTCACACCAGAATCAAACGTCAAGTTCACCCTGTCCTTTTTTCCGTAAATGTTGCGTTTTATCCAAATTTTCAAGCATAGTGACCACTTTCGATAGCTGGCTATCATCTTTTTCAATAGAAATACTGTGGTAGGGTAATTCATTATGTTCTGAACTAAATACGCCTAGTTGAAGTTCACCATTTAAATGTTGTATCACTTTTAATTGCGTAGCGTAATCGTTGTCAGAATTCTTAATTTTTATTTTGAGTAAATCTTTTGGTGAAAAACGGAACAATGAGGAGACTACACCTTCTTTTTTATCATCAACTTTCTTTAGGGGAAGCGATTTAACGAATTTATATGGACTTGTCAAAATTGCAATTGCAGCCCTGCCATTGTCTAGGTATAAATAGGCTTGATCGGCTTTTTTAATGGTGACATAATTATTAACACAGTGATTAACTTCATCTGTAAATGCTTTAAAATTAAGTTTGATACTCATTAAAGAAAGTGTCTCCTCAGGTTCTTTTGCATGAAACTCATCGGCGCCAGCCAAGGAACTGGTTATAACTCCTTCTGCTGTTTGTAGTATAAGCAACTCGCCCTGTTGAACTACACCAATCTCATCATCCTTTATAGATTTGCACAAGTTATCGAATTGCTTAAAGCTTTCTTGTGTCATAACGATAGAAATAGGTAAGTTAATCTCTTTTGGTAAAAAGATTTCGTTTGCTCTGCCTTCTATTTGTACTTTTATAACCTGCTTCTCTACATCTATTTCAAGAAACTCAAATACTTCAAATAAATTATCACCATGGTGAATTTTTTTTATCTCATATAGCATACGTTCGATGGCTGCCTTGCGGATTTTTTTAGTTGGCAGTTGTTGAATATCCTCAAAGTGCGTTAAATGTTTCTCAGATGCTTCTTGGCAATCGCATGTACGAATGGTTGCTTGATTACTTTGATTGTCTTGGTTCGACTTCGTTTTATTTTTATCTGAATCAACGTGAATTAATTCTATAATCGACGGACCTGATGGCGGCGTTTTAAAGTGAAATACAATGTCTTTTCCTAATGGAAAGTAGCCTGGAAGCTGTTTAGCCAAATTACCATGAATTGAAAATTGTGCATCTTTTAAGTGAGTAGAACTCGTACTTAGTTTAATTTTACAACCTGAAATTAAAGGGGGCTGACCTGCAATTAACGTAAAGAGAAGGCCTTTTTTATCTATTAATATGGTTGCTAGGCTATCGACGTGGCGCCTATCAATTTCATCCGTAATATTTTTAATTAAGCGGCTTTTATTGTGAGGGAGAACAATTATCATGATTGGGCCTCATTAGATTGCAATAACTGAAAAAAATTTTGTGTATATTCGAGGACATCGGCTGAAAGGGCTACTTTGGGTGTCAAATAAATAGTTAATAATGTTTCTCCTTTAGGTACTCTTTTTACTTCAATAGTATCGTTTTCATGAGCAAACAGTGTGTTGAGTAATACTAGTTGCCGCTTAGGCTTAACTTTTCGATTAATACACAGTACAAACTTACTGCTGAGCCACCCCCAATCTTCATATTTAAATACGGCGTTAAACATATTGGCATTTTTAGAGTTGCAGGCAAGCGTGATCTGTAATGATTGTTTATCGTTCGAAAGTATGATGGGAGGTAAGTTTTTCAAAGCTGTGCGCTGTTTTTTACTCATCGGTTTAATATGATGTTTACACCCATTGGCCCAAATAAAACTGAGTGCATAGAGATCAAGCGTTTTATTATTGAACATGGTTTTAAATATGAAACCGAGTATCGAGTGTTCACTGCCATGAAGTTTTTCCCAGGCTAAACTGTGAACAATTGTTAAAGGCGCTTGTTTCGTTTTAATAGCTTTACCAAATACGACTTCTATAAGTTCACAATCACGCAGTATGATTGGCTGGCTACGTTTTTGTTCCAGATTTTTATTGGTGTATTCAGGGCTGAGTTTAACTAATATACGAGAAAGATCATTAGAGTCAGGCTTTAGTCCAAGTAAATAACGTAGCTCACTGTGTGTGTATTCGCGCTGTGTATACGATGAATGAGTAGGGCTAATGATAGGCAGTAGCCAATCTATGTCATGCAAGTATGACCAGCGTGTAGTGCCATAATAAATATGACCAATTTGTTTACCCATTTTATCTAAAAAGGCGGCATCATTCACTGCGTTAACCTTTCGCCCTTCAAACCAATAATTAAAGCGAGTAGCCACAGACCTACTTGATAGCACCTCCTGCTCAAGTGGTGTTTCTCCTCGTTGTACATCGACTGTATTATTTAAGCAGTGTAGTGTTTGCAGCATAAATAGATGCACGCCACTGTGGCGAAGATGATGAAAATTAAGATGCTTACCAAATAAACACCGTAAAGCACGTGACACAGGTAATAAATAATAAAGCTGCCGTGAATGATATTTCTCACCTTCAAACCCCAACAAGGGCTGTTCGTGGGGAGCGCTCTCTTTTACTGCCAGTAGATGTTCAAATAATGGGTGATACCGCTCAGGAAGTGTAGTGTATACTTTGCGTGTGGTATCGCTTTTAGTGTTGCCTTCAGGGGTGTTTGTTACGGTAATTGTTACAAGGCCAGTACTTAGCTCAAATTGAATATCTTTACAGCGTAACCTTAGAATTTCACCACGGCGCAGCATAGCGTAAAAGCCGAGTAAAGCAGCGATTACACAAAATAGACTACGAAGAGGGTGATGGGTGCCATTGTCGATAAGTGTTTTTATCAAGTGGTCACATTCCTCAACGCTTAAACGTGCAGGGCTTACAGAAGGCGCTATTAGCGGGCTACTAAACAGAGATAAGTTGAGCATATCTGTTTGTTCTTGGTGCTTTAAAAACCGTAAAAAATTATAAAAGGTTACTTTTACTATATCTGAGCCTATTGAGCCATAAACACACTTAGCCCATACATTAACCGCCTCTTCATCAATTGCATCAGCGTAAGATAAAGGGAAAGGCTCAATTTTACTTTTTAGTGAGGTGTAATTTTTAATTGAGCCTGTGGCAAGCTTCGCTTTTTTTACGCCACCGTACACGATTAGCTGTTTGGTATAGTCAAATAACATGCGCGGCAAAATATTAGCTGCATCCCATGATGGAGGGGCTACAGCATTCGGGTTTTCTGAGTGTTTAAGTAGTATTTCATGCTGCCAGTGTTGTTTGGTTTTTGAGTTTTTTAGCGATTCAAACCACTTGAGATCCCAGTCAATAGCGTAAATTTCATCCGCTTTGATTGTGGACTGACTGATGCCACGAGGTATACCGACGTGGCGCTCAGGATAGGCTAAATCTTTTATAAAAATAAACGGGAGTTTAAAGCGAGTGTACCAGTTTATTTGAAAACGTCTTGGCCACTCACCTTGTTTAACACCAGAGAATCCTTCTTCTTCTAACCACTTAGTTAAATAGTTATGTAACTTCGCCACCGTTATCTGCTCAAGGGGCAGTGCATAGTAATCACGTAATAGTCGGTAGCATATTATTGGAATATGGTAATGTGTTACTTGCGGTTGATCAGTACCACATTCAAAATGCGTTACAGCAAGGCGCGGATTAGGCATTTCGTTTGTTATAGAGTTAGAGTTATTTAAGATTGCGCACATATGCGCTAACGATAAAGGCGCGATTTCAAACCCTATCATTAATGCAATAAAACAGGGAGTTAATGGCGATCTGGTAGCAAAAAAGTGTGCTTTGTGCTGTTGATAACGAGTAAATATTTGCTGTGCATGCGCAGTACCTTTTGTAAGCTCCTCAAAATATAGATGATTCGTATCCGCTATATTTAGTTTTATTTTTTCAGGTAGTTGCCATTGACGTTCATTTCCTAAATAAAAAAGAACGCCCTCAAGTGCCTTTCGATAGACTCGTTGCTCCCCCGTTGGAATAGTATTAATTTTTTTATTTATTATATTTATTTCGGTATCATCTAAACTAGGTGTTTGTATGCTCACCACCATTAGTAAGTTATTCAATACCCATAAAATAGCTTCTAGAGATGTACTGTGTGGCCAGGTATTTACTAAATAATCATTTATTTTATTGGCCTGCTTTTCTATAAACTGTTTAGACATGAATAAACGCCTCCAAACCAATGCGCTGCGGTAGCATGTTTAAATAGTCCTTCATCACAGCAAAACGTCTTGGCGATAATATGTCACTGCCGACCTGCTCTCCCAAATTTTCATGACCCATGAGACGATCAATATCGTTGTCAAATAACTTATTTGAAAACATATGACTATTAGCACAGTGGCTAAAAAAGTGACGCAACTGATAAGGCACTACATTGGGCCAAATTTGGTGCATAAATAAGCGAAGCTCGCGACTTGTTAGGGCTTTCGGGATGTTTTTCTCACTACACGTATACCAAAGCTCATTTAATTCAGTATGTATGCTGAGTTGTGTACGAATAACTGATTGTAAGGATAAATACTGTTTAATCTCTTGTTGCAAGTAATCACAGAGTATTAGCTGCCTAAGGCGGCTTTTATCCTTAATGAATGCAATATCACCACCTGAATAGTAATCTGATAAAATACTAATACCATGCGTAGGCCTTGCACCAGTAAGTAGAATATAGAGAAATGCAATACGATAAGTCGCTTTATTATAGTAATCGCGAAGCGCTGCTTGATTAGCTAATGACGATTTTTGGCTTGGACCTTTGAAATAAATACTCTCTTTGGCATCTTCAACCATTTTTTGAAGAGATTTAAAAAAACGACTCACATCTTTATCAAGCAACGAACGACTGCTTCCTAACATAATTGCGGGAATATACACTTTGTTTTGTCCGTACTGCGAAGTGTCGATTTCAGTGTGCCTAATTGTGCCTTGTCCTAATAAATACTTAGCCTTTTGTGGTTCCTTTTTAATTAAGTTAAATGAAAAGTCTTTCAGATAAACTACAAAGTATGAATAGATACTAGCGTTTCTTGCCGCAGTTATAAGCCTTGATAAGTAGCGATTATGCGCCTTAAAAATTTTACTGCGTATATTATCACTACTTTGTTGTTGATAATATTCCGCGCTTCTATGATGAGCTTGCTGGGGTCCTATAAGTTGCGCTCTAACAATTGCACCTATCGCATTATCTGCTTTGGCGCATTTTACAAAGTAACTTTGCAGGGTGTTTTTACGGACACGGGGTAGGTGCTGTAATTTACGAGGTGTTTTCCAAGCCTTAGACATTAACTCGAATAAGTGTTCTTTGTCTTTGAGATTTAAAAAAGGCGTACCGTAAGTTTGATCGCTAATAAAGCTTTGAAAAAATGCATTTAAATAGGTCGGCATAGGTTGCCATAAATACACAATACGGTTTTTGTATTTACAGGGTCTCGCATATTCAGCCCAGGAAACGGTGCGATCATAAAAAGTTCGAAAAGTGTGTTTTTTACAAGGTTTCGTGGCAGATATTTTTATAAAATCAGGAATATCACTTGCCGAACTAATGTGCTTCCAGCC
The DNA here is from genome assembly GCF_015864495.1 of Pseudoalteromonas sp. SWYJZ98. NCBI lineage: Bacteria > Pseudomonadati > Pseudomonadota > Gammaproteobacteria > Alteromonadales > Pseudoalteromonadaceae > Pseudoalteromonas > Pseudoalteromonas sp. SWYJZ98. The sequence continues at coordinate 328,599 of NZ_JADYXA010000001.1, read as the reverse complement.
TAGTGTTAACCACATGAATAGTGCTACTGCAGTCATGGCTGGACGTGCTTTAGCATCCACACTAGCTAGCTTTATCAACATAATCGCCAATGTTGTGGCGTGCGCTAATGCATTAGGGTAACAACCACCGGCATTACTTAAACGATTACTTCTTGCAATATGCTCCGAAATACCCATTTTTAGCTCCTTATTACCGAAAAATAGAAGGGGAGGTATTAGCTAAGTTTGCCAATGTCGTTTTTTTAGGGGCATGTATACCGTGCGCTTTAAAACAACCAAGTCGGTGCTGAATATTGCTACTCAAGCCATTTTTCAAATAAAGCGTGACAGCACAGTTATATAGCAAGGTAACGCCTAATACGTGCTCAATAACATCTGCTGGGTAAATATGTATCTTTAAAAACAGCTTTTTACTTAAAGGATGAGCTTTAAAGCGTTCAAGTATGTTGCTTGTTGTAAGTGTTAAATAGCTATTATCGTCAGTATCAAAAATCACAGCTAATGGGTGCAAGTCTAATAATGACTGTATTACTTCTATAGGTAAGTCATCGATACTTTGGTTCGCTCTTAGCTGTATTAAATCATTTTTGGTTAATTCAATTAGTAGCGGGTGAGGCTTCAGCTCAGCCTTTAAAAGTGGTATCGATTTTTGTTTGTATTTCATAATTAACTTCTCTATACATTTTATTATCAAAGGAGCGTTAAGGCTCATTTCGAAACAGCAGTAAACTAGTCGTGTTCATAAGACCTACATAAGTACAAGCAACAAAAGTTACTTTCTTATGAGTACGGCAAGTGAATAACTAGCTCCATAGGTACAAGTCGAATCGTAAACATTATTTTTGATATATAAAAAAATTAGAGAACCCCAAAAAGCATGCTGTAATTTTTCTTTTTTAAATTTTTTTAATTTCAGTTAGTTAAGATTTTGTTTTTATTCAAAAAAAGTTTGTTTTATGTTTTTTAATTGATTTTTATTTTTAAAGTGAATTTTGAGGTGATAAATAAGGTTATTTATGCATTTTGATGTGGACGTAGGCAGGGAGCCTGACTGAACAAGTATTTATTCAAGTCAGGCGTAGTTCATATAACTAAAGCATATAACGATGAACGTTAGTATTGATGTTCTGATTTTTAAAATAGTTGCTTAACGAAAAAAGATGAAGCAGAGAGTGAACGCTTGTTCAGCTAAAAAAATTCTAATTTTTCCGCTATTTCCGCGAGTTTAAGTTCTGAGTTTTATTCATAAATTTAAGATAGTCTCAAAAATAAATATCCACCCATCTAAACGACTTCAAATTTTAGGTTTTTCGCAAATTAATAGATTTTTTGATGAGTTTCAAAATAGAGCACCTTATTTAGCACCCTCTAAAATTTGACTTTTAAAAAACAGAATGAATTCAGTTTGTTACTTTGTTTTTTCTGTTTTTTTATTGTTTCATTTATTATATATTTTAGATTAGGTACAAATTGAATCGTAAACATAATTTTTTGATAAATAAAAAAATTAGAGCACCCTAAAAAGCATGCTGTAATTTTTAATTTCAATTGGTTAAAGTTTTATCTTTTAAGTGGATTTTGAGGTGATAAATAAGGCTATTTATGCGTTTTAATGTGGACGCAGAAAGGGAGCGTGACTGAATATGTATTTATTCAAGAAAAACGTAGTTCATATAACTAAAGCATATAACGATGTACGCTAGCATTGATGTTCTAATTTTTAAAATAGTTGTTTAACGAAAAAATACGAAGCAGAGAATGAACGCCTGTTCTGTATTAGTTCAAATCTAAACTAACAGTCACCATTAGAAAAATGGGTAACTGTCAGATCAAGTCTGAGCTAGTACACCTGTTCAGTTAAAATAGCTCCAATCTGTACGCTTTTTCACAAGTTTTTTCGCGAAATTTTTCGCACCTTTAAGTTTTTAACTTTTTCTTCGCAAGTTCTAAACAGTCTCAAACATGAACACCCATTTATTCAAGCAACCCCTTATTATCGCACTATTTAGGGGTTTTTATGCTTTTAGCTATTTCTCCGTAAATTGATAATAGTCTCAAATATGAACACCTGTTCAGCTGAAAATTTCCAATTTCCGTACTTTTTGCGCGAAAATTTTCGCACCTTTAAGTTTCGTTATTTTTTCGGCCTTTGAGTGTGGCTGTAAGCATGTAAGTAGTACTAATAACGTATAAAAATAGCTCTCGTAAACCCCTATTTACGATAGCTATTATTATGTTAAGTAGGTGGTGAGGTTGCATCGGTCATGAAATAACCAGAAATATTAACTTGTATCTAGCCTCAATTAATTTGGCTGGTTTAAAAGTTCTCGCATTAGAACTCATACAAAAACTGGAAAAGTTAAACAACGAAAATTCTACAGATAGCCTCCATTAAAAATGGGGGGATTACCCAATAATATCGGCACGTTAGTGATCGGCTTAAACAAAGGTTGGAAACAAGATAGTAATATTGACAAGGTAAACAATCAGAAGTTTGTGAGTATTCCTCACACTATTTTGATTGAGCAGATCAAGTACAAGTATTATGCACTAGGTATCAAAGTCATCGTACGTGAGGAATCGTACACGTCCAAGGCGAGCGCCTTGGATAACGATACCATTCCGACGCACGGTGACAAAATTGTCCCTAAGTTTAGTGGTCGCTGTGTGAAACGCGGCCTGTACAGAGTCCTCAAGGCTTAGTGAATGCTGATGTCAACTCGGCCTTAAATATCTTGAGAAAAGAAACAGGTGAAGCGCTTAACGCGCTAGCTTGTAGGGGCTGTGTGTGCCAGCCCGAAGTAGTAACGCTAGTGCCTAGCGTTACTACTTCTAAAAGGGAAGCTGACTCGTTGCCTTTGGCGGCTTGACCCAGACTTACCCGAAACCAATTCAAATTACGAAGTAATTAGTGTTGGTAGTTCATTTCCTACTAAATAGGGCCATCACGCGCTCTAAGTGGTCGGTTATACTGTCTAAACGCATTGTAACTACTCACTTAAAGCTTTGATTTGCATTATGTGGTTAGTTATACTGCCTATAAGTGTAATAAGTAGAGACTTGATTATGAAGCAAGAACGAGCAATTCAAAGACTGAATGAATTAGATAAGAAAGGCCGCTACGTCTTTTTGCATCGAGATTTATCTAAAATTTTCCATGAAGATTCTCCGCGCTCACTAAACGAAAGTCTTGCTCGCCTTGTTAAGAGCGGTATTTTGGAGAGAGTGGCTAGGGGCGTTTATGTATATGCTTTATCTAGATATAAAAATACATCTAATACGTTGGACTTGATTGCAACGGCATTAAGACGTGGAGAATATAATTATGTGAGCTTAGAGTCCGCGCTATCAGCGTACGGTGTAATTTCTCAGATCCCAATTGACAGGTTAACACTTATGACTACGGGGACGAAAGGTGAATATAAAACACCTTATGGCATTATTGAGTTTACACATACTAAGCGTGCAGTTAGGGATATTCTTCCTTACATTATCCAGGCTGATAGGCCTTTAAGAATAGCATCAAAGACTGCTGCACTGAGGGACTTAAATCGGGTTGGTAGAAATACCCATTTAATTGATATGGAGGTAATGCATGATGACTAAACGAGAGAACTTTAATTTTTTAGTTGAAAGAGCGCTGGAAGAAAATGCTGGCTCAGGTAATAAGCCTGTAATCGAAAAAGAGCTACTTCATTACGATATTCTATTTGCGCTCGATCGAGCAGGTATGCTGGATGATATTGTATTTCAAGGCGGGACGAGTTTAAGGTTATGCTACGGTTCTAATCGCTATAGTGAAGACCTCGATTTCGCAGGGGGCTATGATTTCAACAGCAAGACATTATCAAAAATGAAAGAAGTAATCGAGGAGTATATTGGCGACAGATATGGGTTTGAAATAACGGTTAAGGAACCTCAGTCGCTTAAAAAAGATCCTAAATATACCGATTTAAGAATTGATAAATGGCAAATAGCAATAGTCACTGCGCCAGAGCACAAAAGTATTGCGAAGCAGAGGATTAAAATTGAAGTTGCTAATATTCTGGCTCACACAAAAGTACCACTGCCCCTGAAACAAAATTATGCGTTTTTGCCGGATGGTTATAAAGATACGCTTATTTATGTTGAGTCATTAGAAGAGATAATGGCAGATAAAATTATCTCACTTCCAGCGACTCAAAGGTATGTTAGGCATCGTGATATTTGGGATCTTATGTGGTTACAACAGCAAGGGGCTACGATCAATAAGAAGCTCATTGAGAAGAAAGTGAGCGATTATAAAATAGAGGGGTTTATTGAGCTGCTTGATACGAGAATTGCATCAATTGAAAGCATTGTAAATGGACGCGATTTCGATCAAGAAATGAAGCGATTTTTAAGCCAAGAGGCATATGATCGAACTTTAGGCAAAGACAAATTCCGTGAGTTTTTAATATCAAACTTAGTTGGGTTACTCTCGTCTGCGAAAAAGGAATTGAGCATGCAGATGGATCACCGTACTGAATTTCGGCTATAGCAATCTTACATAAAGCTTATTTTGGTCAGTGGACTGCCAATGTTTCCAAATTATTAAGTTTAGGCATTCTTGTGCTCCATCACAAAAGCGAAGTCGGCAAAAAGTCTTTTTAAAGGGTTTACAGGTGAGGGGGTGATAAAAGGTTCTACTGCTGAACTAGTACAGCTCAGCTGAAGTGGTACAGTGATTTTGGCCACCCATTAAGGAAGAAATGTTATGCTAATAAGCATACAAATTTGGGTGAAAAAATGACCCACCGGTAAGTTTTGTGAAAATATAGGATGAAGAGAACCCGATGAGTAACCATCCATGCCTTTTTTAGTCATAGTAAGTGATACGTGTAGGTTTTCTTGTATTGGCTGGTAGTGATGTACTGAGCTGTACATACTGAGCCACTAATACAACTGAGCCATGTGTTAGTACGCCAACTTCAGCATAGTCAGTGTATACTGTTATATTTGTAATTTTATTTGGAAGCAGTGGTGTGCCACTCATTAGTCATCCTCCGAGAATATATCTTCAATGGTATCCCAGTCTGGTAGAGAGTGTTGTTTTGAGGTAACTTCAAATTGTAAATCAACTGCATCAAGCAGGCGTTCAAATATATCGAACGAACCCGTAAAGCGACCGTTCTCAACCTCGGAAATCGTTGTTTTATTAATCCCTGCGATCTCTGATATCTTTTGTTGCGTGTAGCCTAAAGCTTTCCTGCTAGTACTTATTTGTTTGCCAATATTTGCTCTACTCGACATATATTCACTTATTGAATGTTAGCTATATAGCTAATAAAAATTATCAATATTTCACCCAATAGAGTCCAATAATTTTTCTACGGCGTTGAAGGGAACTGTGTGATAAGCGCGTTAAAATCGCAATCACCGCTTACCCGGCATTTTAAGAAATCAACACTGTCATTTGATTTGAAGTAAGGTTATGTTTACAGAGCAAGTCGAACTTCTCAAAGAACCTAGTTACGTTATTCAAAGTAAGGGGTTATTTGATTTAAATTTCAACCATACCGCCTTAATAAGAAGCTAAAAAATAGTTGCTTATACTTTAGCAACGTAGGATTAGGAGGTGTTTTTGTCTTTCTTAATTGACTTGATATGTTTTTGATACCAAAATATATTGAATTTTGGTATCGGAGGTTGGCATGGCGAAAAATACAAGTGTTACATTAGGTGAGCATTTTGACTCATTTATTAGTCAGCAATTAGAGACTGGTAGGTATGGATCTGCAAGTGAAGTTCTAAGAGCTGGATTAAGAGCCTTAGAAGATCAAGAATTGAAAATGAACAATTTAAGGAATATGTTGGTTGAGGGAGAAAACAGCGGAATAGCTGATTATTCATATGACACACTATTAAGTGACTTAGATAAAGAAAATCATTGATATGAAATTTCATATATCTAAAAAAGCTAAATCAGATTTAATAAAAATCGCTCGTTACACGCAACTTAACTGGGGCAGGCAGCAGAGAAATGACAATTTAAAATTACTTGATAGCGTTTTTCATCAAATTGTAGAAGAACCAGAGCTAGGTTATATTTGTGATTACATTAGAGAAGGCTATAGAAAGCGACCGCAAGGGAGTCATGTTATTTATTACAAAGCATTCGACAAGATACAAGTTGTAATTATTCGAGTTATTCATAAAAGCATGGATGTACACCGGGCTCTCTGAAAATGTAACGGGCCTTTGAGCCTAGAACTTAGGGGGGCGGGCTGCGAGCTTATAAAATAAAGGTGCTAGGTGATAGGTAGAGATTAAGCCAAGCACGGTGTTTGGGTTAAGAGCTAAGGGTAACGGGCATCGGGTTACGAGCTACGGGCATAAAGCATAAAGCATAGAGCATAGAGCTTGGGGCATCAAACGACAGTAATGGCCTACTGTATAAAAGCGTTCGTGATGATGGGAGGGAATGCGTAGCCGCATTTAAGCCTAAAGCGGTGACGATCCCTATTCAAAGTGGGCATTACAAGTACATTTGGAGCGGTAAAAAACAGAAAATTGAAAATATCCTCGAAGTTAATCTCATTAGGCAATGTTAAGGCAAGATGATCAGACAATACATTAAGGAGTGCGATTCATATCAGCAACTATATATCTAGCGTCAATTAAAAAACTAAAAACGAGCAGTTACACAGAATCCGTTACAGGCTCGAACATTTTAAACTCATTCTGAATGTCATCTAAGTTGTCTAGTGAAAACCCTCTATATGAAACTTTATAACCCTTTTTGTTTAAGTTCTGCAATAAACTCTTAGACTTCAAAATCAGTTTTGGCTCACTATACTTTTTGTATTGGCGCTTAACTTCAGCAATTAAAATTTCTTTATCTAAATCGTTAATAGCAACAATATCGATTTCATCTTCACCCTTATTATTCCAATAACTACCAATATTATTAAATTGCTTCGATTCTATAATAATAGCTTTAAATAATGTCTCTAGCTGGGTGCCTGAATACGTATCAAAGTCCCTATATACTATGCGTCTTATGAAGTCATAGTTCTCTATTTCAACTGCACTTCGGTTACTATATATAAAACGAAACCAAAAGCTTAAAAATTCATCTGCAATCTTATAGCGAATGTCTCTAGAGTTTTCTTTTGCAGTAATCGGTCTGAGCCTTGTTATGATATCAAAATCTTTTTCTAATTTATCTAAGTGTACACCGACACTCGTATCTAAGTAATTCTCTATTCGTGGCCGGCTATTATAACCACTGGCTATAGCCCCTAGAATATCAAAATAGGCACGATGCTCAGAACCAAAATCTTCGACAAGTCGATGCATACCCTCTTTTATTAAGGGCGAACCATTTGAAATTAGTGTGTCAAAAGGTGAACTACCTGAATTAGTTAGCCATTCAAGATATTTAGGTATACCTCCAGATAAACACCACCAAGTCAGCATCTCGTTTGGCGTATATCTATCGTTATCCTTCATAATTGCTTTTATATAATTCGGCGCTAAAGGATTAACTTTAAAAAAGTAATCATCACGATTCAGTAATGGTTGCTTTTCATCCTTAAAGATCCTGGTCATTAAATTGTACATAGACCCGCAACAAACCAAATGCATCATCGACTTATTTTTATATTCGTCCCACAGGTTTTGTAGATCTGAAAATAGGCTACTATTTACTCGTTCAATATCCTGAAATTCATCAATAACTACAGTGATAGGTGTATGCGTGGAGTAATCTAGTAAATATTCATATATATCTTTCAAAGACTCTGGCTTAAAGAACTTTGTATTCAATTCATTTTGCAATATAGTTGAAAATTCGCTGACTAAGGCACTCTCAGATTTTCGACTCACAAATAAATAAAGGTATTGCTGCGTAATACTTTGAAAAGCTTCATTAAGTAAACGCGTTTTACCGACACGCCTACGACCAACAACGACACTTAACCGGCCTTTGGATTGCCCTATATTATCAGAGATCGTTCGTAACTTATTAAGCTGGACTTCTCTGTTATAAAATTTTTGCATACACTAGCCTCTTAAAGTTATTGTAATTTATATTACAGTAAATTTTATTACGATAACAATAAGTATAGAACAATATTAAAACAAGCTATTTAAAACATCCTCATAACCTTTCTCTTTATCATTAACAATATACAAAACCGTTGTCACTTCTTTCGTGTGGCCTAAAAGCTTACTAACACGACTAATTTTGACTCCTTTATCATGAGATTAAATGAGCAACTGGCTCAATTAGATGATGGAGGCTCGGTAAGACAAACCGAGGGCAAATAAAAAATCCCGTTAGCATTGAAGAACGTCCACAACTAGTTGATGAGAAAGGTCGTATCGGAGATTGGGAAATAGATACCGTAATAGGTAAAGGTCATCGCGGCGCCCTTGTTACCATTGTGGAGCGAATCACGCAATTCACTGTGTCAACTCAGGTGGCAGACAAAACAGCAGAGGTCGTCACTGCGGCGACGATATAATTATTAAGCCCTTTTAGGTCAGCGCTTCATACCATCACCGCGGACAATGGAAAAGAGGTCGTTTATCACGAGCAAATCACAGAAGCATTAAGTGTTCCTGTTTATTTTGCTCGCCCTTATCACTCATGGGATCGCGGATTGAATGAAAACACGAATGGATTACTACGCCAGTATTGGCCGAAGAGCACAGATTTTAAGGCGATAACACCAGCGCAAGTTATACCAGTACTTGAGTAACTTAATAATCGTTCGAGGAAGACACTTGGATTTGAAACGCCTGCAAAATTGATGCAGGAGGGCTTGGCGGCTAAAGCCACCTAAACGTTATGTGTACTAGCTCAGATTTGAATCCGCGATGTCAATTCCATGTGTATTTCCTGATTAATTATTCCAATTAGTGTGTTTTAACTGCTTCAACAGCCATTGTTAACTGATCATCTGTAAAGGATGGTTTGAAACGAAAACCAATTCTATATAAACAAGTCATTAACTTATCAATGCTGAATTTATCAATTCGGCCATTTACCAGATCACTTACGCGAGGTTGAGTTAACCCTAATTGAACTCCTGCATGGGCCTGTGACCAATTTTTAGCATTGATAATGTCACGAATAACAATCATCAGATCTGAGCGCGTCTGTAGTTCAGAGGCTTCTGCTTTATCTTCTGTGATTGCATCAAAGATATTTGAGTATTCAAGAGTCATCTTAACAACTTTATTGTTCAACTTATAACCACTATATACTGGTGTTGATATATGTTCAAGTAGTGGTATGTGTCACTTAATTTCTTTTTTCCATTAATTTGTATCGTTTCTTCGCAGTGTCCATTGCCTGCCTATCTACCCCGTTAGTAGTTTTGGTAAATGAGTGCAAAATAAAAACAGTGTCAGCAAATTTAGCAACATAAATCGTTCTATATGCTGGTCTGCTGTTTTCTATCAGTTCAACCGCGCCAATACCTACACTGTCCTTTAAGTGCTTAAACTTGCTAAATGGCTCTTTGTTTTGACAGATTGCGTTTAAATCATTTGCAAAGCGCTTTTGAATTTTATCAGGCAACGCTAGAAACTCCTTTTTTGATTGATTGTTTATAAACTTAAACTTTTTCAACTTCCTAATGTCCTGTCACTTTAATTCTTGAATATACGCTATTGATGACGTCTGATAATTTGATCTGAACCAATAGTTTTGGACACCTCATTAAGTGAGTAAACTAACTCATAGAGGTGAAACATGACAACTAAGACCAAACGTAAATCCTATTCAGAAGAATTCAAAGAAGAAGCACTAAAGCTGGCGAGTAAAGTAGGTTTTGCTCAAGCTGCCAGAGAATTAAGTGTCGCAGAGTCCCAGCTTTACTATTGGCGAACTGCTGCTCTGAAAAAAGCGTCTACATCAGATAGAGAAAGTACGTTAGCTACCGAGAATGCTCGTTTGAAACGCCAACTAGCGGTGCAAGCAGAGGAGCTAGATATATTAAAAAAAGCCGCCACCTACTTCGCGAAAAATCAAAAATAACACGATTTGAATTTATGCAAAGCTACCGAAGCACATTCAGCGTTATCAGAATGGCTAAGGTACTTTGTGTATCGCCAAGTGGGTTCTATGCATGGATAAAATCATGTGAGCACGTGTGTAAGCGCAAACAACAACAGCAAATGTTAGATACTCAGGTCAAAGCCGTATTTGTTGACAGTAAAGAGCGAGACGGTGCGAGACGTATCCAAGTCGAGCTGGCGGAGCAAGGAAATAAACATGATGTAAAAACCATCAACAGAAGCATGGGACGTCAGGGTTTAGTCGCTAAAGCAGCTCGTAAATTCAAGTCGACCACCGACAGTAAACACAATTTACCTGTGGCGCCTAATTTACTTGAGCAGAACTTTACCGCCGATAAGCCTAACCAAAAATGGGCAGGTGATATCACGTATCTAATGACCAGCGAAGGATGGATTTACCTTGCTGTGATTATCGACCTGTACTCGCGCTCAGTGACTGGTTGGTCAATGAGTACACGCATGACCTCATCTTTGGTGTGTGACGCCCTGGAAATGGCTATCTGGCGCCGAGGTAGACCTAAATATGTCATTGTGCATAGTGATAGATGCAGCCAATATGCTTCCCATGCTTATCGTGATTTATTAAGCGAACATCATTTAATGCAAAGTATGAGTCGTAAAGGCAACTGCTGGGATAATGCGTGTGTGGAAAGCTTCTTCCATTCACTCAAGGTCTAAGCCATCCAATATGAGCCTATTATGAACCGAGAAACCATGAGGCAGCATGTATTTGAATATATAGAAATTGATTACAACAAAAAGAGAAGGCATAGTGCGTTAGGCTATTTAAGCCCCGATAAATTTGAACAACTAAATGTCGCTTAACGAAGTGTCCACTAATGATGGTTCAGATCAGGAAAACATTCCTAACTAAAAAAGAACACTATCTATTACCATTTCTAAGAGCGTATAAACCAGCAACGAGAGTCAATGCAGTCATGACTAAAATCAATAACGTTGCTACTTGTATGACGTTCATAAATGATCTCCTGATGAGTATATTTTAAGCTGCATGTTAAATTATAACTTTTAAAATTTTTAGTACAAATTTAATGTTTACAGGCTAAAGCTTTATTTAATGTTGTTGAGCAAACCGGTCTTAGAACGGCGGGTCTTCGTGCATTTGCTAATTTAATGGGCTGGAATGTGAGTGATATTGCAAAAGCAACAACCGAGCGGACTTAATTCGCAATACTGCAAAGCCATTCAATAAACAGATCAGTGAACATGCATTAGAGGTAGCAAAATTATCTGGCTTTGGTGATGTCAAACGCTGGGATCAGTGGTTAGATATACCCAATCTACAATTTGATAATCACTGTCCGGGCGAATTGATGCGCCGTGTCATTAACGCTCTACAATATGGGTTTACTGCGTAATAGGTGGCCAAACTTACTTAACCACTATACATCGCCTGATAAGGTGACGAGAAGTCACTTTAAGAAACAATTCTAGTCATCACTTTTAATGTTAAAGCAAACCCACACGGCTTTAGTACTTTTTTTAAAACCGATAAGCGAGGATCTGTGTTGTTTTTCTCAATATCACGTAATGTCCTATCTGATACTTTGACATAATTAGCAAAGCGTGTTTGCGACATTTTATAAAGCTTAGTGCGAACTAATCGCACTGCATCACCTATTTCTATTTCATTATTTAAAATGTCGTGCTCTATTTGTGCTAAAAGTGCCAACCTTTCTAACCCATCATACTTACTCATCCATCACCCCCATTTGTACAAACTTACTCTCTAAAAACTCAAACCCAATTGAAGGAAAATTAACAATACTATTTGGGCAACCGGCATCTAAAAGTTTTATGGGTAAATTTTTGAGCCTTTTGGCTATTTCTTGAAGATATGCAATCAATTCATTTGGATCACACATAGGTGAGAGTTGCTCAGCGATATGTAAAAAGTTTACCTTGCCTCCACGTTCAAAACCGTCACCCCACTTAAATAATCGCGTTACCATTTCAGGATCTGCTTTCATTGGCGCAAAGTCATAAATAGGCGCAAACGAAATCTTATTCTCTTTTTTGAGAAATGAAATATTACGCCCATGGTTGTCTGAATTTCCAAAGATTAAATTCAAAAAATCGCGTGCAACATACTGTTTTATAAAATCCTCAGATGACATATCAGTTACGTTACTAATTTTTGCCCAAAGGCGATTAATCACATCAAAATGATTCTGCACACTTCCAGGCTCTGCATTGATAATTGAATAGATACTTTCCATACCTAACCTATGAGCAATTCCATTATTAATTTCAATATCAAAGCGAGGTAGCCATAAGCTTACTTGGCCATTATGCTCGAGTATTTTTATTAAAGAGGGATCCATAGTCTCTACTGACAAACCATCGAGCACTTGGTTTAGCACTTTGTAATAAACCCCTTCAGCTTTTAAAATATCGTTATCAATCTCTTGCCGGTTGTTTCTAGCAAATTTGGTTAAGTACGCAATGCCGGTTAAAGGTTTTCCGGCAAAGTCGCCATCTATGTATACTTTATCTTTAACAAGCATTAACAGTAGTTTTGGAGCAACACCGCCTGCACCCGTTGCCCCTCCAACCGTGGCACCTTGCTCATTGGCATATTCTAAAAAATCATACTGTAAAGACACAACATCATTTATTTCAAAGTAAAGTACATCATTATTGGTTGATACTTTGTTTGAATGCCCTTTAACTCGAAGATTGCCTATAGGTGAATTACATGCGTTTTTTAGTAAAGCGATATTTTTCTTAAAAGGCGTTTCATGCGCCACATTTAAACGCCGTAACCACCAGGAGCGAGACTTTCCTACAGGCATTAAATCATCTAAAAGAGCAGGCCACTTTAAATAGTCTGTCGGAATAATACTCAATGGTGCATTAACAGAGCATGCTCTGTTATCAATACAATCATTATCCGCTATAGAAAATAGATAGTCTGTAAGGTAAGTGAGCCTTACTTTAGAGCTCATTTCATCACCTGTAAACGTTAATTCAGCAGCATCATGCCACTGACCAGCGTGAAACAATTGGAATATTACACTCATAAATACCTCAGAATTATACTTCCGAAAATTATAATAGTTATGCTCAAAAGGGAAGTATAGTTCTGTTATTGTAGGTATTCAATAAAATAAGGGGAAGTAAGCTTCTGTTTTTAGTTCATGCTAATACAAATAAGCATTAGGTAATGCCATGTAATAAACATATTAGCTACACCAGTATGTCAGGCATTGTGATATTTGGAGCTTATATGGTTACAAAACCAAGGGGATACGATCAGTAAAGTACCTAGGGACATTAGTCTGAGTTAAAAATTATCGAATAATTATACCGTTTAAATGAACTGTTTTTAAGCATGTTAGCTTTTTTAATGACTTCCAAAAAATAGACCCCCCTATTTAGCACTTTCTAAAAAATTTTTAAAAGTTATTTTAATTCAATGGTTTATTTTGTTTTTGTGGTTTTTTACTGATTATATGTTTTAGATAGGGTTTATAGGTGATAAATAAGATTATTTATGTATTTTTTATATGGACGCATGAAGAGAACGTTCTATATTTGGCTTCTATTATTTTCGGAGGGATTACCAAAGCAGTTGCGTGATTAAAAACAGCTGAGAAACTAGGTTTACATATAAAAATATGTGGCTTAAAAATGACAAGTTGAGGCCTTTTCAAGCATACCCGATTGTTGTGTAGATACGGTATAATCAGCAAGGCAATGGATCCTGCACTATGGCGTTCAATACTAAAAGACAATTACAGGGAGTGTTATATTGCTTAGGGCCTATCCGGTAAACGACTATTACGCTGTAAATCCATGTTGCAGCCCGCTAATGACTCTGCGTATTAATTCACGGCCACGGATACTGCTCATTATGGCTCGTGCAGGTTGATTATCAAATTGAACATTGGGTGTGTCTAACCATGTATTCCAATTATCGATACTGCTGAAATATGCAATCCCAAAGTTTGACAATCGTGCCACTTCAATCGCATTCTCACTGATCTGTTTATTTAAAGGCTTATCTTTATTACGTAACAAAGTACGTTCAGTTGTGCCCAGCGCTTTTGCTAAAGTACTCAGTTCCCATTGCATTAAGGTAGAAAAAGTACATAAGCCGGCTGTAGTTAAACCTTCTTTAACGATGGCTATTTCAGTCATAGGGTTTGAGTGTGTATTTAATTTACCAAGCGTGACGACATTGAGAAAGTCGTGCCTTGTACTTTTATTTTGTACCGTACTCATTAGTAACTCACTATAATTAATGACAACTACTTTTAGCGTGCGCAGCTAACCCGCAAAGCCCTGAGCAATATAATATAGCAATGTTATTAATTATATTCTGAATCACATACGGTTTTTGGGACACGAAATACCTATGTCGACCTTATACGCTATCAAAGCTGGAAAACATTACTAATTAGATAAAAGAACACTATCTGTTTCTATTTTTAAGTGCGTATAAACCAGTGACGAGAGTCACTACAGACATAGCTAAAACTAATAAAGTGGCTATTTGTATTGCGTTCATAAATTATCTCCTGATGAGTATATTTTAAACTTCATATTAAACTATAACTTTGAAAATTTTTAGTACAAATTTAATATGTACAGACTAAGGCTTTATCTAATGTTGTCGAGCAAACCGGTGTTCAGAATGAAGTAATCTCGCTGGATAGTATACATAATATTTTTCGTACATCATTTGCATCATTCTTTAGATCTATATTTGATAGAATTTTAACTCATGACGAGTGTCGAGCCTAACTGCGAAATACATTGTCTAAACTGTCAGTGATTAATTAATAGACAAAATTGAACCAGTTCATCTTTCTTAATGGGTGGCCTAATTAACTATGCCACTACAGATGGGTACGCTTAACAAAATCGTTGAACGTTGAACGGTGATTAACACTGCTCTTTTTTAGGCAAAGTCCACTTCACTATGGGAATTGCCCCAAGTTTGTACCTGTATCTGGCGGAAAATAGTGCTTCACTATGGGAGTTACCCCAAGTTTGTACCTGTATCTGGCGGCAAATAGTGCTTCACTATGGGAATTACCCCAAGTTTGTACCTGTATCTGGCGGCAGATAGTGCTTCACTATGAGAATTACCCCAAGTTTGTACCTGTATCTGGCGGCAAATAGTGCTTCACTATGGGAGTTGCCCCAAGTTTGTACCTGTATCTGGCGGCAAATAGTGCTTCACTATGGGAATTGCCCCAAGTTTATACCTGTATCTGGCGGCAAATAGTGCTTCAGTATGGGAATTACTATGGGAAATAATCAATACATATTTTGTGCCATAAACAATATTGATTACACAATCATGGTGAAACACCATGATTGGACCCTGTGCTGTCAGTATTAATAAAGCTAGCAAACCTCAGGTTTTTGTTATTTGGACCGGCTCCAACATAGAAAGTAGTTTTGAAGTCAATAGGGGCTGGTGTTATCCCAAAACTTTTAAATACATCTTTATATTTATCATAATGTCCTATCCAAGCTCTATAAAGAAATTGTCGGTTGCACTTCCATGGTTTAGCACCCATTGCCTTATGCAGATTAGACTTCCAAATTATTTCTACATGTTCAGATACTGATATTTTATTAGAGTTTTTTTGTCTAGATTTGACCGAACTATTAATTTTATTTTTTTGCCATCGAGCTTTTGAATTTTTCCATATTACCGAAAAGTTTGGATAGTTATTTTTTAAGAATTTATATTCTGCATACTTATTGTTTCTAAAATTAGATCTACCACACATATCATCAATTAGTTTGTGCACTTCATCAGGTGTTAATGCTAACAAATACGCGAGATTACTTTTTTTAAATTTGCATATAGATGTAAAATTAGGTGCTATATGGTTAGGATAAAGGTTATATATTAATGTTTTAATGTCTTCATAGAAAGCTTTGTCAGAGTTATCACCATTAACCAACTCCACGTTGATACTATTTTCCTGATATTCGTTATTTTTAATTTTAGTGCGTTTTGAATATGCTGCCCGTTTAGATGTGCTGGAGCAAGCTCGGCTATCGTGAGGATCACACATAAGTATTTCATTATAAATGTCAAAGTCACAGAGCCTAAAATCAGCCTCTCGCTGAATAGCTTCGAATGAAGGGTGAGCTTCAAATGGAATTTTGCTGAGGTATAAATAGTTACCAAATATAACTTCTTTTAAGGATGAATAAATAATATTATTGTCTAAGCCAATATATCGTCGGTTATTAGTAAATACAGCCCAGTATAAATTAACCACAGACCATGCACTAAATATCTCATCGGTTTTTCCTATCATTAAAGAACAGAACTGTTCATTAATTTTGCAAATATCTTTCTTTGAAATATGTATATTTTCTAAGTGTATTCTTAACTGGCATTCATTTGCCGCAATTTCACCCTGAGTAGAATATTTTTTACACGTTTGCTCAATTAATTCGCCAATATTTGTGTCTTGGTATTTTAGTGCTTGCTTTTTATTTAGCCTCGTTATCCAGCCCTTTTCCAAGGCTTCTTTTGACTTCGCGTCAGCTGCTGGTTGTAACGAACCATAAATACGGCTACCACGATTTTGAGCTTGTTTTAACGATAATAGTGGGTTGGCTTTTTGGATAAGCCGACCTCGATTTAACCACCCTTCCTTAGTTTTGTATTTCTCATATAACGCCTTTGTATCTAACGACTCAATTAAAGCGAGCGTCGGTTCAACAATCTCATATCTGCTGGGTAGCCTTTTTGTCATGTATTCCACCTTCTATATAAAGAATATTCAAGTAATGAATTAAGTCTAGTAGCTAAAACGACTACTAACATGAGAGGCGCGAATATTAGATGAACAAGTTGTGCAAAGCGTTAGCCCTCCAAATTCAATACAGCGAGATAGGATAGACGAAGCTAGTACTAATGCTGTGATACAGAATGGGGGGAAGGTAGCAAAAAGTGCATTTTTACACATTTTTATCTCAGACTTTTGCGAAGTAGAAGTGTCTCAAATAGCCAAATTCAGACATTTTTATGTCTCATATGTAGAGTTAAATAGGGCGGAAAGTCTTGCTGTGTAAGGGCTGTCGGGGAGGGGGTGTTTTCTTCTAATAGCGGGAACTATTAGATAAAGAACTGACATAACGAGATTGAGGTATTGACTTCATGAGGAATGGCTTTGTTTTTCACTTTGACTAATTTAGGTGCTTTTACAGCCTCTTATATTTAGACCGATATTTATAAAATTTTGAAGTTGGTAACTTGTTTTCCCTACAAAACGCGTCAATAAATAAGCTACTAGTTTGTTACTGCACAATCAATTTTGCCAGTCATTAATGGGTCTTTGTGTGCATATTACCTACAGTAAAAAACTAAGAGCATTTTCACTTGATTGAATTCACTCTGCTAGGTGTGGTTGCTGTTTACGAAAATAATAAACTTTTTGCTTGTTCGTTTTCTCTGCTCGCTCTGGTAAAATAATAAAAATATTTTTAAATATAAAGGATTAATATGAAAATTGCTGTGGTTGGTACGGGCTATGTAGGCCTTTCTAACGCAATGCTTTTGGCGCAGAATAATGAAGTAGTTGCATTAGATATAGATGAGCACAAAATAGCACTGTTAAATAATAAAAAGTCACCTATTGTTGATATCGAAATTAGTGAGTTTTTAACTCGAAGCGACTTAAACTTTACAGCCACTGCAGACAAAATGGCAGCCTATAAAAATGCTGATTTTGTCATTATTGCGACTCCAACTGATTACGATGTAGAAAACAATTACTTTAATACAAGTTCTGTAGAAGCGGTAATTAAAGATGCGCTAGCGCACAATCCAAATGCGGTTATGGTTATAAAGTCGACGGTACCCGTTGGTTTTACGCAAAGTATTAAAGAAAAACTTGGCATTAATAATTTAATGTTTTCGCCAGAGTTTTTACGTGAAGGTAAAGCGCTGCACGATAACTTATACCCATCGCGTATTGTTGTTGGTGAGCAAAGCGAGCGTGCAAGTGTTTTTGCCAACTTACTTAAGCAAGGCGCTATCAAAGAAGATATTGAAGTACTTTTTACTGACTCAACTGAAGCCGAAGCTATTAAGTTGTTCTCAAACACTTATTTAGCAATGCGTGTAGCTTACTTTAATGAGCTTGATAGCTACGCTGAAGCGCATGGCTTAAACTCTAAGCAAATTATACAGGGTGTTAGTTTAGACCCACGTATTGGTGATCATTACAATAACCCATCGTTTGGATATGGCGGCTATTGCTTACCAAAAGACACTAAGCAGCTACGTGCAAACTATGCAAATGTACCAAACAATATTATTGGTGCCATTGTTGATGCTAATACGACACGTAAAGACTTTATTGCGGACTCAATACTTAAACGTAACCCTAAAGTGGTTGGTGTATATAGGTTAGTAATGAAAAGTGGGTCTGATAATTTTAGAGCTTCGTCTATTCAAGGTATTATGAAGCGTATTAAAGCGAAAGGTATTGAGGTTGTAGTTTACGAACCCGTGCTTGAAGAAAGTGAGTTTTATCATTCTCGTGTCATTAAAGACTTAAATGAGTTTAAGCAAATATCTGATGTTGTTGTATCTAACCGTATGGTTGAAGAGCTCAGTGATATTGCTGACAAAGTTTATACTCGCGATTTGTTTGGTAGTGATTAATAAACAAAGTTTAAAGACTAAAAGTTAAAGGTTAAAGGCTAAAGGCTAAAGGCTAAAGGTTAAAGGCTAAAGGCTAAAGGCTAAAGGCTAAAGGCTAAAGGCTAAAGGCTAAAGGTTAAAGGCTTATAGTTGAAATTAGTTTTTTTTGTGCGTGAGCAAGCTTCACGCCTACAACTCAGCCGTATAATTGCGATGTTATTGTTGTAGGCACCTTACTTGCTGGCTCGTTTAGGCTTTTTTCGTGCGTGCGCAAACTTTACGCCTACGACTCAGCCGTATAATTGCGATGTTATTGTTGTAGGCGCCTTGCTTGCTGGCGCGTTAGCAAATAAGCATAGCTTTAAAAAGTTAAAGGCATTGAGGTAAAAGTACGGACCTGAATAGAAGAGTCTAGGCAGTTATCAAAAATGATATCTGCCTTAATGAAAACTATTGAAACTTGGGATTAGGCTTTTAGTCTTCAACTTTCAACTTTCAACTTTCAACTTTCAACTTTATCAGCTTAAAGATTAGGAAATTATGAAATATTTAGTAACGGGTGCTGCTGGTTTTATTGGCGCGGCAACATGCCAAAAATTATTAGCGGCTGGCCATGTAGTAGTCGGTATTGATAACCTTAACGATTATTACGATGTAAATTTAAAACTAGCTCGTTTAGCGCAGTTTGAAAGCCATGAAGCGTTTACATTTATTAAGCTTGATATAAGTGAACGCCCAGCAATGAGCGAGTTATTTAAAACACAGCAGTTTGATAAAGTAATACATTTAGCGGCGCAAGCCGGTGTTAGGTATTCAATAGAAAACCCTGATGCTTATGCAGACTCTAATTTAGTAGGGCACTTAAATGTGCTTGAAGGGTGTCGTAATAATAAAGTTAAACACTTGGTTTATGCTTCATCTAGCTCTGTATATGGCTTAAACGAAAAAACACCGTTTGAAACAACCGATAGTGTTGATCACCCAGTGTCGTTTTATGCTGCAACTAAAAAAGCGAATGAGCTAATGGCGCATAGCTATTCTCATTTATATAGTTTACCTACAACAGGCTTACGCTTTTTTACTGTATATGGGCCATGGGGTCGCCCAGATATGGCCCCATATATTTTTACTAAAAAAATACTTGCCGGCGACACTATTGATATAAACAACAATGGCGATATGTGGCGTGACTTTACTTACATAGATGACATAGTCGAAGGTGTTGTTCGTGCTGCCGATGTTATACCTGTTGCAAACCCAGATTGGAAAGTTGAAACAGGTTCACCAGCTTCTAGCTCTGCTCCGTATGCGGTTTATAATATTGGCCACGGTAGCCCAATAAACCTAATGAAGTTTATTGAAGCCATTGAAGCTGAACTAGGTACTGAAGCTAAAAAGAACTTCCGTGAAATGCAAGCTGGCGATGTTTATAAAACTTATGCTGATACTACAGATTTATTTAATGCAACAGGCTATAAAGCGCAAGTTGGTGTTAAGCAAGGCGTGAGTGAGCTTATTAAGTGGTATAAAGACTTTTATAAATAAAGGTTACAATTTGTAAGTCATTTAAAACACTGTTTTAAATTTAAGACAGTGCTTTTTTTTGCTTTTAATAAAGTTAATTTAGATGAGCGCGAAGTAAATTCGCGCCTACAGGGTGTGTGTATTGTAGGTGAGGTTTTATACCTCGCTTTTGGTAAAGTTAAATCACATGAGCGCGAAGTAAATTCGCATCGATAGGGTGTATATTGTAGGTGAGGTTTTATACCTCGCTTTAGTAAAGTTAAATTACATTAGCGCGAAATAAATTCGCCCCTACAGGGTGTTAAAAATTGGCAAATACACCTAACCTAGCAAATGCTTCCCCGTATACATCCTTTCCTTGATACAGCTCAGCTCCCCAACTTTTAGCACCCATTATTGGTTTACTTAATTTCCGCGTATAGGCTGTTTGTAACTCATAACTAGTTTTATAACCATCACGTTTATTTTCAAGCATGCGAATGGTGGTATTTAAACTTTCTATTTTACTCAATTGCCAATGCCAGTTTACGCTCATTGATTTAGCAGGAGTGTAGTC
The DNA here is from genome assembly GCF_015864495.1 of Pseudoalteromonas sp. SWYJZ98. Taxonomy (NCBI): domain Bacteria; kingdom Pseudomonadati; phylum Pseudomonadota; class Gammaproteobacteria; order Alteromonadales; family Pseudoalteromonadaceae; genus Pseudoalteromonas; species Pseudoalteromonas sp. SWYJZ98. Next base: position 307,819 of record NZ_JADYXA010000001.1, on the reverse strand, counting down.
GCTGTAGTCGTGTTCATCACCCGCCCAGTGGCCAATTACATTGCCTGAATTACGATTCCCGTCTAAGTATAAGTGATTACCATACCAACTAGGCTGCCAATTACTGTGCTCAAAACGTAGACTATGGTTATTAGCAATAAAAGGTAAGTAGAGTCCAAAACTGTAGGCATTATTACGTGAGCCTCCCAATGTATCTTCAAGCGCAATCTCGCCATAAAACTCAAACGGTAGCGCATAAATACTATTGTTGTAGGCGAATGTTATGGATCCTAGTTGATCCCCAAGCTCGTATTCATCACCAAGTTCGTTAGCATCATCAGTTGTTATATTGTCTTTAGCCCCTGGAGTAAAAAAACCCTCTGCAAAGTCTTTTAAGGTAACTGTTCGAGGGCCGCCTCCGAACTGCATTAAACGACTTAAGCCTATTGTTAGATTATCAGTTGCTGCAAAACTCGTGTGTAAACCAAATAAATAGGGCTTACCTGGTTCATAAACCCTATCAACACCTGTTTGTTGACCTTCTTTTAAAATGCCACGTTGCTCGGTCATTTTGCTAATAAACATATCATAACGAATATTAAAGCTGGTTATTGGCTCTACATTACTAAGCGTTATAGAAGGCGTTGTTTTAGCTTGTGTGCTTAATAGCATGGCGCTGTCGTTAAAAGGTGAGTACCAATGCTCTCGGTAACCTACATCTAACTGCGCGTACTTATTACCAAGGTAAAAAAAGCTTTGTGTAGGTAATATTTCATCTTCGTTGGCTATGCCAGCAACACTTACACCAAAGTAACGCCCGAAGTTAGCGTAAGCGCCACCTTCAACAATTAAGTTGGTTTTAGTGGTTTGGCCGCGTTGGTTTGGCAGTGTTTTATCTTTTGTGCCAGCAGCAAGCGCTAGTTTTGCAAATGTGCCCGCATCGCTTTGAATGTAAGGACTAAGTTGGTACGAAAGTGTTTGATATAGTTCTGGGTAAGTATGCCTTACTGTTTGCAGCACTCTATAAATATCGTGCGCTTTATAAGGCTTGCTCATAATATGTGTGTTTTTACTTACGGCTAAAAGTCGTTGTACTTGGTGCTCAAGTTCTGGGGCTTGATTTAAAGGTAAGTAAGGAGACACGCCACCTTTAGCAATAGCACTTGCACTGATTGCCATCCCTATAAACAGTGATATTTTTTTGAGCATAATTATTCCGTTAGCAAAAATTTGTTTAAGTAAAAACGTTAACGCGAGGTTAGCAATAAACGCCTAAGTAAGGAAGAAAAAAGCGATATATTAGTAGTTATTAGTTGGTGTATATAAGTTGTAGGTGAGGTTTTATACCCCGCTTTGGTAAAGTTAAATTAGATGAGCGCGAAGTAAATGCGTACCTACAGGGGCGTATATTATAGGTGAGGTTTTACATCTCATTTCTAAAGGTCTTATAAACAAAAAACCCGATGGTACTGTGTACCATCGGGGTTTTTTAATCGTTTTAGTAAACCTAAACTTTAAATTCGTCTACCGACAAGCGAAGCTCTTCAGCAAGTTTTGCTACTTCTGAACTTGAAATATTAGTTTGGTTTGCGCCTTCGGCTGTTTGCTCTGCGATGGCTACAATCGACTCAAGGCGTTCGCTAATTTCTTGTGCTACTTGCTGTTGCTCAAGTGCGGCAGTCGAAATTTCTTCACTTACGTCGTGGGCTTGCGAAACCGCAAATGTAATCGAATCAAGTGCGCTACTTGCTAGGTCGGTTTGCTCAACACACGATACAGCGCGTTGCTTACCTTTGCTCATTGCCGTTACTGCAGCTTCAGCGCCTGTTTGTAGCGACTCAATCATTGATTGTATCTCTTGGGTGGACTCTTGAGTTTTACTCGCTAGAGAGCGTACTTCATCAGCTACAACAGCAAAGCCTCGGCCGTATTCACCAGCTCGCGCAGCTTCAATTGCGGCATTTAGTGCAAGTAGGTTAGTTTGATCCGCTATTCCGCGTATTACATCTAATATGCTGCCAATTGATGCGCTATCTTGATGCAGTTTATTAATAACTTGTGAGGCGTCGTCTACTTCACGCGCTAGTTGTTCAATCGTTGCTTTATTGTTATTCGAAATACCTTTAACGCGTTCAGCTTCTTTATCAGCATTTTTAATTTCGCTAAGTGCCTGTTGAGCGCTGTTACTAACTGTTTGCGATGTACTGCTCATTTCGGTTGTTGCAGTTGCGGCTTGTTCAACTTGTGCTTGCTGGTTACGAATTGCTTGGCTTGATTCTGAGGTAATGGCCGATGTTTGCTCTGATGCTGCTGCAAGCTGAGTAGAGCGCGAAATAATACCTTTAATTAGGCTACGTAGGCTGTCAATTAGTGTATTACAACTTTTAGATAGTTCGCCAAACTCGTCTTGAGCGCTGTCGTCTAAACGTTGTGTCATGTCGCCACTGGCAACAATATCTAAAATGCGATTAACTTCGGCAAGTGGTTTAGTAATGCGGCTAACAGTAATAATGGCAATCACAATTGCTAAAAGAGTGGCTATAACCATGCCAACCCACGTCCATAAATTAGCTGAGTCTACATCGCTGCGCACACCTTGTTGCAATTTAAACGCAACGTCACTCGCTTGATTAACTAGCTCGTCAATTTGGTTAAGTGCCATTTTGGTGGCTTGCTCTGACTGCGCAAGCTCTGATTGCGTAAGCGTAATTGAATCAATTAAACGTTTTTTGTTTGCCGCTAAGCTGTTACTGCCCTTTATGTTATTTTCTAAAACATCAACATATTCTTTTAGGCTTGAATATAAGTCGCTATGCGTTTGCTCTATTGCTGGCTTAATTAAATCAACGGTGCGTACTACTTCTTCAAGGTAATACGTTTGCTCGTTCTTAACAATATCGAGAGTGTTAAGCGTTTTAACAGTTAGCATGTCGGTGCTGTTACTAACTACCGACATAAAGTTGTTTTCTAAATTATTTGCAGCTTGATAAGCACGAGGGTGGTTTTGTTCAAATCCGTCAATGTCGATAATGTCGAGTACAACAGAGTTAGCATCTTCTGCACTTAGTTCTATGTTTTCTAATTGTGCTTTTAATGCTTTATTTAATGCTAGTTGTTTGCCTTTATCTGCTAATAAATTTTCAACGGTGCTTAAAAAGCTTAAATAGGTTTTTTCTACGTTTTGGCTGCTTTGATTAAGTGCAGCATCGTTTTTTACTACGTCTTGAAGCTCACGGTGCAGCGTGTTGAATTGCTGTTTTTGCTCAAAGACCTGTGCTTTTATTGGTGCAAGCTCATTGGCTGATGTAGTGTAAAAGCTCGCTTGTGCGGCTTTACTCATTAAAATAAATTCGGCTTGTAGCTCAGAGCTTTTATTTAATGCTGGGAGTGATAGTTGGTTCACTTTTTGAGTGGAACGGTCAATATTTGCAATTTTTATTAAGGAATTACCACCAATTATTAATAATAATAGTGTGATAAATATAAAACCACCCCAAATACGCTGGCTTACTGTCAGGTTCATAAGATTTCCACTCAAAAAGTACTTCAATTAAGACTTATCGGCGTTTGTACCAATAAGTTAAGTAATTAAAATCAATTACTTTAATTAATTTTAACTATTAATTGATAAATCTAACAGATGTATTGTTTTTTTTCAGTTTATTTAGACGAAAGGTGGGAATTTTCTACAATTACTTTTTTAGTACTCAGCTCCATTAGGCTCATGGTGTTACCCCATACGCAGCCTGTATCTAGGGCGTGAACCCGTGAATTACCTGTTCTACCTTCAAGTGCGGCCCAGTGGCCAAAAATAATATCGTGTTTAGATTTAGCTATATTGGGGTGGTTAAACCAAGGAGTGAGAGTTTCGCTGTCGGTTATTGCACCCTTTGCATTAAGCTCGAGTGTGTTATCACTTGTTAAAAAACGCATGCGGGTAAAGTAATTAACTATGTATCTAAACTTTGCAAAGTCATCAAGGGTATTCGACCACTTAGCGGGGTGAGGCTGATACATGTGTTCAAAAAACGCTTTTGCGTTACTTGATTGATAACAGCTTTGTGCAAATTGGGCTTGTTTTAGCGCATCTTCAACAGACCAATCGGGATTTAACCCCGCGTGAGATATAAAGCAGTTATGTTTTATAAGCTCTAATGCCAATGGCTGGGTTTGTAAAAAAGCGATGTAGTTAGCCAATTTAGGGCTTTCAAATATTGAGTGTAATTTATCGTTTGGATTAGTGGGTTTGTTAAGAAAGTAGCAGGCAACCATGTGAAGGTCGTGATTGCCTAAAGTGATGGTCATGCTATTTTGATGTTGGTAAATATAGTCTAAGCAGGCTAGGGAGTCTGGCCCGCGAGCAACTATGTCGCCAACTAAATATAGGTGATCTTTACTTGGGTTAAAATCAACCCGTTGTAAAAGGGTGTTAAATTCACTAAAACACCCTTGTAAATCACCTATCGCATAATCTGCCATCTAAGTGCTTAATGCAAAATGTTAGGGCAAGCCAAACGAAACACATTAATAGGCGCCTGAAACTCAGAACCAAACTCGTTGCGTAACGTGTAATGGCCTTGCATAGTGCCTACAGGTGTATCTAAAATTGCACCGCTGGTGTATTTATAGCTTTCGCCTGGGCCAATATCTGGCATTTCGCCAACAACGCCTTCGCCTTCAACTTCTACTTGTTTGCCATTTGCGTCGGTAATTAACCAATAGCGGCTCAGTAATTTTGCACTGCATAAACTATGGTTTTTAATTGTTACCGAGTAAGCAAATACATATTTTTCAAGCTCAGGTTGAGATTGGCCTTCTACGTAAAATGTTTCTACAGATACCTTTACAGGCGATCCAATGTTACTGCTTGTTGTCATAAATCCAGTTAGCTATATCAATAAATTGTTGTAAAGATAAGCGCTCAGCACGCAGCGTTATATCAATGCCAATGCTAGTTAGTTCTTCTGCGGTAAGTAAGTTACCTAAACTATTACGTAGCGTTTTACGGCGCTGGTTAAATGCTTCTAAACACACGGTGTTTAAAATTTTAATGCTTTTTGCTGTACGTTGCTCTGGCTTTTTAGGTATTAAACGAATAACAGCAGAGTCAACTTTTGGCGCTGGTTTAAAGCACTCAGGTGGTACTTCAACAACCGGCATTGCATTACAGTAGTATTGAGTCATTACGCTTAAGCGGCCAAATGTTTTACTACCTGGGCCTGCTACCATGCGTTTTACTACTTCTTTTTGAAGCATAAAGTGCATGTGCTCAATATGATCTGAAAATTCAAAAAGGTGAAACAATAACGGTGTCGAAATATTGTAAGGTAAGTTACCAAACACTTTTAATTTTTTGTCATCGCGAACCAAGCTTGCAAAGTCAAACGTCATTGCATCGCCTTGATTAACGGTTAATTTAGGACCCAAAAATGGATGTTCAATTAATCGTTGTGCTAAATCTTTATCTAATTCAACAACCGTTAAATGGCCGCTTAAGTCGGCTACTGGCTCAGTAATTGCGCCAAGGCCGGGGCCAATTTCTACTAAGTTGTCTTCTGGTTTAGGATCAATCGCAGAGACTATTTTATCGATGATAGATTCATCAAATAAAAAGTTTTGCCCAAAACGCTTACGAGCGCGGTGTCCTAAATGTACTTTATCGGTCATTGATTTTGTGCTTTTTCTTGGGCGAGCTTAATTGCTTCGCGGATCGCTAATTCAAAACTGCCAACGTCAGCTGTACCAGTCCCTGCTAAATCGAGAGCAGTACCGTGGTCAACTGAGGTGCGGATAAATGGTAAGCCAAGGGTAATATTTACCGATTTACCAAATCCTTTGTATTTTAGCACAGGTAATCCCTGATCGTGATACATAGCAAGTACTGCATCTGCTTCAGATAGGTATTTATGTTGAAATAAGGTATCGGCCGGTAGTGGGCCAATTAAATTCATCCCTTCACTTCTAAGTATTTCGAGCGTTGGGGTGATTGTTTCTATTTCTTCACGGCCTAAATGGCCATCTTCACCTGCATGTGGGTTTAAGCCACACACTAAAATACGTGGTTTTTCTATCCCAAACTTAGTTTGTAGGTCGTGATTTAAAATACCCGCTACTTTAGTTAAGCGCTCAGGAGTAATGGCACGCGATACATACGCAAGTGGAATATGCGTGGTTACAAGTGCAACGCGTAAACCTTCAGTTGCAAGCATCATAACTACATCTGCAGTATTTGATTGCTGCGCAAAATACTCAGTGTGTCCGCTAAATGAAATGCCCGCTTTGTTAATAATGCCTTTGTGAACAGGGCCCGTAACAACCGCATCGAACGTGCCATCCATGTTTTTTTCACTTGCTATACGCAAGGTATCTAACACGTATTGGCCGTTACCGTCGTTTAGTACGCCAAGCTCTACATCCGCACCTAAATCAACCTGATGAATATACAAACTGCCCGCAGGAGCTGCTATGGCGGGGGCATTATCATCAAATTCAATTAAGTTTATTGTTAAGCCTAAATGCTTTGCACGCTCTTTTAATAGTTTGCCATCAGCAATCGCTATAAGTTGAGCGTCCCACGCTTGCTGAGCAAGCGTGAGTAGCAAATCTGGGCCAATACCGGCTGGTTCTCCCGGTGTAATAGCAATTCTTAGAGTCATATTTATTGGTCTATAGGGAAAATTTCAACGTGAGCTTGCTCGCGCATTTCTTGCTGCCAGTTAAAACTTTCTTCCTTAAATTTACGGTTAAACAACATACCGTGAGCACGGTTACGTTTAGCTAGTTCAGTTTTATCAGCTACACGTTTGCCAAGTAACTGCACAATATGCCAACCAAACTGTGTTCTAAACGGTTCGCTTATTTCATTTTCTTTAAGAGAAAGTAATGTATCTTTAAACGCAGGTACGTAGGTAGTTGGATCTGTCCAATCGTACTCGCCACCTTTAAGTGCAGAGCCAGGATCTTCTGAGTACTCTTTAGCAAGTTCACCAAAGTCGGCTGTTCCTGCACGTAAGTCTTTTGCAAAGCCTGCAAGCATTGAGCGTGCTTTTTCTTCACTTAAAATAATTGAAGGTTTAATAAGTATATGGCGTGAACGTACTTCAGTTGTTTCTACAACTTGTAGACCACGAACGTCTTGTACTTTTATGATATGAAAACCAGCACCAGAGCGAAGTGGGCCAACAATAGCGCCTTTCTTTTGCCCTTTTACTGCTTCAGCAAAAAGCGATGGCATTTCGTTAATGCCCATGTAACCAAGTTGTCCACCTTCAAGTGCTTTAGAGCCGCTTGATGATGAAATAGCAATACGCTTAAACTCTTGGCCATCGTTTAATAGCTCAATAACCTTATCTGCACGTGTTTTTGCATCAGCAATTTCGTCAGCTGTCGCATCGTTAGGGATATCTATTAAAATATGACCAATGTCGTACTCTTCAGCACTTTGACCTTGGGTTTCCATAATTTTTAAAAGGTTATCAACTTCTTGTTCGCTAATATAAATACGACGATCAACGCTTGCACGTGTTACTTGCTGCGTTGTGATTTCTTTACGAATTTCTTCACGGTAAGCTTGAAAGCTTTCGCCCGAACCTTCAATAGTGCGGCGTAAGTCGGCGATTGTTCCGCCTTGCTCTTTTGCCATGTTAGCGAGAGTTTGATCGAGTTGGCTGTCTGAGATTTGTAACCCCATACGCTCAGCCATTTGCATCATAAGCGCTTGATTAACTAAACGCTCTACAGCTTGTACACGAAGTGTTTCATCTTTTGGTAATTGCTGGCCTTGTTCTTGTGCTTGCTTTTTAACACGATCAATTATGGTGTCTACTTCGCTTTTTAAAATTACGCCTTGGTTTACAACGCCAATAACTTTATCTATTTCTACTGGTGCAGCCATTACACTTTGACAAAGGCTGGCACTTAAAACTGCTGATGTTAATAATTTTTTTAAATTCATATTCTTTTTACTACTCTTGCTGATAGTACTCTAGTTACTAAGAAAATACGGTCTACGATAGCCAAAAATACCTTGTTGTAATAATTTTTGTGCATCATAACGGCTTTTACTGCCAAGTCCTTTTAATACAAAATTCAAACTAATACCTGAATCAAAAGTTGCTTGTTCTTGTCCTATTGACTGATTTAAATCAGTTTCAATTTGGCGATGGCCAGTAATTTGGATAGCCCAACAGCATGATTCATACTGTAATCCGCTCAATACTTCGATACTTCTGTTGTTTTCAAGATCTCGATGGTAACTCGCAATAAATTGCCATTCGTCGCTAATAGGAATACTTGTAAATACACCTGCTTGCTCGATTGTATTTCCTGAGACATCATTTGCATAGCGATGGTTCAATTGTACTAGCTGATTATTATCACCTTTATAATCAAGCGTTACATTTGACTGTACCATTTGCTTGCCATCTGTATCATATTGAATACCTCCAGCGAGGTACCAACGGCGGTGCCAATGTAACATGGTTTGAGCTGCAAATAGTGCATTATAATTAGTGTCTGAGTTTAAGCCTTGCTCTGTTGGCTTGGCATCGTCACTTAAATAAAATATTTGGCCTGCACTAAAGTTAAATACTTCTTCTTGTTTTTTATCAAATAAGCGCGTTGTCGCACCTAAAGTAAACTGATTCGCAGCTGCTATACGGTCAACACCCGAAAAGCGCACGTCTCTAAATAAACCATAATAATCATCTTGCAGCTTGGTTGTATCAAACAAGCCAATGTCTGATTGATCTTTATTAGGTGTATATAAATACTGAATTTGCGGCTCAAGCGTTTGTATACCATCTTCAAAAAAGTAAGATGCGTCACGCTCAAAATTAAGCTGAGAGTACAAACGTACTTTTGGGATAGTACGCGATACGGTATCACTGTATTGCGTGCCGGTTAAATTTCCGCTTTGCTTATAATTAGTTTGTAATAAGCTTACTTCAGATAAAAATGACCACGCATGCGTAGCGTAGTTGTAGCGTGCTTTTGGCTCTACGTGTACACGAGTTGCGCTGTCTATGGCCACTGCTGATGAATCATTAGTAAAATGGCTAATCTCGCCCGACACACTAAAGTCAAAATTATCAAAACGCCAAGGTGCTGTTTGCGTAAAATTAACTTGTGGTATTGCAGTGTAAGACTCTAAGTGATCGCCGAGTACTTCAAAGTTTTGCACTTTTATATCAGTGCGCCATGTATCACCTAAATGCGTAAGTGAGCCAGTACGATACAATTGAGTATCGGTTTTACTTGCGTAGTTTGAAGTTAAGTCGGTGATGTAGTTATCATCGCTCACATTGGTTATATCAACGTTTGCGCGCCAGTTTTCACCTAAGTAGCTTTGCTGTTGCCAATGAAACATGTAGCGTTCGTTCAAATCAGGCTCAGAATCATCACTATTTAAGTATTCAATCCCTACTAACCCTCCATGTTGCTCTGTTAGGTATCTAAATTCTGTTTGTAATTGCAGCCCTTTGTTAGACATATAACGAGGGGTGATGGTGGCATCAAAGTTAGGTGCAATATTTAAATAATACGGCGTAATTGTTTCAAGACCGTATTTGTCAGAGCTTGAAATAGTCGGGGTAAGCAAGCCCGATTTACGACGCTCATCCAGCGGGAATGTAAAATAAGGTAAATATAAAACCGGTGTATCTAAAATACGTAATACGGCGTTATATGTTTCTCCCCAGCCTTCTTCGCGTGAAAGGTTTATTTCGTCAGCTTCAATTTCCCATGCTGGTGTGTCACTTGGGCAAGTAGTAAAGCTTGCATTCATGAGTAATAAGCCAGACTGATTAACAGTGAGCTTTTCAGCGCCGCCTTTACCTTGTTGTTCGGTTAAGCTGTAGTCGGCGCCTAACAAACTGACTTCTGAATTATTTAAATCGGCATTTAATCCGGTGCTGTTTACTTTACTTACGTAGTCTTGATAAGTAATTGGCCCCGTTGCATTTAATAAACCACGCTGTTTGTCTATCAACGCAGTTTGTGCGGACAAACTCATCTTAAGGGTGTTAATATCAACATTGCCGGTAAATTCAGCGCTTTGAGTGCCAAGCAGCTCAACATCATCAGCTTGAATATCAACTTCACCAAGGTTAAGGCCTTCAAGTGGTTGCCAAGCTCTGGTTTGCATTGAAATGCCACAAAGGTTGTGTGCCAGTTCAGTTTCGGCAAGCGATGGTGCGCTAACTACGCTTAGCATCAATATGCCCCAGGTTTTGCTCATTTATCGACCTTAATACTTTGTGTTTAATATAATATACACATAATAAAGGAAAATAATGGCAATTACAGTAATTGACCTATAAAAATAGATATCTAATAAAATGACACGCTTTGAGAATTTACAACAATTTATAAACACACACCTTAATGCCAAGTCGCATACTTTAAACGCGATCACGGGGGATGCTAGCTTTCGCCGTTATTATCGTTTAAATCACGATAATAAACATTTAATAGTGATGGACTCAGATCCAAAAAAAGTGAATAACGAACCTTACATTTCGCTAAACCAGGTGTTTGTTGAGCAAGGTTTTTTACTTCCCACTATTATTGCAAGCGATGAGAAACAGGGCTTTTTTATTCTCAGTGATTTAGGCAGTACGCACTTAGCTGACATGCTTGATGATGCAAATCGCACCGAGCATTACCAAGCATTAATTAGTTTAAGTGCTCAGTGGGCAAAAACGCCCACAGCTTCTGCTATGCAAGCGTATAACGAAGATTTTATAAAGCTAGAGCTTGATATATTTAGCCAGTGGTTAGTAAGCGACTTTATTAATGAGCCACTCAGTGCCGAACAAAAAATAATGTGGCAAGCAAGTTCAGAGCTATTAATAAAGGCGATGCTTGAGCAACCTACGGTTACCGTTCATCGTGATTACCATAGCCGTAATATTATGAATAGTGACGGCCAGTGGGCCATTATAGATTATCAAGATGCTGTACGCGGGCCGCTTTGCTACGATTTAGTATCGCTACTACGCGATTGCTACTTTAAATTGCCAGAGCAAGAATTAACAAGTTTGCTTGATTTTGCTTATCAAGAATTTACAGCTCAAAATTTACTGGCTAACACTTCATTCGATGAGTTTAAATATTGGTTTGATTTAACTGGATTACAGCGCCACTTAAAGGCTGCGGGTATATTTTGTCGATTGTATTTACGCGATGGTAAAACAGGTTATTTAGATAATATTTTACCGACGCTTGATTACATTATTGAAGTAGCAGCAAATTATCCAGAGCTTAAAGCATTGAGTGAGTGGACAAAAAATATCATAGTGCCAAAAGTGACTGAAAAGTTGGCAAAGGAGCGCTCATGAAAGCGATGATTTTAGCTGCAGGGCGCGGACAAAGAATGATGCCGCTAACGCAAAATATGCCAAAGCCAATGTTAAAAGTGGCAGAAAAACCACTTATTGAGCACCATATAAATAACCTTAAAGCAGCCGGCATCACCGATATTGTAATAAACCTTGCGTGGCAGGGTGATAAAATAAAAGACTACTTTAAAGATGGCAGTCAATTTGGCGTAAATATACTTTATAGCCAAGAAGTTGAAGGTGGCCTTGAAACGGCCGGCGGTATTATTGAAGCGTTACCGCTGTTGGGCGACTCGTTCATTGTAATAAATGGCGATGTATACACCGACTATGATGTAAGTGCGCTAATGCAACTCCATTTACAACCCGGTGAGGCGCACATAGTGCTTATAGAAAACCCGCCACACAACCCAGATGGCGACTTTGCATTGAGCCATTTGTCGGCCGAGAGTCAAAAATATACCTTTTCGGGGATTGGCCGGTATCAGGCTGATTTTTTTAAAGGATTAACGCAAGGTATTCGCCCTTTAGGGCCTATTTTACGTGAAAAGCTAAATGAACATTTAGTCTCTACTGAGCTCTATATAGGGCAGTGGGATGACATTGGTACACCAGAGCGTTTAAACCAATTAAACACGCGCCTTGAGGCGTAACAACTCAATTTTTAAGAAGGCAGTATTATAGATGTGGGGAAAAATTCTCGGTTTTTGTTTTGGCTTTATGTTTGGCAAAATATTTGGTGCTATTTTAGGTTTATACCTAGGTCATTTATTTGATAAAAGCTTAAAAAATAACTTTGATAAAGCAGGCGGTTTTTCTAGCTTATTTAGTGGTGACGATGTTCACGAGCGCCAAGCTTTATTCTTTTCAAGCTGCTTTGCTGTTATGGGGCACATTGCAAAATCGAATGGCCGAGTGAGCGAAATACATATAAAAGCGGCTAACTTGTTCATGGACGAAATGGGCTTAAAGGGCGAAGAACGCCGCGAAGCACAACATGCATTTCAGTCAGGTAAAGAGAGCGACTTTTCACTTAAAGAAACCGTACACGATTTTAAAGAACGCTTTGCTAAACGAAACGATTTAATACAGTTGTTTTTAGAAATACAAATACAAATGGCGTTTTCTGACGGGGTATTAGCCGAACAAGAAAAGCAATTATTAGCAGAAGTAAGTAAACAGCTAGGCATTTCTAAAACACACTTTGCATTTGTATTAAAACGTTATCAAGCTGAGTTTAACTTTAGAAAGCAACAACAGCGCTTTAATCAACAGCAACAAAGCCAAGGTCAAAGTAGTAGCTACCGTGAGGGTTCTGGCCATCATGTACCGCCAAATAATAATATGAACCGTGCGCAAGCATTGGCGTTATTAGGCTTAAATAGCGATGCAACGCAGCGTGATATAAAAGTAGCGTACCGTAAACTTATGTCGCAACATCATCCAGATAAATTAGTGTCGCAAGGTTTACCAAAGCACATGATGGAATTGGCTGTTAAAAAGAGCCAAGATATTCAAGCCGCTTATGAGTATTTAAAAAAGTCGGCGTAAAAACCCGTCTATTTCTTTTGTTAGGCGTGCGTGTTGACCGGGTTGATCGCGCAGGCCAAACAATTGGCGTTGGCGGTAATCAAATTTTGCATTTCGCTCAACCCAGCGCTGACGACTTTTAAGGCTCATTAAAATGTCTGTGCTGTCATTTGCGTAGTAAATATCAAGTAAGGCGGGTGTAACAAGTGACGCTGTTTGGCTCAAACTTTCGTTACGTTTAGTATTAGGTAAGTAACTGCTTAAACTTATAAACGCATCCAGCCTCTCGTCCGGAAAGTCTGCATAGTACTCCAACAACACACCCGCACTAGTACCTTGTGCAATAACCACTATATTACTCGAATCTTCCATAGCGGTTTGATACAGCGCATTAAACCGAGAAATGAGATTTATTTTATAGTCATCAAGTATGTCGTCAGTTACTTTTTCAATTGCATTAACGTAATGAGGCTCACCTTTGATTTTTGCAGGCTGTGATTGTGCGTTTGTTGCTGTGTCGGGTGATGCAGGCTCATCGGCTTTACTAGGCGCAGCTTCGGTTTCGCTGGGCATTGTTTCGGCCAGTTTACTTGCTTGCCAGTCAATGTCGGGCACTGTCATTGCGTAGGTGCTGTAACCTAAATTATTAAGCTCTTTGCGCAAGTAGCTCATACCTGAATTATTGGTAGGTGAAGAATGCCAATCGGGTATAAGTATTACGATACCTCTAAAATTACTACTCATGTACTCGCTGTAAAGGCTTAAAAATTCTGTTTCACCCGCCAATATAGGCTTTATTTCATCACTTGGCAGTAGTCGCTCAATATCGCTATTTTCAATACTTGATAGGCTAGGTGGAGCAATATATTCAGCCGCGCTGATGGGGTTAGCTAAAAGTAGGGCACAGCTGAGCTGTATATAAAAAGCCCCTTTTAAAAACCGTGTAAATAGCATCACGCACCTAACTAATGACAATTAGTTAGGTATCGGCAAGGTTATCTAAAAGTTTAATGTATAGAGCGAATTAGCTAGTAAATTTAAACCTGTTAAAACTCTAATTCGGCTTCAAAAGTAAGTACTTGCTCAGTTACGGGGTGCTTTAATTTCAGCATTTGTGCATGTAATTGTAAGCGAGGAGCGGCAGCAAGTGCCTCTTTGTGGGCGTAAAGTCTATCACCTAAAATAGGATGACCCAGGCTTAACATATGCACACGTAATTGATGCGAGCGACCAGTGATGGGAGTTAGCTCTACACGGGTTGCATTTTCTTCACGCTCAAGTATTTTGAAATGCGTAAGCGAAGGTTTACCTCTGTCGTGATCAACCATTTGTTTAGGGCGATTAGGCCAATCACAAATAAGGGGTAAATCTACTGATCCTGTTTCAGCTTCAAGTTGTCCGTATACACGTGCTATGTAACGTTTAGCTGTTTCGCGCTCTTGAAACTGCATACTTAAATGTCTGTGCGCTGCTTTATTCATGGCAAGGCACAGTATGCCAGAAGTCGCCATATCTAAGCGGTGCACTATTCTTGCTGTTGGAAAAACACGATTAACACGATTAATTAAGCTGTCGGCATGTTTAGGATCTTTACCTGGGACAGTTAATAACTCACTTGGTTTATTAACTATCAGTAAGTCGTCATCCTGAAAAAGTATCGTTAAATACGGACTCATAGGGGGATTGTAGTTAACTAACACGGCCGACCTTAGTAATTTTGAAGGGCGCTATTTTAGTAGAGCAAGCCAACAGGCTCAAGTAAAAGTTTGGCTATATTGTTTTAACTAATAGTCCAAGCCTTAGGCTCCTTTAAAGCGCTTTTATAACTTAATTTCTTCGGGTGTTAATAATCGATATTCACCACTGGCCAAGTTTTCATCTAGGGTAATCCCCGCAATCTGCTCGCGATGTAACTCAACCACTTTGTTATCTACCGCGTAAAGCATACGCTTAACTTGATGATACTTTCCTTCACTTATTGATAAACGTAGTCCGTAATTAGCAAGTCGTTCGGCAATAGCTGGGCGGGTTAAATCTTTTTCGTTATGCAGCATGACACCTGTGCGTAATTGCTCAAGTGCTTCATCGGTAATCGGTTCTTGAGTTTCTACTAGGTAGGTTTTAAATTTATTGCTTTTAGGCGACGTAATTTTATGTGACCAATCGCCATCATTAGTAATAATAACTAACCCGGTGGTATCTATATCAAGGCGACCTGCTACGTGAAAGTCGCTCATATTTGGCTCATCAAGTAAGTCAAAAACAGTTTTATGTAGCTCGTCGCTGTTAGCGCATACATAGCCAACAGGTTTATTTAACATGTAATAGCGCTTACCTAAAAATACCAAAGGCGTACCTTGGTGCAGTACTTCATCTTGCTGGGCTAGCTGAAAATTATGTGATGTGATTACTTCGCCATTAACGCTTACTTCTTTTCGCTTAATACTAGCGCGAGCTTGGGTGCGCGGTATTTCAGCTAAGTGGCTAATAAATTTATCTAAGCGGCAAGGGAATTTCATTTTGGTTCACATTTTTAGTCGGCTACAATGGGCGCGATTATAGCCGATAGTGAAATACCATGACAGTGCACAGCACACAAATTTTAAGCCTTTACCAAGCAAAAATAGACACGGGAGAACTGTGTTTTGATGCAGCGCAGCAAAATGCGGTGGAAGCTTTAAATACGCTAAGCGAGCAACTTCAAGCTCACACATCATGGTGGCAAAAAGCGCCCTTAATAAAAGGCATTTATTTATATGGATCCGTAGGGCGTGGTAAATCCATGTTAATGGATTTATTTTATAAAAACCTACCTATTGAGCAAAAGCAGCGGCTGCATTTTCATCATTTTATAGCACAAGTGCATGCCCAACTTTCGCAGCTACAAGGTCAAAAAAATCCACTTATTCTAATTGCAAAACAGTGGGCTAAAAATATTCGAATACTGTGTTTTGACGAGTTTTTTGTGAGCGACATTGGCGATGCCATGATTATGGCCAGATTGTTCAATGCGTTGTTTGAACAAGGTGTTGTGCTGGTGGCCACATCGAACGCAAAGCCAGAGCAGCTTTATTACAACGGCCTACAACGAGCGCGGTTTTTACCTACTATTGATTTAATTAATAACCATTGCTATATAATTAACGTGGCAGGGGAGGACGATCACCGCTTTAGATATGGTAAAAACAGTCGTCACTATTTTATAAATTTATCAAATCTCGATTTTAAAAATGAGTTTTTAGCTTCGTATCCGGTTGTAACATGTAGCAATACAATTACTGTGCATGGGCGTGACTTACCCTATTTATTAAGAGCCAATAATGCCTTGATGATTGATTTTATGGCGTTATGCTCTGGCCCTCGTAGTGCTAACGATTATATGTTGTTAGCAACACAATTTGATGTGTTATATGTATCGAACGTGCCGCAAATGGGTGTTAAAGCAACGGGTAAAGTTATTGTTCACGGTATAGAAGATAGCTACCAACGCGAAAAACAAACGCTTGATGAGCACACATTTGACGACGAAGCACGGCGCTTTATTGCCTTAGTAGATGAGTTTTACGATTGCCATAAATTGCTGGTAATAAATGCGCAAACCGACATTGAACATTTGTATAAAGGTAAAAAGTTGAGCTTTGAATATGCGCGCACGCAATCACGCATAGTCGAAATGCAAAATTGGTAACGCTTTAATATATATTGTAAACGAGCTTGCTCACGCGAAAAGCGCAGCGCCTTCTCAACCTCTTTGTGAATAAATCACTTAAGATCTTATCGCACAAAGAGGAGTAAATGAGAAGACATTAAAACATAGAAATTACGAGCTTTGCTCGTCACGCCAGCAAGCTGTGCGTACAAGTAAATTTAACCACGGCGTTAAACTTACCCTTCTTGGCGCACTATATTCTCAAGGGCGCGAATATTAGTAATTAAGTCCTGGCGTTGTGGGTTGGCTTGTAATGCTTTTCTAAGATGCTTTAGCGCACTCGGGTAGTCTTTAGAATCAATCGCTATTTGCGATAATCCAAGCCACGCCGATAGTTGGTAATCAGGTAGAGCTTGTGCACGAACATACATAAGTTTAGCTTGGGTAAGTTGGCCTTTACTACGATATATACTCGCTAAACTAAGTAGGGCATCACCTAAATTCGGATTTATTTTAAGTGCATTATTTAAGCTTTTAAGAGCACGTTTAGTATTACCTTGTTGCATAGCAATTTGTGCGCTGTATACAGAAAACTGCGCTTGTTCATCACGGGGTAGCTGCTTAGTTAATCTTTTTGCGCTGCCTATTAGCTCTTTAGCTAAATCCCATTTTTGTTGAGATACAAGCCAGCCTAAAGTTTGCATCGTGGTATTAATAACCTCAACTTGCTGCTGTTTAGTGGCGTGTTTTAAACCTTGCTTTAATAAACTCACTGCGCGTTCAGTGCTGCCTTCAGTTAAATGCAGCTGGGCTGCTAAAAGCTGATTACTGGCATCTTTAGGGTTGAGTTTTAGGGCTACTTCAATAGCAGCTAGCGCTTGCTTTTTTTGATCAAGTTGTAACGCTATTTGCGCACGTTGCAGCCAAAGTTCAGCTTTATCAGGGCTTTTATTAAGTAATTCTTTTAGTAATGCACTTGCCTGACTTAAATCACCCGATTCAATTAACGCAAACAATAGACCTTGTTGATATTGGCTTGTTTCTGGCGCTAGCATAAGCGCCTGGCGGTACGCCGCTACTGCGCTCCAAGGTTGGCTATGCTGCACGTGTATATAAGCAAGTTGCGCATAACTTTGTGCGTCAGCTTGGCCTAGTTCAATACTGTGAACTAGGTGTGTTTGTGCTTTGTCATACTTTGCTTGTTGCATGTATAAAAGGCTCAAACCTTGGTGTGCTTTTACTAAATCAGGTGAAGCTTTTAAACACGCTAGGTAAGCTAGTTCAGCGTTATTAAAGTCTTTTGTTGAAAGCAGTACTTGTGCACGTAATAAGTTTAAAGCAGTGCTATCTTGGCTTATATCTCGGCCTTTAAATAGCGCCGCAACTTCACTGTAATTACCGGCTTGTAATAGTGGTTGTACTTGGCGAGCAAAACCGCGCTCGGTCGGCTCAATAAGAACCTCTGTAGGGCCTAGTAATTTATTATTTATAGCCAACTGCCATGTTGGATCGCTAGGTGATAAGGTTACTTTTAGTGGCGCACTTTTCAATGGCGTACTAGCAGCGCTTGCATGCACGCTACTTACACCTAATAAAGGGAGTGAGCACATTAAAGTAGTGATAACTGCGCGAGTTAATGGTTTTAGCGTTTTAAATATATTCATATTTTTCATTTTAATAGGCTTAAGGTTTAAATTCGATTGGCCAAATAAAGCGAGCGCGTACGGTTTCACCTTCTTTTTTAGGTGCACTAAAGCGGCTTTGTTTAATAATTTTGTCGATAGCTGGTTTAAGTTCAGGGTATGGGTTTTGTACTACCTCAATTAAACTTAACTTACCACTTTCATCAATAAATACATCGAGTTTTACAGTAAATACATCAACACCTCGGCGGGTTAAGCTTTTTGGTAAAACGGCCTTGACGGGAGTAAGTAAAGTGGGGAGACCATCGAGTTGATTTAAGCTAAATGCATCCCAATTTACACTCATTGATTGCCATTGTGGCGCGCTTACTTTTACGTTGGGTGTATCGGGTTTTACAATACTTAAATCACTCTTTATCTTAATTTTTACGGCTTGAATTGACGCGCCTGCACCTTCTACCGCTAAGCTTTGCATTGGCTCATTTGTTTGCTGTTGTGATATTGATGGAGGTGGCGGAGGTGGCAGTGCCACCATGGCAATCTCACGTACAACCACTTTGTCTTGTATATGATGTTCAGCAAGTTGCCCAAGCCATAAAAGCAGTAATGCAGCACTAAGCACAATGAGGCTAAGGCCAAATGCAAACAGCGGATGGCGATTGTTTTTTGTTTTTTGAAGCGGGTTAATCGTGTGCATATTATTGTTTCGTAGCTAAGTTAACTTGCGCTGCGCCTGCCAGCTTTGCTTCGTCAATTACTTGAACAAGTAATTCAGTAGGTACTGTTTTATCAGCTTGAATAACTACAGGGCGTTGTTGCTGTTTTAACATTTGCTCGACACTACTACGTACACCCGCAACACCAATTTGGCTGCCATCAAAAAATACTTGTTGGTTGTCGGTTATTGCTAAAAATATAACTTGCTGCTCAAGACGACTGGCCGATACGGCTTGTGGTTTATCAACCTCAACGCCGCTTTCGCGCACAAATACGGTTGTAACAATAAAAAATATTAGCAATATAAATACCACATCAAGTAGCGGCGACATATCAATATGTTGCCCCGCTTCTTGCTCTAGCTTGTGCTTTAATCGTGATTGCATAGTGTTACCCTAACTGCTTACTTAACGTATGTAATTTAGGATTACGCTGTGAATATGCTAAGTAAGCTTGCATTAACCACGCGGGAATAGCGCACACAAGGCCCAATTGAGTTGTTAGTAATGCGTCACCAATGGCGTCACTCATTAACTCGTTATGGCCCAGCGCCATTACTTTAAATGTATCAAGCAAACCAACAATGGTGCCTAATAAACCAAGTAGCGGAAGCGCTGCAGTTAAAATAGAGCTAACTTCTTGCCAATAACCTTTGCGCTGTGCTTGGTATTGTTTAAGGTGCAGTAAGTCATGAAAAATCAGCTGGTATACAAATAAAGCGAGTAAAAGAATACACCAGCAAATAGGGTTACTAACGATTTTCTCAAACATTGTTATCTCCTTTTTCTAGTTGGCTTAGCTGTAATGCAAAGCCTTCTAGTTGGCTGTAGTACGCTTTTGCTTTACGCGATAACAGTGCATTTAAAACTAGTGCTGGTATGGCCACGACTAAACCTAATTCAGTTGTTATAAGTGCTTGTGCAATACCGCCCGATACAACTTCTGGGTCACCTGAGCCAAACAAGGTCATCATTTTAAATGTTTCGATCATGCCGCTAACAGTGCCTAATAACCCCAGTAGTGGGGCTACTGCTGCAGTAACGGCAATAGCGCCAATAAAGTTATCGAGTTTATGCTTATCATGAATTAACTGATTAAATAATTGATCGTCTCGTACTTGGCCTTTTTCGCTTTGCAGCGTTAAGTTAAATAACTGCTGCTGCATGCCTGCAAATTCACTGCTATTTTCAGCTTTAAAAAATTGCTGTAATTGCATTTGAGAGTGCATTTTAATTTTACTTAAACGCAGTAGCTGTGCGGCTTTTAATAGCGCAATGGTAAGTGCAAAGCAGGCAAATAAAATAATAGGGATAGCCCATAAACCGCCTTTTTCTAGGTGTTCAAGCGGACTTTCTTGTTGGGCTTGGCTAGTTACTAAGTGCGTTAAACTAGGATCAAAAGTAAGTAATGTAGAGCCTACACCGTTTTGCTTTAAAGTATTATCGAGTGGGTTGTCGTCACTTGTTGATTGTACTAACGCTACTTTTAATGCATTAGATTCATCATCCAAATTTAATAAACCCATAAGTTTAGGTGTTTGCGTACTAAACCATGCAACAGGCCCGACTTGAAGGGTATTAGCTTGGCTTAATTCGCCATTAATTAGCACAACCGATTGTTTTTTTAACTGTGGATAAAGTGCCTGCTCTTGATTATTAATTAGCGATACAACACGGCTTAATAACTCGTTTTGGCTATTAGCCGACTCGTTACTGCTAGCACTATTGCTGGTGTTTTGGCGTACAAAACGGCTAAGTAAGTTTAATTGATATTGCTGCTGCTGTTGCCAAGTGTCTAATCGGGTTTGTAACTGATCAAGGCTTAATGTGTTTTCGTCAGCTAGGCGGCGATTAACGGCTGCTTGTTCGCGTAATTTACTGAGCGATTGCTGCTTGGTAAAAATTTGCTTTGCAAGGGTCGCTTGCTCTTTTGAAATGCTCTTTTGAGTTTTACTTAGAGTACGCTGCGCTGTTTTAATATCACTTAAAATACTTTGCTTAGCATCATCACTGCTAGCTGCAAAAGAAATGTTTGCACTAAAAAGTAAAACTGTGGCGCTAAATACTTTAATTATGCTGTTAGTAGCCATTATTTAGCCCCTTGCTGGTTTTTATTTACATAACTTAATATTGGGAGTGTTACCCAATCAGCAGCGCGCTTTTTTTGCTGTACAGCAATACCCAGTGCAACTTGTTCTGCATTAATGCTTGAATCAAACTCCCACTGCCAACCTAAGTCACTTGGAAAACCAATACCTACGTAACTTAAGTCTTCGCTTACAAACCATGCTTGAGCTGCACCTAAATAAAGCTGCTTAACCCATACTTCTTGCCCGTCAGGATGCTTAATAGCCATTTCGTGAATAGAAATACGTTGTTGAAAATCATTAAGTAGAGTCAGCATTTTTAGTGCTGTTTGTAATTTGTCAGTTGTACTGAGTTTTGAATCGCTTAAATCACCAGCGTTTTTCCAACTACTCAAAAGTGGCGGGGGGAGTTGCACTTGTAATGAAAGTAATTGCCCAGAAATACGTGCTAGTTGATCATTTAATTGCTGTTGATCATTTTCAAGTTCTGATTGCTGAGTTACAAGCTGTTCGCGTTTTTGGGCAAGCTCACTGGTGCTTTTTTTTCTACGCTGATTAAGCTCGCTAAGTTGCTGCTGCTCGGCATTAAGAAGCGTTAAGGTTTGCTCCATACTGCTTTTTTGTTCAAGCCAATGAGTATTTAATTCTGTGTTTTGATTTTCTATTTGTAGCCATTTATTAACGAGTTGTTCTAGCTCACTAACAGTGTCGGCTTTTACTGCCATAGTGCTACAAAGCGCGATAACTACGCTAATTGGTTTAATTAAGCTTCGCATTACTTAACAACAATCCTGAAAGTTACGACGAGCAATTACAAGGACGTAATTACTGTTAATTTTTGAGTGTGTATACAATATAGTAATTCACATAACAATGCAATTGATAACAGTTATCGTTTACATTGCGTTATTTGAGTGGTAGGATTTCGCCGAAATTAAATATGTACCTTAAATTAACAATAGTTAAGTGCTTAATAAAAACTACGGAGTAACCATGAGTAAGCCATCGAATAAAGGAAATGCGTACGTGAAGCCAATTGCAGCGGTTGTTACAGCTACGCTTTCAACTTGGGCAAGTGCACAGGATGTTCAAGAACTATCGGTAACCAAAGCAGAAACTAAAACTGAGTCTAGTTATGTTGTAGAAAAATCAACGTCGCATAAATACACTCAATCGCTACTCGATACAGCTAAAACGGTAACAGTAATCAACCAAGCGGTAATGAAAGACAGAAACGTAGATAGCCTACGTGATGCTTTGCGTAATGTTTCAGGTATTTCTTTAGCAGCAGGTGAGGGTGGCTCACCTACTGGCGATAGCATGTCGATTCGTGGTTTTAGTGCAACAAATGATATTTTTGTTGATGGTATTCGCGATGTTGCAGGTTACACACGTGATATTTACAACATTGAAGCCGTTGAAGTTGCAAAAGGCCCAGGCTCTGCAGTTTCTGGTCGTGGCGCAACAGGTGGTAGTGTTAATTTAGAAAGTAAAAAAGCGAAGTTAGACAACTTTAACGACGTTTCTCTACGTTTAGGTACAGAAAACGATTACCGTGGTCGTTTTGATACTAACATTCAAGTAAACGACACAAGCGCACTACGTATTAATCTTCTTACTGATAAAGGTGATGTTGCAGGTCGCGATCATGTTGAAAACGAAACAAATGCTGTTGCGTTTGCATTTGCAACAGGGCTTGGTACAAACAGCCGTTTTGATTTAAACCTAGAGTATCAACGCCAAGACAATTTACCAGATTATGGTATTCCTTGGGTTTACAGTGATACACCAGTAGCTGAACTTGCAGATAGTGCACGCTCACCTTCTCCTGTCGACTTTGATAACTTTTACGGTAATATTTACCGTGATTACGAAGATATTGAAGCTTACTCAACAACAGCTCGTTATGAGTATGATTTTTCTCAAAATACTACGTTACGTGTGCAAGGTCGTTTAGGTAAAGTTAAGCGTGAGTCAGTAACAACTGCACCGCGTTATTTCTCGGTTACAACAGACACTGATATTACCTTTGCGGATGAAAAAACACGTGATACAGAAAATTCACTTGCTGCACTTCAAGTTGATTTAATTGGTAACTATGAATTTGCTGGCTTTACTCACGACGTAGTAGTGGGTGTTGAACTTGCAAATGAAACGTTTACACGCCATAACTTTGTTGCAACTACGCCTGATAACCTAATTGAAGATGGAATACGTAACGACTTATACAATCCTGATGCAACAATTGCATTTACGGGTGTGTACGGCCGTGATGGTACAAGCATTGAAGCTAAAGGTAAAAACCAAGCTATTTATGCATTTGATACAGTGACGCTTAACAAGCAATGGGAAGTTACAGGTGGAATTCGCTTTGATAGCTTCACTACGGATTATCACAACGATTACAATGATCCAAGCGCTTTAATTTCTACAAGTGACGATTTATTTAGCTGGAATGCAGCTGTAGTTTATAAACCTACAGAAAATGGCAGTGTATATTTAGGCGCGGGGAATTCATTTAATCCATCGGCTGAAAGCCTAACGGTATCTACGCGTTCAAATGCAGCTGATTTAGACGCAGAAGAAAGCCGCAGTTATGAATTAGGAACTAAATGGAGCCTAATGGATGGCCGCCTGCAAACTAATGCTGCACTTTTCCGTACTGAAAAAACCAATGCCCGTACTGATGACCCATTTGCAGATAGCTCAAGTGACGAAATACTCGGTGGTGAGCAGCGCGTTCAAGGTTTAGAGCTTTCAGCAACAGGCCTAATTACTAAAGAGTGGACTGTAATTGCTTCATACACTTACCAAGATAGCGAAGTAACTGAAGCATTAGGCGACGACGCAACTCAAATTGGTAACGAGCTTGCGCGTACGCCTAAAAATAGCGCAAGTGTTTGGACTACGTACGATATGTCGGATAAGTTATCGTTTGGTTTAGGTGCGCAGTATGTAGGTGAGCGTTACAACGGCACTACGTCAACACGCTCTCGTGCGCCAGGTTATACTATTTTTGACCTGATGGTTGCGTATGACATATCAAAAGATTTGAGCCTGCAGCTTAATGGTGAAAACCTAGGTGATAAAGATTACGTTGATCAGTTAGGTGGTGGACACTTTGTACCAGGTGATGGTCGTAAGTTTAGTTTAACAGCGAGCTACTCTTTTTAATTTTAAAACAAATTAAAAAATAAAAGTAAGCATAAGGGCAGGCCTATTACCTGCCCTTAATTATTTGATGAAAATGTGAGAGGGCGCACATGATAGTTAAAGTTCCAGAGCTATTAACGAAAGAAGAAGTGGCGTATTGCCATGAGGTTTTGCTTAAAGCGCAGTGGGCCGATGGCAGTATTACCGCAGGTCATCAATCAACCAAAGCAAAAAATAACTTACAACTACCTGAAAATAGTCCTGAATGCCAAGAGCTTGGCGATATTATTATGGCAGCACTTGCGCGTAGTAATTTGTTTATGTCGGCTGCACTTCCTGCAAAAATTTTTCCTCCATTATTTAATTGCTATCAAGGCGGGCAATCGTTTGGTGTACATGTAGATAATGCAATTAGACAAGTGCCGGGTACGCCAGTAAAAATTCGTACAGATGTATCAATGACGTTATTTATTAACGACCCTGAAGACTATGAGGGCGGTGAACTTGTTATTGAAGACACTTATGGCTCACATAGCGTAAAGCTCCCAGCAGGCAGTATGGTGTTGTACCCTTCAACGAGTTTACATCGTGTAATGCCAGTAACGAGTGGGCGCAGATTAGCCTCATTTTTTTGGCTGCAAAGCATGGTAAATAGCGACGAAAAACGTGGTTTGTTATTTGATTTAGATATGTCGATTCAAAGTCTGCGCAGCAAAGTAGAAGATAGCCCAGAGATTATTCAATTAACAGGTGTGTACCATAACTTACTAAGACAGTGGGCACAGACATAACGAATATACTCGTTATTAAATACTGGATATAAGTATTTAAATATAAGTAATTAAAAGCTGCGCTTTTCGCGTGGTAAGCGCTACGCTTACAGCCAAAACTTAACGCTGTGGTTAAATTACCTGTAGATACCATCTCTCATTTTAAGCTTCAAGGTCGTATTTAACTTTCTTGAAGCTTAAACGCTTCTTGGTTTTTTATTACACCAAAACATATATGAATTAGCTTTCGCATATTTGCACACACAGCTTGCATCGGTGTTTTACCATTATTTATTAACGTTAACTTGTGTCGTTTTATTGTTTTATTCCATTGCCCAGCAACAATGGCTGCCATATAAAGTTTGCATCGAATTCTGGCTGGTCCAAGTTTACTGATTGATGTTCGCCCTTTTAATTTGCCCGATTCATTGTGCCGTGGAATTAATCCACAATAAGCGGCCGCTTCTTTGGCTTTATTAAGTTTTTTAGCCGCAAACAAATACGTCAGCTCTCTCGATAATAGGGGCCCAATGCCAGGGATAGACTCAAGTAGTTTCCTGTTTCTTTTTAAATCAGGTTCATTATCTATGTGGTTATCAATGTCAGATTTAAGCTGTTTAATTTCATCGTCTAAAAACGCGATAGTCACTTTTATCGATTGGCAAACACGCGCGGAAACGTTGCTGAATTCACTTGCTTCTAATCGGTTAGCTTCTCGTTGTCGGTTACTCTCAAGCGCATCTAAACGACGAATAAGGGCTTTAAGCTCTCTAACTTCTAATGCATCAGGTTGCCAATAACTAACGACTGCGTGCTTAGCACAGCCGTAATGAGCAAGCATCGTTGCATCAGATTTGTCTGTTTTATGAATTATGTTTAAAGCGTCTGCATACTTTTTAGCTTTACCGGGATTCGCTAAAATAATATTAAAGCCTTGCTCGTGTAAAAAATACATCAGTGCTTCATGATAAACACCCGTTGGTTCGAGGGTGATAACGAGCTCATTAGCAGCGCTTTTAGTTGTATTTAAAAGCCATTTTTCTATTGCTAAAAAGTCTTGATGCTTGTTTTTAAAGACTTTTGTTTTAATTTTGTTTGTAAGCTGGTCTCTCAACCACGATAAATCAATCTTCTCTTTACTAATATCAATGCCGATAAACATCATCTCTACTTACTCCCCTTGTACATACAGCATCTACTTAAAAAAAGTGTGCTTGGATACCATTCAGTTTCTGAGAATAGAAAGTCAGGGCCTTATCTACGGAGCAGTATTAAATACTAGGCGCACAGGCAAGCTCACTGACTTCGATGTGATAAATGATAGCTAATCATTTATCAATGAGAGATACAAGGCGCTCAGCTTGCTGGCTGTGACGAGCGAAGCTCGTAATTTCTATATTTGCTCACTTGCCGTTTTTGCTTAACCTTTATAACCGTTAGGGTTATTTGACTGCCAGCGCCAGGTATCTTGCATCATTTCATCAATACCGCGCACTGCTTCCCAGCCAAGTTCATTAAGTGCTTTTTCTGGCGCTGCATAACACGCTGCAATATCACCAGGGCGGCGAGGTGAAACCTGATAGGGTACAGCCTGATCGCTTGCTTTAATAAATGCATTAACCATTTGTAGTACAGAGTAACCATTACCAGTACCTAGGTTATAAACTAATGCCCCCGTGCTGCTGGCAATTTTATCAAGCGCTTTTAAATGACCAATCGCTAAATCTACAACATGTATATAGTCGCGCACGCCTGTGCCATCAACTGTGTCGTAGTCATCACCAAATACAGCAAGCTGCTTTAGTTTACCTACTGCAACTTGGGCAATAAATGGCAGTAAGTTATTAGGAATACCGTTAGGGTCTTCGCCAATCAAGCCCGATTCATGTGCACCAACAGGATTAAAGTAACGCAAAATAGCAAACGCAAAGCGCTCATCTGATTTAGCGATATCTTGTAGCATCATTTCAACCATTAACTTAGATGTGCCGTAAGGGTTAGTAGTGCCGCCTACAGGAAAGTCTTCTTTGATTGGTAAGCTTGCAGGGTCGCCGTAAACCGTGGCTGACGAGCTAAATACCAATTTAAATACACCCGCATCGCGCATCGCATCAACAAGAGTAAGCGTACCTTGAACGTTGTTTTGATAGTACTCAACTGGCTTTGCAACCGACTCGCCTACTGATTTTAAACCCGCAAAATGTATAACACTATCAACCGTGTGTTTTGCAAATACAGAATCTAAAAAGGGTTTATCGAGAATATCGCCTTGGTAAAAAGTGGCTTCTTTACCTGTTATATTTTTTACGCGCGCAAGTGATTCTTGTGATGAGTTACTTAAGTTATCAATAACAACAACATCGTTACCTTGCTGTAAAAGTTCTAAAACAGTGTGCGAGCCAATATAGCCTGCGCCACCGGTTACTAAAATAGTCATGAAAGCTCCGTGGGTACCTTTTATCAATTAAGTTAATTTCACCATAAATAGAGGTGATTTACATGTTTTATCTGTAATTTATATGATTTTAATCGTATTTTTTTGATATCAGCACATTAAATGCTTTTGATTACATTTTGTGCAAAACAAGTAACACTTGATTGGTAAGATTAAGTTATAGTTAATAAACAAGTGCTAAAATAGCTTTAGTAATAGCTAATACTAGGTTTACTCCAATCCACACTTTTGTGATTGGTTACCTCTTTGGAGAAAGATATGAATTTAGTTAAAAAAATAGCAACAACAATGTGTATCGCATTACCTGCGCTTGCCCATGCTGGTGAGTCTGTTGTTAAATGGAATGACTTTAATGATTATCGTGATGTGCGAGCGTCTAACCAAGCTAAGGGCTCGTATCACAAAAGTGTGGCAGCAAGTTTCGAAAAGCATATGGCTAAACTAGCCGAGCAATTGCCAAAAGACTATAAATTAAATGTAGAGTTTACAGATTTAGATTTAGCAGGTGATGTGCGTTATGGTGGTATGGAGGAAATTCGTGTAGTAAAACCAATTTATTTTCCACGCATTAAGCTAAATTATTCGTTAACCGATAACGACGGTACAGTGCTAAGTAAAGATACTGATGTGGAGCTTAAAGATATGGGCTTTATGGATAAAATTAAAATGGGCCGCGACGAATCATTTTATTACGAAAAACGCTTACTAACAGAGTGGTTTGGTGAACAAATATTACCAAGTTTAGATTAACTGAAAATAAAAATGCCGCTAAATAGCGGCATTTTTATTTTTAAGCTTTACTTAAAAGTAGCTAACAACGTGAGTATTTGTTGTAACTTAATAACGGTTGTTTTCAGTTTTTCTTCTTCAAAACCATCGTTAGATAAGCTTTCAACATCAGCGGCTACGTCAAGTACGTAAGGCTTAAAACGTTTAGCTTCAAAGCTAAAGCCAGAATCGGCAGTAAATAAGGCTTTAAACTTACCGTGACCTTGCTGTTGAAGCTCGTCGAGTTTTTTGTCAGCATCAAGTGCCTGACGGTAAACAATTTTTAAGTTGGCATTGAGTTGTTCAATAATAGAATCCATGGTTTTCCTAAAGCTTTGCACTGCATTGCCGACATAATACTTGGATTACATTTAAAAGTCAGGTTTGTTATATGAATATATCAGGCACAAGTTTACCCGCTGTTTCTGGCTCAGGCCAAGGCAGTGAGCTTTATAGCGCTGCTTTATCTAAAAAGCAGCAACTAGCAGATGGCGCAGCAGCACTTGCACTTATTGAAGGTGCTGCACAATCGTCAAGTGCACAAACACCGGCTAAATCGGTAACTGCATCATTGGGTAACAACGTAAATATATACGTTTAAATGCTGTTTTAAATTAGCTTAAGATCGATAGGTGTTTTGCTTTTTTGACCACCGATTTCTCTTACTAATTTAGGCACTAAAAATCCAGGCAGAGCTTTTAATAGCTCTGCCATTATTTCAATTGCTTGCGCTTCATTAATATCAAAGTGGCTGGCCCCTTCAACTTTATCTAGCAAATACAAATAATACGGCAATACGTCTGCGTCAAATAACGCTTCGCTTAAATTTATTTGCGCATCGAGCGTATCATTCACATCTTTTAAAATTACAGCTTGGTTTAGAAGCGTTACGTTTGCTTGTTTAAGCTTTTGCATGGCAGCTTTAAAATCAGCGTCTATTTCGTTGGCGTGGTTTATGTGATTAATAAAAATAATTTTTAATGGCGATTTTGCTAATCTCTCACATAACTCATCGGTCACTCGCGCCGGTATAACTACTGGCAAACGGCTATGAATTCGCATTCGTTTTATTTGTGGTAATTGCTCAAGCTCATCCAAAAACCAGCTTATTGCATCGTCTTTGGCCATCAGTGGATCGCCACCACTTAAAATCACTTCGTTTATATTGCTATCTGATTTTATATAGCTCAGAGTTTCAAGCAGACTTTTTTTATTGAGTTGGTTTTCTTGATACGGAAAATGCCTTCTAAAGCAGTAACGACAATTTACAGCACAGCCGGTTTTAAACATCACCAAAACACGCGATTTGTACTTATGTAAAAGGCCTGGTTGGTCGTTATCTTGCTCAAGTAGGGGATCTTTATTAAAACCCGATTTAGTCAAAAATTCTTGATGGCGTGGCATAACTTGTAGCAAAAGAGGATCGTTTGGATCGCCTTTGCGTATTTTTTTTATAAAAGGGATAGGCACGCGTACCGGAAATAAACTGCGGGCTTTTAGGTCGTTTTCATGGACTTGGCTCGATAAACCGACCATTTCAAGCAAGGTTTTTGGGCAGGTAACTACATTTGCTAATTCTTTTTGCCAGTTTTTATGCAAATTTGCTTCATTTCTTTGTATCATTGGCATGTAGATTACTCGAAAAAATATAAATAGAGGAAACGATGGCGAATTATAGCACCAACGAGTTCAAGGGCGGCCTAAAAATTATGATGGACGGCGAGCCTTGCAGTATCTTAGAAAATGAAATGGTAAAACCTGGTAAAGGCCAGGCGTTTAACCGTGTTCGTATCCGTAAACTTATCTCTGGTAAGGTGCTTGAAAAAACCTTTAAATCGGGTGAATCAGTTGAAGGTGCTGATGTAATGGATACTGATTTAGCGTATCTATACACAGACGGCGAATTTTGGCATTTTATGAACAACGAAACATTTGAGCAAATTGCTGCTGACGAAAAAGCACTAGGCGATGCAGTTAAATGGTTAGTTGAAAATGATTTATGCACAATTACATTATGGAACGGCAGCCCTATTGCTGTTACACCACCTAACTTTGTTGAGCTTGAGATCACTGAAACAGATCCTGGCCTTAAAGGCGATACAGCGGGTACTGGTGGTAAACCAGCAACGCTTAGCACAGGCGCTGTGGTACGAGTTCCATTATTCGTACAAATTGGCGAAGTAATTAAAGTAGACACTCGTAACGGTGAATACGTAAGCCGTGTTAAGTAAGCTTTAACATTGTTTATAAAATCCCAGCTTACGCTGGGATTTTTTTTGGAGAAAATATGTCAGCAGATCTTTGGGCCCCAAGCGCAAGCATTGAAACACTAAAACAACGCGCATCGATATTACGTAGTATCCGTGAATTTTTTTATGTACGTGATGTTTTAGAAGTAGAAACGCCAAGCTTAAGTGCTGCTAGTGTAACCGATGTGCACTTAGCTAGTTTTAATACCAAATTTGTAGGTCCAGGGCATGCTGGTGGGCTTCTTCTATTTTTACAAACATCTCCAGAGTTTGCTATGAAACGCTTGTTAGCAGCAGGCTCAGGCGCTATTTTTCAGCTTTGTAAGGCATTTAGAAATGAAGAAGCGGGTAGCCATCATAATCCTGAATTTACTATGCTGGAATGGTATCGCCCAGGCTTTGATGAATTTGCACTTATGGATGAAATGGATGAGTTAATGCAACTTGTTTTAGGTGTCGAGCCTGCAACTAGACTTACCTATCAGCAAGCGTTTGAAAAAGCACTCGGCCTCGATCCGTTAACAGCAAGCATAGAGCAATTAAAGCAACTAGCGTGTGAGCAAGGGTTTGCTGATATAGCCCAAAATGAAACGCATAAAGATACATTACTGCAATTATTGTTTTGTATGAAAGTGGAGCCAACAATAGGACAAGAAAAACCGTGTTTTGTTTATCATTTTCCAGCCTCTCAAGCGGCCCTTGCACAAATTTGTGAACATGATGCACGCGTAGCAGGGCGCTTTGAGCTTTATTACAAAAATATGGAATTAGCTAACGGCTTTAACGAATTAACAAATGCTAGTGAGCAAGCTAAACGTTTTAATGAAGATAACACATACCGCGCTAACAACGGTTTAAAGCAAGTACCAATGGATACACGTTTAATTAAAGCGCTAGATCATGGATTACCACAATGCGCAGGGGTTGCTTTAGGGATTGATAGGTTGGTAATGCTCGCAACAAATAAAGAAAAAATTAAAGACGTAATAGCGTTTGATGTGCAAAGAGCGTAATGCTTAGCCTGTAGGCGTAGGTGTAATATTTGTAGGTGCGAATTTATTTCGCGCTCGTGTAATTTAACTTTATAAAAAAGCGAGGTATAAAACCTCACCTACAAATAAAAACACCGCGTTTAAATTAAACGCGGTGTTTTTATTTGCTTGCTGTAGCTTTCATTTGAAAGCCAACGGCTGTGCTTTACAGATTAAGTGTAAACGTAACACCTGCAACACGAGGCTCACCTAATTGTGTGTAGGTATGCGTTGTGTAACCATCTTGTGGATCGTTACCAAACTCAAAACCACGTGTAGGGACTGTCTCGTCAAACACGTTACGAGCCCACGCGCGAACTGCCCACATGTCTGCTTCGTAACCAAAGCTTAAGTTAACTAAGTTGCTGCTTGGTGCCTGTGAGTTATGACTATCTGAGAAGTAGTAGTCGTCCTTACCTTCAACACCAATCATACCGTAAAGCTCACTTGTAAAGTTATAGCGAGCAGTAAACGCATACTGGTATTTAGGTGACTGTGCTTGCTCACGACCGTCTTGGTTTAAGCCAGACTGCGTTACAAAGTCATCTATTTCAGTGTTTAAGTAACCAGCACTACCCGTTAAAAATAGATTATCAGTTAGTTGGTAACTACCTTCAACTTCTAATCCGTAGTTGCTACCAGAACTTGCGTTATCAACATAACCGGTAAATTGCTGACCTTCTACTTGCCATGCTTTTAACTGAATATCGTCGCGGTGCATGTAAAATGCAGCTAAGCGAAGCGTAAATTTGTCATCAAGCGATGAGCCTTTAACACCAAATTCGCCACTCCATAAATATTCAGGGTCGAAACTGGTGTGTTGCTGGAAAAAATCAGCGCTTAGGTTTAAGCCTTCATCTTTTGCTTTAGCCAGTGCTTCTGAGTTAATACCACCGGCTTTGTAACCACGGGTAATGCTGGTGTAGATCATAGTGCGATCAATTACTTGATATTCTAGAGCAATTTTACCGCCAACCATTACGTCGTCGGTGTCTTGTATAAAGCCATTGCTATCGGTGTAGTCGCCTTGGTATTGCTCTACACGTAAACCTGTAATTAATGTTGTTTTAGGGCCAATTGGAGTCGCTACTTGACCATATACTGCAACGTTACTCGTTTCGTAAGTTGAAGAAAACGGGCTTGCTAACCATGTGTATTGGCGCTCTAAATCAACGTCACGGTTTTGGTAATAAATACCCGCAACCCAGTTACCCGTTTTAGAATTAAACTGTAAATCTACAGACTGATCGTCGCGATCGCGGCTGTATAAATCAGTTGAGCTGTATCCATCTGGATGTAAGCCAGCAGCACATAACTTTGGCTCACTTGTATCGTTACACACCCAGTCTTCATCAAAACTATAAAGCAGCTCGGTATCAATAGCCGACAGGTTTAGGTTTACATCAAATAAATCAAAACCCGTGTAAGTATTATTAATACCTATTGCGTAGCTTTCTTGATTATCTTGGCCTGGTTCATCGGCTACACTATTGCGGCTGTTATCAAGCGTAAACGCATCGTAGCCATTGTT
Organism: Pseudoalteromonas sp. SWYJZ98; assembly: GCF_015864495.1. Lineage (NCBI taxonomy): Bacteria > Pseudomonadati > Pseudomonadota > Gammaproteobacteria > Alteromonadales > Pseudoalteromonadaceae > Pseudoalteromonas > Pseudoalteromonas sp. SWYJZ98. Next base: position 274,919 of record NZ_JADYXA010000001.1, on the reverse strand, counting down.
TATATCAATATAGTGAAGGTTTAGCTCAGTATTTAAATGCTCTGTAAGCTGGCTGTTTAATTTAAAGCGCGCTACTTGTTCGTCTTGATTTTGTGTTTCGTCATTTAAGTACAAGTTATCTACGTAGCCGTCTGACTTTCTGCGAAAGTAGCTAACGCGTGCGCTAGTGTCATCTGTTAAGCCTGTGCTTGCTGCAATGCCTGCTTCGCGGGTGTTGTATGTGCCAGCACCTACTTGTAATTTTAAGCTTGGATCGCTTGTGGCTTTAGCTGAACCCATTTGGATCATACCGGCCATACCGTCTGCGCCAAAGCGTGTACCTTGTGGACCACGGTAAATTTCTACTTGGTCTATATCAAATAATAATGAACTGCCACCAAGGCCAGAATAGTTAATACCATCAATAACTAAGCCTACAGATGGATTAATAGGATCTACAAATTGTGAACGAAGTCCCACGCCACGAATTTGAATATAACGACCGCGCGACGCACCAGATGCAAAATTTACATTGGCGGTACTGCCTAACATTTCGTCTAAGTAACTTGCACCACGTTGATTAATTTCATCTTCGCTGAATAAGCTCGCACTCGCGCTTAAAGTTTGAATGCTTTCGCGCTGAAAATCGCCAGTTACAACAATTCTTTCAAGGTCGCTATCATCAGCGTTAGCTGCAATTGGTGCACCAAGCAGCGGTAAAAGTGCGGCAGTAATTAAAGACAAACGTAAGTTCATTGGGTTACTTAACTCCATTTTAGGGACTCGTATGGTAGCAATTATTTAAACACATGTGCTATAAACGCGGCAATTATACGTTAAATAATCAGGATTACTAATATGACCTTTAAAGTTGACTTCAAGGTACGTGATTACGAATGTGACTTACAAGGTATTGTAAACAACAGCGTCTATTTTAATTATTTAGAGCATGCTCGACATGAATTTTTGTACGCACACGGTATTGATTTTGCTCAATTAGCAAAAGATAAAATTAACCTAGTCGTGATGCGTAGCGAAATGGACTATAAACATTCACTATTACCAGGTGATGAATTTTATGTAGCTGTAGAGCCGCAGCGTATTAGTCGTTTAAAATTTGCCTTTAAGCAAACGGTTATACGTAAAAGCGATGAAAAAGTAATGCTCAATGCGCTGGTTATAGGGACGTCTGTTAATGAAAAAGGTAGGCCATTTTTACCAGAGCAGATAGATAACGTATTCAAAACTACAACTTAGTACTTAATCGGACAACTTTTAAACTATCATAGAACAAAAATTTACATTTAAAACATGCATTTTTAACGGATAAAGGGCATAAATATTGTTACTATTACATTAATTAGACAATTAGTTAGTAGTAGCATGAAATTAGCAGCAATACCGATGCTTATAGTCGGTTTATGTGTTGGTTGCGCATCAACAGGGACGGTTACCAGTGAGCAGCTTAAATACACCCAATGGCAATTATCACGTGTTGATGGTTTAGCAATTCCACCTTCGTTTAATGCATCAATGAGCTTTATTGAAGCGCTGCAAGTAAACGGTTTTGCTGGCTGTAACAAATTTTTTGGTGAGGGTTCGCTTGAAGAAAGTAACCTTACTGTAAGTAAATTAGGAATGACGCGCAAGTCGTGCGGCGAAGAGCTTGATGAGTTTGAGCAGCAGTTATTACAAGCCTTAAAGCAAGGTGCAGAACTTAAATTGCAAGACCAGCAATTAGTCATGCAAGGCGAGCAAACATTTGTGTTTATCCCTAAATAATTTTAAGTTTTTGAAAAACAGCCCCTTGCGGGCAGTTTTTAACTGACGTACACTCAGCGCAGATTTGTTGAATAATATCTTCGAATCGACGAACAAAATTTATATATCAATACTTGTCGGAGTGCCAAAGCTAAGTAATTAGTTTTTGGCTGAGATCGCGAAAGCGGGATCCGTGAACCTGATCAGGTTAATACCTGCGTAGGGAACAAGCTGCCTAAAATAGGACGCTTGTGCGTCTTTTTTTATGCGCACAATAAAGTGATTTTGTTTTTTTAGGCTGCAAAGTAGCATGTACGCTACTTTACGATCTTTCTCTATTCCTCGGAATATCTGACAAGACAACCCTTAAGCAATGAGGCAAGTCATGTCAAATACTACAAATAAAGCGTCACGCCGAGAAACTCGTGCTGCCGCGTCTGAATATATTTATAACTTAACGGGTCAACCGTTCCCAAATTCTCATAAAGTATACGTTGAAGGTACTCAACCAGGCGTACGTGTTGGTATGCGTGAAATCACGCTAAGTGATACGTTTATAGGCGGCACAGATGAAAACCCTGTTTATGAGTCAAACGATCCGCTTCGTGTTTACGATACGTCGGGCCCGTATACCGATCCTAATTTTGAACTAGACGTACGCAAAGGCTTACCAAAGTTTCGTGAACAATGGATTGAAAACCGTGGTGACACTGAAATTTTAGAGTCAGTGACGTCGCAGTTTTCGCAGCAGCGCATGGCAGATGAAGGGCTGGATCATATTCGTTTTGAGCACTTGCCAAAAATTCGCCGTGGTGTCGCTGGTAAAAACGTAACGCAAATGCACTACGCACGCCAAGGAATTATTACCCCTGAAATGGAATACGTAGCTGTTCGTGAAAATATGGGGCGTGCAGAAATTCGTAAAGAATTACTTGCCGCTCAGCATAAAGGGGAGTCGTTTGGCGCGAGTATTCCTGAATTTATTACCCCAGAGTTTGTACGCGACGAAATAGCCCGTGGTCGCGCTATTTTACCAAATAATATAAACCATCCAGAAACAGAACCTATGATTGTAGGGCGTAACTTTTTAGTTAAAGTTAACGCCAACATTGGTAATTCATCGGTTAGCTCATCTATTGAAGAAGAAGTAGAAAAAATGGTGTGGTCTACCCGCTGGGGCGCAGACACCGTGATGGACTTATCAACGGGGCGTTACATTCACGAAACGCGTGAATGGGTTGTACGTAACTCGCCTGTACCTATTGGCACAGTACCGATTTATCAAGCGCTTGAAAAAGTAAACGGTGTGGCTGAGGATTTAACGTGGGAGATTTTCCGCGATACGCTTATTGAACAAGCCGAGCAGGGTGTTGATTACTTTACTATTCATGCCGGTGTACTGCTTCGTTACGTACCAATGACCGCTAAACGTGTAACCGGTATTGTGTCGCGCGGTGGCTCGATTATGGCTAAGTGGTGTTTAGCGCATCACAAAGAAAACTTTTTATACACGCACTTTGAAGACATTTGCGAAATTTTAAAACAATACGATGTATGTTTTTCACTCGGTGATGGCCTTCGCCCAGGTTCTATTGCTGATGCCAACGATGAAGCGCAGTTTAGTGAGCTGCGCACATTAGGTGAACTGACTAAAATTGCGTGGAAGCACGACGTACAAGTATTTATTGAAGGCCCAGGGCATGTGCCAATGCACATGATTAAAGCCAATATGGATGAGCAATTAAAGCATTGCGACGAAGCGCCATTTTACACTTTAGGCCCGTTAACGACCGATATTGCACCAGGGTATGACCATATTACTTCTGGTATTGGTGCCGCTCAAATAGCATGGTACGGCTGTGCAATGCTTTGCTATGTAACACCTAAAGAGCATTTAGGTCTGCCAAATAAAGAAGATGTTAAAGAAGGCTTAATTACCTACAAAATAGCTGCACATGCCGCCGATTTAGCAAAAGGTCACCCTGGTGCGCAAGAGCGCGATAACGCCTTATCAAAAGCGCGCTTTGAATTTAGATGGCATGACCAATTTAATATTGGTTTAGATCCAGATCGAGCTCGCGAGTACCACGACGAAACCCTTCCGCAAGAATCAGGTAAAGTGGCTCACTTTTGCTCCATGTGTGGACCTAAATTTTGTTCTATGAAAATTAGCCAAGAAGTACGCGATTACGCTAAAGATTTAGAGGCACGCGGTATTGATCCTAATAACGCTGGCGACGCTATTGAAATAAAAATGGTTGATGTAGAAGCCGAAATGAAAGCTAAGTCAGCTGAGTTTAAGCAAACAGGCTCAGAGATTTACCACAAAGCGGTATAAAGTAATTACCGGCTAGAAGTTAGATATAAATGATAGGTGAGATTTTATGCCTCGCTTTTTAATTAATTTTAGAGGCGAGAAGTAAATTATCATCTACTTATATTACTAATAACTGCTTTTGGAGGTTTTTATGTTTTATAACATTGCGGTGGTTGGGTTTGGTTTAGCGGGCAGGTTAGCTGCGCTTGAGCTAAGTAAACAGCACCAAGTAACTGTTTTCGAAGCGGACGACGAGCATACAAAAAGCAGTGCGGGCAAAGTAGCTGCGGCAATGCTCGCCCCGCTTGCTGAGTCGGTGTTATGTGAGGCTGATTTAGCTTTAATGGGTCTTGATTCAATGAAGCGTTGGCCCGGCATTATTGCAGAGCTTGAAAGTGACGTTTTTTTTCAGCAGCAAGGCACTTTGGTCATTGCGCACCAGCAGGACAAAGGCGATTTACAAAGCTTTGCACAGCGTATAAAACCACTAGCTGATCACACTGCCGAGCATATAAATGCTCAACAAATTACAATGCTTGAACCTGAACTGGCAGGGCGCTTTAATCAAGGCTTATTTTTACCCTGCGAGGGGCAAATTGATAACCAAGCATTTTATAAAGCCAGCTTTGCACAGCTCAACAAACGCAAAGTAAAATTTGTATTTAATCAGCGCGTAACCATTAGCGACAACAAAATAAACAATCGACCATTCGATTATATTATTGATTGCCGTGGGCTTGGTGCTAAAAATACTCAAGATGATAAACCGCTTAGAGGTGTGCGCGGCGAAGTAGCAAGGTTATACGCACCAGAGGTAAGTTTAATCAGGCCCGTGCGTTTAATGCACCCGCGTTATCCAATTTATATAGCGCCTAAACCTAATCATGAATATGTAATTGGTGCGACTGAAATAGAGTCACAAGACAATGGTGCCGCTACAGTGCGCTCAACTCTTGAGTTACTTTCAGCGGCTTATACCGTACACAGCGGATTTGCCGAAGCACGACTACTTAATATTCAAGCCGGATTACGCCCTGCATTTAGCGATAACCGCCCAGAAGTATCACAAGTTGGCAATGTAATTAGCATTAACGGCTTATATCGCCACGGTTATATGCTGGCACCGGCATTAGTGGCGCAAGCAGTTTCACGAATAGAGTGAGAATAAAATGAACATTACAATTAATGGCGAGCTACTTAATGTTAATAGCAAAGCGCTCGTTGAGGTACTTCAAAGTTTTGGTGCAGTTGCGCCTTTTGCTGTGGCTGTTAATGGCGAATTTATTCCACAAAGTCGGCACAGTAACTATGTACTTAATGAAGGCGACAGTGTTGAGTTGCTGTCACCCATTCAAGGCGGATAAAGCTCATGCAAACTAAAGACTGTTTAACTATTTATGGTGAGCAAGTAAATAGCCGTTTATTAATAGGCTCTGCGCTTTATCCGTCGCCTGATATCATGACCCAATCGATAGTCGCCTCTGGTGCTGAAATTGTAACCGTGTCGCTTAGGCGCCAACAAAGTGCAGCAGCCGGTGATGACTTTTGGCAGTTAATAAAAAATACAGGCTTAAAAATACTCCCTAATACTGCAGGGTGCCACAGTGTAAAAGAGGCGATTACACTTGCAAAAATGTGCCGAGAGGTATTTGCCACCGACTGGATTAAGCTGGAGCTGATTGGCGATGATTACAATTTACAGCCTGACCCTTTTGCGTTACTTGAAGCCACAAAAATATTAATTAATGATGGCTTTAAAGTATTGCCTTATTGCACCGATGACTTAGTACTTTGCCAGCGCTTAAATGAGCTAGGGTGTGAGGTGCTTATGCCGTGGGGAGCGCCAATAGGCACCGGTAAAGGCTTGTTAAATAGCTATAATTTAAAAACTATTCGAGAGCGTTTACCCGATACCACATTAATAGTAGATGCAGGTTTAGGTTTGCCATCGCATGCCTGCCAAGCACTCGAAATGGGGTATGATGCGGTATTATTAAATTCAGCCATTGCAGGGGCGGGCTGCCCAATTACTATGAGCCGCGCATTTAAAGTCGCAGTTGAAGCAGGGCGCTTTGCATATCAAGCAAAAGCAATGCCTGAAAAAGACGTTGCAGCCCCATCAACCCCAACAATGGGTATGCCATTTTGGCATCAGCAGTGAAGGAAAGAATATGAATAACGTAGTGTGGACAATTGCCGGTTCTGATTCGGGCGGCGGTGCCGGTATTCAAGCTGATATAAAAGCAATGCAAAGTTTTGGTGTACATGGCTGCACGGCAATTACGGCGCTTACTGCACAAAATAGTTTAGGCGTAGAGGCTATTAATGCAGTGTCTACCGATATTATTGAATCGCAGTTACTAGCGCTTGAAAAAGACATGAAAGCCAAAGTGATAAAAATTGGCATGTTAGCCAATGTGCAGCAAATTCAGTTGATCAGCGAACATATAAGTCATTATAAAGCTAAATGGCCGGTGCCTCCCGTTATTGTATATGACCCTGTCGCTATTGCCTCAAGCGGTGACTTACTAACAGAAGAAGACACGGTAAGCGCAATAAAAGAATGCCTACTGCCGCTGGTGGATGTAATAACCCCAAACACCCACGAAACACAGTTATTAACCGGTGTGTATTTAATTGGCCCGGCTGCAATAAAAGAAGCGGCTAATAAGCTATTAAGCTGGGGTGCAAAAGCCGTTGTTATTAAAGGCGGGCATTGGGATTACCCAAGTGGCTACTGCATTGATTATTGTATTGATAGTAATACACAAAATGGCGAAGAATATTGGTTAGGCAATCAAAAAATACAAACACCGCATAACCACGGCACCGGATGTAGCATGGCTTCGGTCATTGCTGCGTGTTTAGCTAAAGACTACCCATTAAAAGATGCCTTTATTTTAGCTAAAGCATATATAAACCAAGGGCTAAAACAGTCGGTACGCTATGGCGAAGGGATTGGACCGGTTGCTCATACATCGTTCCCCACTAATTTAGCTGACTACCCACAAGTGATTGAGCCGGGGAGCTGGCTGGGTGATGAACTAGATTTTGATGTGCCGCTTGATTTTAATATGGCCGCTGATTTTGCACCTTGTGAAAGTAAATCGCTTGGCTTATATGCGGTTGTAGATAGTACCGATTGGCTAGAAAAATGCTTACAACAAGGCATTAAAACAGCGCAGTTACGCGTTAAAAATAAAACGCAAGACGAACTTGATGAGCTGATTAAGCAAGCTGTTGAGCTGGGCAAACAATACAACGCACAGGTATTTATAAATGACTACTGGCAGTTAGCTATTAAGCATGGTGCATATGGCGTGCATTTAGGGCAAGAGGATTTAGACATTGCTAATTTAGCGGCAATTAAAGACGCTGGGTTAAAGCTTGGGCTTTCTACTCATGGTTTTTATGAAATGCTACGTGCGCATAATTATCGCCCTAGTTACATGGCATTTGGTGCTATTTACCCAACCACAACAAAAGATATGACAGGGCAAATACAAGGCCTTGAAAAGCTGATTAAGTTTGTACCTCTTATGCAAAGCTACCCAACAGTAGCAATAGGTGGGATTGATTTAAGCCGTGCTGAGCAGGTAGCGAAAACTGGCGTAGGCAGTGTTGCCGTAGTGCGTGCGATTACCGAAGCAGATAATTACGTAGAGGCTATAAGCGCTCTGCAAGTGGCCATAAGCAGTGCCAATTAAAACTAACAAGGGTAATACTAATAAGGCTGATAAACGTGAGTGAGCTAAGCGATAAAGAAACCCTGCGTTACAGCCGCCATTTATTGCTTGAAGAAGTTGGGCTTGAAGGGCAATTAACACTTAAATCCTCAACGGTTGCAGTAGTGGGGGCTGGTGGTCTAGGTAGCCCAGCGCTTTTATATTTAGCCGCTGCAGGTATTGGAACGCTTATTTTAATTGACGATGATGAGGTTGAGCATTCAAACTTACAACGCCAAGTGCTTTATAAAATAAATCACTTAGGACAAAGCAAGGTCGCTGCAGCGGGTAAAGTATTAGCGAGCCTGAATAATCAAATAAACATAGTAACGCATTGTCAAAAGCTAGATGAGAGTAATGCAGCTAACATGCTCAAAGGTGCTGACATCGTACTTGATTGCTCTGATAACTTTAGTACTCGCTATAGTGTTAACCGTTATTGTATTAGCAATAAAACACCGTTAATTTCGGGTGCTGCATTGGCAACCAAAGGGCAATTAATGGGCTTTGATTTTAGGCAAAGTGATAGCCCGTGTTATGGCTGTGTTTTTCCACAAAGCGAAGCTACACCAGTTATCAATTGCAGTAACGCAGGGGTTATTAGCCCGCTACTTGGTGTAATAGGCTCTATGCAGGCGCAACTTACGCTTAACTTATTGCTAGGGCATGCAGAGGGGTGTGAATTTATAACCTTTGATGCGCTTACTTTAAAGCAGCAGCATTTCAAAGTGATTAAAGATTCAGAGTGTAAAGAGTGTGGAAAATAGGTTTTGAAGGGGGCTGTGCCTTTTATTACATGTGGCGTTAAAGAATTAAAAGCTGCGCTTTTCGCGTAAGCAGGCTTTGCGCCTACAAAAATAAAAAACCGCGTTTAAATAAACGCGGTTTTTTTAATTTCGAATTAACGATTTATTTTAGTCGTTAATTTTTGCAAACGCAGTACCTAAGCGAGTAACCACTTCTGGTAGTTGGTCATCCAGTATTTCAGCTTTATCAGCACCCCATGCTAGTACCACAGTAGAGCCTAACTTAAAGCGACCCATTTCTTCACCCTTTTTAAGCGTGATGGCGTTATCGCCAGTGGTTGGGTATTTCCAACTAAATACATCGCTACCTGCTGGTGGCGTGACAGTACCTGCCCAAATAGTTTCTATGCTGGCTACAATTGTTGCGCCAACAAGTACCATAGCAAGCGGACCAATTTCAGTTTCAAAAATTGCTACTACTCGTTCATTACGTGCAAACAAGTTAGGCACGTTTTGCGCGGTAAGTGGGTTTACTGAAAATAAATCACCTGGCACGTAAATCATTTTGCTTAGTGTGCCATCAATTGGCATATGAATACGGTGGTAATCTTTAGGTGCTAAATAAATAGTGGCAAACTTACCGCCTAAAAATGGTGTTGTATTATCTTGTGAGCCGCCTAGTAGCGCTTGTAAGCTGTAATCGTGACCTTTAGCTTGTATTAGCTGTCCGTCAACAATATCGCCTAGCTGGCTGATTGCGCCATCCACTGGATGAATGATGATATCGCTATCTTCTACCATTGGGCGCATGCCGTCTTTTAAAGGGCGAGTAAAAAATTCATTAAAGCTTTTATAATGAGCAGGATCTGGGTATTGGGCTTCGCTCATATCTACTTTATATTGCTTAATAAATAGTTTAATTAAAGTCGTTGTTAAAGCGCCTGCTTTAGCTGCGGCTAATTTACCCACTACGCGTGAAATAAAATGTTTTGGCATTGCGTACTGCATTGCAATTTTAAATTTGTCTAAACTCACAGTATTTATCCTAAATTATACGCGAGGCGCACGGGCGCCTGCACGGCCATCGGCCATTGTTTCTAAAATTCGGTGGTAGCTGTCAAAGCGCAATTGAGAAATTTTGCCATCTGCTACAGCTTTTTTAACTATACAGCCCGGATCGTTTAAATGTTTACAGTCTCTAAAGCGGCACCCGCCTATAAATTCTCTAAACTCTTTAAAGCACCAGGTTACACGCTCAACATCTAAATGCCATAAACCAAACTCACGAATTCCTGGCGAGTCGATTAGGTTACCGCCACTTGGTAAATGGTGAAGGCGTGAAACAGTTGTTGTGTGCTGTCCTAAGCCGCTGTTTTCAGATACTTCTTTAGTTAATATTTCAGCGTTAGGTAATACAGTATTAACGAGGGTGGATTTACCCACACCACTTTGGCCAACAAAAATGTTATTTTTACCAACAAGTACTTCTTTTAATTCATCAATACCATTGCCCGATATATTACTAACAAGGAGTACTTGGTAATCAAGTTTACGATAGATATCGAGAACTTTTTGTATTTCGCTAAGACCTGCGTCATCAATTAAATCTATTTTATTGAGTACTAAAATTGGCTCAATACCCATATCTTCACAGGCTATTAAATAGCGGTCGATAATACTTGGGGTAAACTCAGGTAATACCGCCGATACCATGAGTATTTGATCAATGTTAGCCGCAATAACTTTTACGCCGTCGTAAAAGTCAGGACGGGTAAGTTGCGAGCGACGCTCTTGCGTGGCTTCAATTACTCCGGCTAAATCACCTTCACTTACTTTGGCTCGGCGAAACAATACCTCATCACCACACACTAAATTTGACACGGTACGTCGTATATTACAACGAAGTACATCGCCATTGTCAGTTTCTACATCGGCGTGTTGGCCAAAACGACTGATCACAATTGCGCTCTCGACCTGACCTAAATTATCGGTTTGCCACTCTTGCGCGCCTTTTTTAGCTGGTCTTGAGTTTGCGCTATTAATGCGCTTTTGGTGGTTGGCCTTGATCTGACGCGATTGGCCTTTACTTAATTTTTTCTGTTTTGCCACTGGAGGCCTATAACCTTAGTTAAATGTCGCTTTTCCTAAAAAAAGCTTTAGCTCGACGGTTGATGCTAATATGATATATCGAAATGCGTTGGATCTAAAGGAAAGCACCGCTTAGGTAATTATGACTATTAATAAATCAAATTTAATTTGGCTCGATCTTGAAATGACAGGACTCGAACCAGAGACCGATAAAATACTCGAAATTGCGACGGTTGTCACTGACGCAGACCTGAATATATTAGCCGAAGGGCCAACCATAGCTATTCATCAAAGTGATGAATTACTAAATGGTATGGACGAGTGGTGTACTACGCAGCATGGTAAGTCGGGTTTAACAGCGCGCTGTAAAGCAAGTACATTCGATGAAGAGTATGCCGTGGCACAAACGTTAGATTTTTTAAAACAGTGGGTGCCTGCAGGTGTATCACCAATGTGTGGTAATTCAATTGGGCAAGACCGCCGCTTTATGAATAAATACATGCGTGAACTTGAAGATTTTTTTCATTACCGCAATCTTGACGTGAGTACTATTAAAGAATTAGCACGTCGTTGGAAACCTGAAGTGCTTGCAAAAGTGAACAAAAAAGGTTCGCACCTTGCTTTGGATGACATTAAAGATTCGATTATGGAATTAAAAGTCTATAGAGAAAATTTCTTTAATTTGTAAAAAACACTTGCAAACACATCGGATTATTGTAGAATCCTGCCCCGCTCAAGACGATAACCCACGCGGGGTTAGTGTGTTTGAGTTGTTTTTATTATGGTCGTTTTACATCCATAATTAAAATGCAGTACTAGTTCAGTTGCTAGAATGTTGAACGCGACCTGTCGCGCTTAAGCGTAAAATAACTGAAGAAGTAAAAATGCGGTACTAGCTCAGTTGGTAGAGCGCGACCTTGCCAAGGTCGAGGTCACGAGTTCGAGCCTCGTGTACCGCTCCAATTTCTAACCAAAAGAAATTGAAGTGAATAAAAGCTAGCTCAGTTGCTAGGATGTTGAACGCAATTTATTGCGCATCATTAAAATAACTGAAGAAGTGAAAATGCGGTACTAGCTCAGTTGGTAGAGCGCGACCTTGCCAAGGTCGAGGTCACGAGTTCGAGCCTCGTGTACCGCTCCAATTTCTAACCAAAAGAAATTGTAGTGATAGTAAATTTAGTTATGCGGTACTAGCTCAGTTGGTAGAGCGCGACCTTGCCAAGGTCGAGGTCACGAGTTCGAGCCTCGTGTACCGCTCCAATTTCTAACCAAAAGAAATTGTAGTGATAGTAAATTTAGTTATGCGGTACTAGCTCAGTTGGTAGAGCGCGACCTTGCCAAGGTCGAGGTCACGAGTTCGAGCCTCGTGTACCGCTCCAATCTTTTTATATCCTTTCAAAATTCTCTGTATTAAAAATCATAAATAAAATTATAATTTAAAATATCTCTTATCTACTTTATTCTTAGTGCAATATTCAGCATTAAAGTTTTGGTTGTTAGAAGCTATGGTTTCTCGCGCGAGCTATGCGCCAACAATAAAGCTGTTGTGCTTTGAAGTTATGAGGTATGAGTGAGGTACAGAGGAGTCAATACTTTGAAACCGAGAGCTTTTATTAAAATAGCTCACCCTGAATAGTTGCTACAACTCCTCTAGAGCCACCAGAATCGCGATGTTCACCTAAATAAATACCTTGCCATGTACCTAACGCTAAATAGCCATTTGAAATAGGAATACTTAACTCGCAGCCTAACGTACTGGTTTTTATGTGTGCAGGCATGTCATCGTCACCTTCATAATCGTGGCGATAATAAGGTTGACGCTCAGGAACGAATTTATTGAAATGGCTCTCCATGTCCATACGAACAGTAGGGTCTGCATTTTCGTTTATTGTAAGGCTCGCTGAGGTATGCTGAATAAATAAATGTAACAAGCCAACTTTATAACTCGCCAGTTCAGGAAGCTGAGACAATATTTCGTCATCGATTATATGAAAACCTCGCGGGCGAGGCTTTAATGTAATTTGCTTTTGCTGCCAACTCATAATTTATCGAAACTAACTTCAATGTTTGCATTACCAGCATCACAGCTAAATGGCATGATGATTTTTTTACCTTGGCTTTTGTGAGTAATTGTATGACCCTTACCAGATACCACAATAGGCGTTGCCATATCAAAGTCGAAGCCTTTCTCGCCAAGTAAATTTTTAGCACCACCAGTTACCATGTTGGTTATTTCACCAACCATATCGGTAACTTCTTCATCTATAGCATCAGGGCGTTCGCCAAGCATACGCTCCATGATGGTCAATGCTAGTTCTTCATCAAATGTAATTGAAAATGATCCTCGCGTTTGCGGGCCAACCATACCAATCAAACCTGATACATCACCACAGGCTATCTCATCAGTTTTAATGCGAGGTTTACCTGGCTTCAATTGAGTTTGAGCCATAGTACTCAAAACATTAATTAAAGAAGATAAAAAAGGATTGATGAATTCTACATTCATAGTGGCTACTCTTAAATTTGTTCTGTGAAGTGACTATATAGTTTGAGTATAATCACTAAGGATAACTTTGAAGGATTATGATGCTCTGCAAGATTCACATTTACCATGTGCTTCTATTGTCTGCCCTGATACAACAAAGCCACCTTCGGCAGCTAAATTATTTAGCTCATGCGAAATTACACTCGAGTGTAATTCTTTGACAAAACCACAGGTATCGCAAATTAACAATTGTACTGGGTGTATATGATCAAAATGATGACACAGCATAAATGCATTTGTGCTTTCAATTTTATGAATAAAACCTAGCTCAGCTAAAAAGTCTAATGCACGATAAATAGTTGCAGGTTTAGCACCCGTTTCAGTTATTTTTAATTGCTCAAGCAAATCGTATGCACCAACACCACCTTGTGCGCTGGCTAATAGGCGAAATACTTTCTCGCGGATAGGCGTAAAACGCGCACCACGGTTGTCACAAACTTGTTTTGCTTTACTTACGAGTGATTCTATATTCATCATTACTCTTATCCTTATGCTACCGTGATATACTAACATACTGTGTTGTAGTTGCAGCGTTTTTATTAAGCGCTTTTTACCTAGGAAACCCAGTAATGCACGAACTATTAGCTATATTTATTTTCTTTTTTGCGGTTATTGACCCCATTGGTACTGTACCTGTATTTATTGCAGTCACACGTGGTGATGATGAGAAATTTAAACGTAAAGTTATATTTAAAGCGGTAGGCGTATCTGCATTAGTGCTCTTATTTTTTGTACTTGCAGGTGAGCAATTACTTAACGCAATTGAAATTCCGCTTTCGGCTTTTCAAATAGCCGGCGGTATCATATTACTTATTTTTGCGCTCTCAATGATATTTGGTGAAAGTAAACCAGAAGCCGAAATTAAAAGTGTACGCGACAGTACTGAAACCGCTATTTTTCCGCTTGCGATTCCCTCTATCGCTAGCCCTGGCGCTATGTTAGGCGCAGTATTAATGACTCGTAATGAAGAATATACCTGGGTTGAGCAGTTATTAACGTCTTCGATGATGCTTGCTGTATTAGCGGTTGTACTGGTTTTGTTACTGCTTGCAACACATGTACATAAATTAATTGGTGATAGTGGTGCAAGTATAATAAGTAGAATTATGGGGCTTATTTTAAGCTCGGTTGCGGTTACCAATATTTTAAATGGCATAGCCCATTATTTTGGCTTGCAGGTTTTCTCTTAACATTGATGCTCGCTAGGCTTTTGTGTAAAATGCAGCGCCTTTTAAGCTGTGCTTAATAACTTTAATACCCTGAGGTTTGCTTTGAATAAATGTACTTTGGATAGACGCTTTTCTGTGGCCCCAATGCTTGATTGGACTGATCGCCATTGTCGTACTTTTCATCGCAAAATGACTAAACATACTGTGCTTTATACTGAAATGATAACCACAGGGGCTATTTTATTTGGTCGAGGCGACTACTTACATTTTAATAAACACGAAGGCCCAGTTGCGCTGCAACTTGGTGGCTCTGATCCTAAAGCGCTAGCGCAATGTGCAAAGCTCGCAGGTGAACGTGGTTATGACGAAATAAATTTAAATGTAGGTTGCCCGTCGGACCGAGTTCAAAATGGTCGATTTGGCGCATGTTTAATGGCTGAACCTCAATTAGTTGCTGAGTGTGTTGCAGCAATGAAAAACGAAGTAAATATTCCTGTTACCGTTAAAACGCGTATTGGTATTGATGAGCAAGATTCGTATGAGTTTTTATGTGCGCTTATTGAAGCGTCTCATAAAGTAGGGTGTGATGATTTTATTATTCATGCTCGTAAAGCATGGCTTAATGGTTTAAGCCCGAAAGAAAATCGTGAGGTTCCACCACTTGATTACCCACGTGTTTATCAACTTAAAAAAGATTATCCGCAGCTAGATTTAAGCCTAAATGGCGGTGTTAAAACAATTGAGCAGAGCCTAGAACATTTGCAACATATTGATGGTGTAATGATTGGGCGTGAGGCTTACAGCAACCCATTTATGCTCAATGACGTTGATGAGAAAATTTATGGTGATTCTGCAAATACGCAGTCACGCCACGATGTAGTGCGTTCAATGTATGACTACATTGAAGAAGAAATGCGTTTGGGTGCTAATTTTTGGCATATTGCACGTCACATGCTCGGTATTTTTCAGGGGCAGCCTGGTGCGCGAGGTTTTAGACGCCACCTTTCTGAAAGTGGTCACGGTAAGCAAGCTGATTTATCGGTAATGGATAAAGCATTAAGCTTTGTACCAGAATAAAACTAAGCTTTAAAAATTCTAAATTTTAGCCACTTTCGAGTGGCTTTTTTGATCCTAAAAATTAGTCAAAATCATAATTTATTGGCCAATTACACTCTATGTTGTTCAGCTTAAAGTCACTAAAATTTAGAGTGCTTGTTGTTTATCGTTATGATTTTAAATGTTTTATTTTTGTTTTGATGGACTTGGCACAACTCTTGGAATCTTCTTGTTGAAATTAATTAAAAATCAACAGGAGAATACCATGGGAATATTTAACCGCGTAAATGATGTAATTCAATCAAACATTGTCGCCATGCTTGATAAAGCAGAAGATCCAGAAAAGCTTTTAAACCTAATGCTTACCGAGATGCAAGATGCGTTGAATGAGTGCCGTAGTACAGCAGCCGCTTTATTGTGTGAAGAGAAAGTAATTAATCGCCAAATTGATACTAAAAAAACAGAATTAGCAGCTTGGCAAATTAAAGCAGAACGTGCGGTTGAGAAGGGCAGTGATGATCTTGCTAAAACAGCTTTACTTGAGAAGCAACGCGTTAACGAAAGCATTGAAAATAAGCAAACTCAACTAGAAACTTTGCAAGAGTCTATTGTAAAAATTAAGTCTGATTGTGAACGCTTGCAGCAAAAAATGGCTATGGCTAAAACTAAGCAAGCTCAGTTAATGCAGCGCCACAATGTTGCTATTGCTAGAGGGCGGATCAGTACGCAACTACAAAGCGATAAAGTAGCTCATGCGTTGTCTCGTTTTGAACAAATAGAGCAGCGTGTTGAAGGTATTGAAGCTCAAGTAGAGGCTTATGAGCTGACTGATACAGCAAGTTCTACCAGTGCCCAAATTGAGTCGTTAGTTAAAAATGAAAAAATTGATGCTGAGTTGGCTCGCTTAAAGGCGAACTTAAATACTAATTTAAAACACACTGCTTAGGAGATTGCTATGAACAGCTTTAATCGTCAACAAGGTTGGTATAAAGATACTTTGAATAAAAAAATATCGGGTGTTTGTAGTGGTTTAGCCCATAGATTGGACTTTCCGGTATGGGCAACACGCCTAGTTACTATTTTATTATTTTTGAGTTTTCCGTTTGCAGTTGCACTTGGCTATTTTATAGCGCATTGCTGCCTTGAAAATAAAGAGTATTAATACCAACAGGCATAAATATTTGAATAATTTAACGAATTAAATCACTCTATAATGTTGTTAAAATTTTATATAGAACAACTAGGTATAAAAATCTTTGCCTAGTTATAGCGCAATTTTCTTATCGTTAAATAGGCCTCATATATAAGCCGGTTGGTATAAGGAGAATTACTATGAAAGCTTTGGCAGTATGTGTATTTATCTATTTATTACTGTTTACTGATTTAATAACGTTTGTGCAGATTGATTCTTGGCAGTTGCCGTTATGGATTGCTGATATTAGTTGGGCTGGGCTCGAGCTTGTAGGTGCTTTGGCCGCAATTATTGCTGTAGTTGCGGTAGTGGCTTTAATTACTATGGGATTAGTTGGTGCGGGTGTAGTGGCATTAGCAGGGACTGTTTTAGCGCTTTTATTCGGATCTATAATGATTGCTTGGCCGTTACTATTTGTTGCAGTGTTGTGTTGGCTTGTTGCCGATAACAAAAAAGTAGCCTCTTAATCCTTAATTTGACTGACTATTATAGGTTAACTATGTTAAATTTAGCCTGTAATTTAAAGTTTTCATAAGGATAAGAATGATGACGAAACTATGTTTTTCGATGGCTTCTGCATTAATATTTAGTTTTTTTTCGTCATCGTTGGCGGCGCACTCAGGGCATGATCATGGTTCTGATGTGGCTGTGCTCGAAGTAACTAACGCGCAAGTTAGAGAGTTTTTACCTGGCAGTACTTCAACTGTAGGTTATTTAACCCTTATTAATCACAGTGGAGCCGCAGCAACTTTAACTAAGGCAACTATTGATGGCTTAGGGCGTGTTGAAATACACGAGCATTCACATGTAGACGGCATGATGAAAATGCAACAAGTTGAATCGGTTGAAATTAAGGCGCACGAAAGTGTCAGCTTTCAGCCTGGCGGTTATCATTTAATGGCATTTGAACCACAAGAGCCATTAAAAGTAGGACAAGATCGTAAACTCACACTATATTTTAGTGACGGTAATCGCTTATTTACTAATGCTCAAGTCGTGTCGCTTGAAGCGCAAGCTAAGCAGTCAAAACCATCTACTCAACACGCTCATCATTAGGAGTACACATGTCGCAACATAAAGGAAAAATAGCAGGAATAATTGTTTTACTGCTTATCATTTTTTACGCAATTGCTGTTTATTGGAGCACAGAACCTTCACGTTTTGACGTTGTTGCAAACGCGAAAGAGCAAGCGCAGCTTCGTAATGAAAAAATAGTAACGGGTTATGTAACTACTTCTACATTAATTACGGTAGCCAATACCTTACTAGATAAACCGGGTGGCTACTTATCAAATGATGTAATACCACCAAGTATTATTATGGATGATATGCCAGCGTGGGAATATGGCGCACTAGAAATGGTACGTGATTTATCGCTTTCTATGCGAAAAGATTTTAGCCGTTCTCAATCACAATCAACGGAACATGAAGCTCTTAAAAAGGCGCAGCCGCAGTTTAATATAAGCTCTGAGGCATGGGCGTGGCCAAGTGCCGAAGGTGAGTACCAAAAGGGTATTGACTACTTAATGGTATATCGTGGACAAATTGCTAATGAGCATGAGCGCGATAGCCAATTTTACGCACGAGCAGATAACTTACGTAGTTGGCTTAAAGAAGCTGAAAAACGTTTAGGTAGCCTAAGCCAGCGCTTAAGTGCCAGCGTAGGTCAGGAAAAAGTGAACACCGATTTAGCGGGTAATTCATCTAATAAACAAGCAACGCTTGCGCCACTGCAGCAGCAAGTAAGAACCCCGTGGTTAGAAATTGACGATGTGTTTTACGAGTCGCGCGGTGCAACTTGGGCATTACTGCATTTTTTACAAGCGATAGAGTATGACTTTAATGACGTTCTTGAAAAGAAAAATGCACGTGTAAGCTTGCAACAAATCATACGTGAACTTGAGGCAACTCAAGAAACAGTATGGAGCCCACTTATTTTAAACGGAAATGGTTTTGGCTATGTGGCAAACCATTCTTTAGTTATGGCAAATTATATTTCTAGAGCCAATGCGGCTTTAATCGAACTCAGCGAACTACTAGCTCAAGGATAAAAAATGAAAAAGTATTGTTTAGCAGCAGCCCTTTCAATGGCATGTTTAGCACCAGCAGCGCAAGCTGACACTCTACTAGGTTTATATGTAGGTGTTGATGGGTGGAAGTCAGATAACGATGGTCAATTTTCTTATAAAAATAATGCATCTCAAGATTTTAATTTTGAAGATGAGACGTTTGTAAGTTACTACGCGGCACTTGAGCACCCTGTACCATTAGTTCCAAATATTAAATTAAAGTATACCGAGCTTGAGTTAAATGGTTCTGCGCTACTTACAGATACATTTAGCTTTAATGGCTCTGATTATGTTGTAGGCTCTACGGTAAATACTGTAAGTGATTTAACACACATCGATTACATTTTTTATTATGAGATTTTTGATAACGATTTAATCTCAATTGACTTAGGTTTAAATGCTAAGCAGTTTGATGGTGATATTGTTGTAAATGGTACTACTCAAAATGGTGGTACTAACTTTACCGAAATAAAAGATTTCTCTGGTTTTGTTCCTCTTGCATATGGCCGTGCCGAAGCTGGCTTACCTTTTACTGGTTTAAGTGTATTTTTTGAAGGTAGCTTTTTGGCTATTGACGATAGCAAAGTACAAGATTACCAAGTAGGCGTAGCGTGGGAACTTATTGATAACCTAGCAGTAGATGTTGCTGTTAAAGCCGGTTACCGCTCTATGGTATTAGAACTTGATGATGTAGATGATATTACTACTGATATTGATGCATCTGGCCCATTTGCGGGTATTCAGGTTCACTTTTAATTAGTATTTTCTAATTAAACATAGCGTGGCATATTATTTTATTGCGTGCCACGCTAAATCAAACTCTCCCTCCAGCGCATTATTAATTAACTGCTTATAAATTTTATTTACAGGAAAATTAATGAGTTTAGATAACTCATCACCTGTTTGCGTGAATTTATAATAGCTCAATACCAAATCACTACTTTTTGCTTTTAACGTTACTTTTTGCGATAAAAATGAAAGGGTAAGTTCTTGCCCCGCTTTAAGCACTGCAGATTCAATTTCTTTTCTATACAGTAAATTAAGATCCATAAGTGTTAAAATGTCAGGAAAACTAATACCTGTTTTTCCTAGATTTAGAGACACTTTATTGCCTTTTCGTAGCAAATCAAACAATGACGGTTTTTTGTAAAAGCCTAGTAGAATAAAGTGGCTGTCGTCTTTTTCGTTATAGCCTGAGAGCGACACACATTTTTGCAAAGAGTCAGCTTCTCGCTGTGTCATATGCTTTAACGTTTGCAAGCTTTTAATTGAAAACGTACCAGGGTTGAGTGTCTCTCCCGTTAAAATTTTGGCCCATAAAGTTTGCATTGACGCATTTGAAGTATCTTCGCACAGTGCGATAAAATGCTCTACCCAATCAACATCAGGTTGTTTACTACTTGCTACATCGGGGCAAAACCCCATAGCCATTGCTAAAATTGACTCTATATTTTGTTGTTGTTTTATTAGAAGTAAATCTTGGCGCTTTTGGGCACGAGCTAAAACAGAGTTTTCACTGTTAATATGATAAAGCGGCTTAACTTGGCCTTTAATATCGTAACTTTGTTCAGAGGTAGGCAATATTCCGTTACTGCCAACTTTTGTTATAGGGTAACCAAGTAAGGATTCGATAATGTTAGCAAGGTTAATTCTCGCTTGTGCTGTCTTGACTGGCATGGCTGTGCATTGTCCTTTGTGAATGACTAAGCTGAGCAACAGTTTTAAGGTTATTTAACCCCATTGAAACTGTATTACGGAGCACATTTTCGCTCAAAATTGCGGTGTAACCCGATATTAAAGGAGCGGTTGTTTGTCCGTTAATCTTACATATTAGAGTGACGATACCGTTTTGCTCACTAAAATTAAAAGTCCCCCTAATAATATGCTCAGCATTTAAAAGTATATTAAAGCTGACCTTATTTTGACTCACCGAAGTTATGATCATTTCACCATACCCCCATTTTCCCTTCCAAGACTGATGAGCACCCAGGCCAGAGTTCGGTTCGCCCAAAGTAAAACGTATACTGGGGTCTACTTTTTCCCATGGAGACCATTTTTGCCATTGATTAAAGTCAGTAATAAGCGGTTTTACTGCGTCAATATTTGCATTGATTTCTATTGTTTTATTTACATTATAACTTTGGGGAAGTATCAGCCCTACCAGTACTAATACCAATAACAATAACAGTACGCCTTTGATTAATATTTTTAATGGTTTAATAAGCACACCTTCTATTAATTTTTTGAGTTGAAATACAACAACTTTTTATTAATCGACTATAGTATGAATTAGATTATAAACCAAAAATAATTTATAAATTGCTACCTAGGAGAGCGAATGTCGTCAGATCAAAACGATTTTTTATTTTTTGAACAAGACTATGAAGATGAGGCAGTTATTGAGCCGACTAAGTTTTGGGATATTTTAATTGTTGATGACGAACCTGAGATCCACTCTGTAACAAAGTTGGCTTTGTCTGGGGTTGAGTTTTGGGGGGTAGGCTTGCGATTTCATGATGCCTATTCGGGAGCTGAAGCAATAGAGATTTTAGCTAAAAATAACAATATTTCAGTTATTTTTTTAGATGTTGTTATGGAAACTGACGATGCTGGCTTGCAGGTTGTAAAAAGGGTGCGTGACGAATTAAATAATCAACATGTAAGAATTATTTTAAGAACAGGGCAAGCTGGTAATACACCAGAGGAAAAAGTAATACGTGAGTACGACATAAATGATTATAAAACTAAAACAGAACTCACTCGCTCTAAATTAGTAACATCGCTCATAACCGCTATTCGCTCTTACGAGCAGGTATGCCAGCTTGAATATCAAAGTGATGCAATGAACACGATTGTTTCTGCATCAAAGTCTATTTTAGGGCTTACTGATATTAAGCAACTATGCAAAGAAATCATCAAGCACATGAGTATTATTTTAAAGTGTTCACCTCGAGGGCTTGTGTGCAGCAAATTAGATGGCGATGACTTTATTCAAGTCTTAGGTGGTTGTGGGCATTACGAAAACTACTTTGGTGAAAAATTAATTAATGTTGATAGCAAAGTATTTAAACAAGTCGAGTCGTGTTTTGATTTATCAAAGCATCAACATACAGACTCAAGTGCAACATTTGTATTAAGAAGTAAGCATAGAAAAGCGGCTTTATATATAGAATGTGACCATGTTCCTTTGCAAGCACAATTGCAGTTCGCTGAAATCTTCTTAACAAATGTGAGTGTTGCCCTGGATAATATAAGGCTGTTTGTAAAGTTAAGAGATGCAGCTTATAAAGATGTGCTTACAGGTATTTCAAATCGTACCAATTTTATTGAACGGGTAGAGCGTTATCAAAAGCCGCACGTGAATGATTATGTATTTGTACTACTTGATATAGTTAATTTTGCAGATATTAATAATGGCTTAGGGCAAGAGGTCGGCAATAAAGTATTAATTGGCATTGTGAAAAGGTTAAAAGAAAACTACTCAACAGCTAAGTTACTATCTCGTATTGGTGCTGATGTTTTTGGTTTTATTATTCGCCGTGATGAACTCGACTTAAAAAAATTGAATGAGCAGTTAGGTGTTCCATTTTGCGCAGAAGAGCATACATTACCTATCGATTTTAGATTGGGTTTATGCCAACAGCAAGACTTTCAAAGTAGCGGGATTGATACACTTAAAGTTGCTTATATTGCACTTAATCAAGCTAAAAAAACAAAACACAAAGAGGGAATTTATTACAGTGTAGACATGCAAGATAAAATGGCTTGGCGCATAGGAATTATTAGGCAATTACGCCATGATTTTGCTCGAAACAAGTTAGAGGTATGGTATCAACCCTAAGGGATCCCCAAAAATAATTATTAAATTTCAATCACATCACTCACATCCATATTTTTCCAATCGAGTTGCACTACCACCTGTACGAAATAGGCTAGCCCTTCCAAGTAATCTCGCCGCCGCAGCTTAATGGACTGTTTTTTGAAGTATCGCAACCCAACAAATGCCCATGACACTACTCGCCTGTTTTTGCTTGAGTTAGCTTGAAAAGCCCCTGTCTTTCCTGCTTTGTCTATCACAGCACCCAGCATCATTGAGAACCAATGAGCCAATGTTGCGAGCAGTAAAAGTATGTCTAATCGATAGAGTTTGTTCGTTCTGTGCAGATCTGAGCCTAAGCCGAACCTAACACTTTTTTGGTCTCGAAACCCTGCCTCTATCTGCATTCTCATTCCATATAGCTTGAGCACCTTTTCGAGAAAGTGGTGTCTTTTTGGAAGAGAAGAAACGAGTAGCCAAGGCTCCTTATAACCGCGTTTTTTATCTCTTTTTAATAACTTATGTCCCTTGCCAACCAACACTGCATGAGTTTGATATTTTGCACTTTTGGTCAGCTCGGTCGCGCCAAGATACTGGCTCTTACGCTGATTGTTCTTGAATAGTGACTGGCATGGAATAAACTCATCGCTGTCCTGCGTTTTCAAATGTGCCGTACCACGAACCCGACTAATATAATGCCAGCCATTGTTCCGCACGGCTTTGAGCCAGGGGACTTTAAAGCCTGCATCCGTCACAATCACGGGGCGGCAATCACTCGGCAAGATCAGTTTGAGCATCTTTAAAAACCGTTTTTGCACTTTTGGGCAATGATATTGAAAGCTGAATGCACTTTCCTGATACAGGGTTAAAGAGCGACCTTCACTGACAATGCTGGCACGCAGAATACAGTATTTGGTTTGTGTATCAGCATGGCTCCAATCGACCAAAATGACGGGATGCTTTTCAGTGACCACAAAACGGCTTAAGCGAACATAAACCGATATCGATTCACGCAAAAGCTCATTGTTACTGAGTAGTCAGTCAATACGTTTAATATCATGTTTTTCAGTTGTTTTTGAATCCAAATTGCGGCCGATAGACGTCAAGGTGCATTGCTGACAGTGCAAAAGAGATTTAACGGCAGCGACTAGAGTATTAAATCTGGCTTTATGAATAGAGTTAGGGGTGACAGCGCGGAGCATATTGTGCAAAATAGTAGACGCATTCATGGTGTTTAGTTCTGTTGTTTTTAAGCGATTCATAAGATCACAAAACACCATGAATGTTCCCTCACTACCCACATTTTTTAATACTGTTAGTTCATTGATATGTAAAGGCTAATTCTGGGGATACTTTAGGTATCAACCTCAACTTTCATTAGGAGACTTGTCTTTAATTGGGTGTGAGGCATTACTTAGGTGGCCCACCGGTAACGGATCATATATATCGCCAGCGGTATTTGTTCCACTTGCAGAAGATGCGGGCTTGATTGTTGATATAGGGCAGTGGGTTTTAGAGCAAGCTTGCCAACAACAAAAGCGCCTAGAAAATATGGGTACCGAAATTTGTATTGCGGTTAATGTGTCTGTTCCGCAGTTTAAAGTAAAAGGCTATGCTCAAAACGTTAAAAATACATTATTAAAATA
Source organism: Pseudoalteromonas sp. SWYJZ98 (assembly GCF_015864495.1). NCBI lineage: Bacteria > Pseudomonadati > Pseudomonadota > Gammaproteobacteria > Alteromonadales > Pseudoalteromonadaceae > Pseudoalteromonas > Pseudoalteromonas sp. SWYJZ98. The sequence goes on along the minus strand of NZ_JADYXA010000001.1, from coordinate 250,809 downwards.
TGGCGTTAAGCCAAAAAACATAGAATTAGAAGTCACTGAAAGCGTAGTAATGGATGAACTCGAAACTGTTATTAATACACTTAGAGAGCTTCAAGAGTTAGGGATGGAGGTTGCTATTGATGACTTTGAGACTGGCTTTTCATCGCTTAGTTATATACAAAGTTTACCCTTGGATAGATTGAAAATAGATCGTGCATTTATTAAGGATCTGCCAAATGATGACACTGGCGCTATTGCTGCCTTAGTTATTTCTCTTGGTGCTAAGTTGGGTTTAAAAACGATTGCTGAAGCCGTTGAAACACAAGAACAAGCCCAGTTCTTAAAAAACTTAGGCTGTGATGAGGTACAAGGTTTTATGTATGCTAAACCCATGCCTGAGCATGAATTGATAGAATTTATAAATAAACGCTAAAAAAGATTAACTTATTATTTAAGTTAGGGCGTGTTGAACTTTTGTGGTTAATTTTGCAGCAGATTGTTTGGTATTTAGGCAAGGCAGAGCCTATGTAGTGTGGTTGTTCCCCATAAATAGGCGATAACGCAGCATAAATGCCAAACATGCGCTGCCCTTTGGGTTCTTTCTAGGGACGATTAACTCTTTGTTGCTCGGTTTTTACTTAGCCCGCTAGGTTACAAACCTCGCGCCGCGATTAAATCGCCCCTAGATTGAACAAATTTCAATCCACAAAGATCAACACGCCCTAATGAACGATTTAGAATTTAAAGCGCGATATGCTTTGACTACTTTGTATATATAAAGAATTTAGTAGGGTATAATTCGCGCCTTTTGTTATTCTACGGCCACAATTATGAGCACACTCAAAGCTAAGCGCGCCTTATTTTCATACCCGAAATACTGGGCTGAATGTTATGGCACCGCGCCATTTTTACCAACTACACGTGAAGAAATGGATGCACTTGGCTGGGATAGCTGCGACATAATAATAATTAGTGGCGATGCGTATGTTGACCATCCTAGTTTTGGTATGGCTGTAATTGGCCGTGTACTTGAAGCGCAAGGCTTTAGAGTGGGGATTATTGCCCAACCTGCATGGGACTCTAAAGATGCATTTATGGAGCTCGGCAGACCGAATTTATTTTTTGGTGTAACAGCCGGCAACATGGATTCTATGATCAACCGCTATACAGCGGAAAAACGCATGCGCCACGATGATGCTTACACGCCTAATAACGTTGGCGGTAAGCGCCCAGATCGCGCCGTGATGATTTACTCGCAAAAATGCCGTGAAGCATACAAAGGTATCCCAATTGTTATTGGCGGTATTGAAGCCAGCCTTCGCCGTATTGCTCATTACGACTATTGGCAGGAAAAAGTACGTCGTAGTATTTTGTTTGATGCAAAAGCCGATATTTTAATTTACGGTAACGCAGAGCGCCCGCTAGTTGAAGTTGCACACCGTATTGCGGCGGGTGAAACGATGGATACGATTCAGGATATTCGCGGCACGGCTGTTATTCGAAAAGAGCCTCTACCTGGTTGGCGTGGCAGTGATTCTACCGCTATTGATAAAATTGGTAAAATAGACCCTATTCCAAACCCATATGGCGCGGATGATGTTGGCTGTAGTAAATCTGAATTTAAACAAGCGGGTATTGATTTAAAAGCAGAAGCGGCAAAACCAATCATGGTTCAGCCTGCACGTCCTAAGCCGTGGGAAAAAACCTATGTTAAGTTACCTGCTTATGAGCAAGTAAGTGTTAACAAACCTTTATACGCTCATGCCTCGCGAATTTTACATCAAGAAACAAACCCTGGTTGTGCAAGAGCGCTTTACCAACGACATGGCGATCGCTCTATTTGGGTAAACCCGCCAGCATATCCATTAGAAACACATGAAATGGATGCTGTATTTGGTTTGCCGTATCAGCGTATTCCTCACCCAAGTTATGGTGATGCTAAAATACCTGCTTACGATATGATTAAAACGTCAGTTAATATTATGCGTGGCTGTTTTGGTGGCTGTTCGTTTTGCTCAATTACAGAGCATGAGGGGCGCATTATTCAAAGTCGTTCGCAAGAATCTATTATTGAAGAAATTGAACAAATTAGAGATAAAGTCCCCGGCTTTACTGGTGTTATTTCTGATTTAGGTGGCCCAACGGCGAATATGTATAAGCTGCGCTGTACTAGTAAAAAGGCCGAGAGTACCTGTAGACGCTTATCATGTGTGTATCCAGATATTTGTAAACACATGGATACAGATCATACGCCAACAATAGATTTGTATAAAAAAGCACGTGAAGTTAAGGGTATTAAAAAGGTATTGATTGCTTCAGGTGTACGTTACGATTTAGCTGTACGCGACCCGCGTTACGTTAAAGAATTAGTAACGCACCATGTAGGCGGTTACTTAAAAATAGCGCCAGAGCATACAGAGGATGGTCCATTATCAAAAATGATGAAACCAGGTATGGGAGCGTACGATCAATTTAAAGAACTATTTGATAAGTACTCTAAAGAAGCCGGTAAAAAGCAGTATTTAATTCCTTACTTTATATCTGCTCACCCAGGTACAAAAGATGAAGACATGGTAAACATGGCTTTATGGCTTAAATCAAACGACTTTAAGCTTGATCAGGTACAAAATTTTTACCCATCACCTATGGCTAATGCGACGACTATTTACCATACAGAGATGAACTCTTTGCGTAATATAAAAAACAACTCAGAAGTTGTTCCAGTACCTAAAGGCGCACGCCAACGTAGATTACATAAAGCTATTTTACGCTACCACGATGCAGCTGGTTGGCCAATGATACGTGAAGCTCTACGTAAAATGGGTAAAGCTAATTTAATTGGTAAAGAGCCTAACTGTTTAGTTCCAGAAGAAGGGCGCGATGAAAAAGCAGGTAAAGGTGGTAAAAAAGGTGGGCGTCCAGCACTAACGCGACATACCGGTTTTAGCCAATTTAAAAAGGCAAACACTAAGCCAAAAGTAGGCGGTAATCGACAAAGCACACGTTAGTAATTTTATTTGCTAATAGATAAGGCTAATTGCGGCACGCGTTTTTTAGCTTTTGTATACGTAAATTAAGTCAGCTTTGCTCTTTATTATCTATATTATTGTAGGTGATATAGGGTGAGGTTTTAGAGCCCCTCTCCTTAGATATCCTGTGCTAAGTTTAGTTTTTTTTTAAAGCATTGATGATAACCACAAACGCAATTTAAGTGACCATAACGGCTGAATGCCGGTGAGTCCTTGCGTCATTTTATTATCTTTTAAGATTATATAAGATGGCGTGACTTGTCCCTGCCAATCGGAAAATATCTCCCCGTGTTGATCGTTAACAGTACTGAAGCTGTAGCCCTGCTCATTTAAATAATCATGCAGCTCTTGATCAGAGCCTGATTTTATCGCGATGCTCACAACGGGGTATTTATTCTCGTTTGCGAGTTCGTTTATGGCAGGGGAGGTAATACTACAAATAGGACACCAAGTTCCCCAAAAATACACAAGCGTGGGTTTATCTTGGCTCATTGCTGCTAAATCAATGTTTTGCCCTTTATAATCGATTAATTGTAATTGAGGATTTGCTGGCATGACAGGTTGCCGCCACCAATTGACGGCGGTATAAAGGACGAAAAATATAGAGCCATATACCAGTACACTTTTTAATATGGATACGCTTTTTTGTTTTAGCGTTTTTTTAGGTATGTCATTTTTATGTTTGGTATCCGTTGCCATAGCTACTGATTTACCCTAAGTATTTTTGCTGTAGTTTTTTACATTTAAAGCGTTTAATTTATATCAGCAACCATGTAGCAGTACCTAAAAAGGCGAATATACCAACAATATCAGTCACCGTGGTTAGCACCACACTCCCTGCAAGAGCAGGGTCTATATTCATTCTTTTAAGAATTATTGGAATACTTGCACCAGCAACACCTGCCACCACTAAGTTCATAAACATAGCGAAAGCGAGTACGCCACCAAGCATAAAGTCCCACTGCCATAGCGCAATAACACCCGCAATTAATAGTGACCACAAAATACCGTTTAGCGCGCCAATGGCCAGTTCTTTCATCATCAAGAAACGTTGGTTTGTTTGGTTTATATGACCTACTGCAATACCACGGATAACAAGCGTTAATGATTGGCTACCAGCAACACCACCCATAGAAGGGACAATACCGTTAAGCACAGCCAAAATAGGTAGCACATCTAAAGTGCCTTCAAAAAAGCTAGCTACAAAAGCAGCTGCAAGTGCGGTTAGTAAATTAACTCCTAGCCAAACTGAGCGTTTTTTAGAGCTTTTTAGTACAGGCGCGAATGTATCCTCTTCATCATCAAGACCGGCTAGGCTTAATAAGCTATGCTCGGCATCTTCTCGGATTACATCAACGATGTCATCGATAGTAACACGACCGAGGAGTTGGTCGTTATCGTCCACCACAGGGGCCGATATCCAATTATGGCGCTCAAATAATTGCGCTACTTCACTTTCATCCATTGAGATTGGGATAGACTCACAATCTTCATCCATTAAATCGCGCACAATTTTTTCTGGCGGATTAGTTAATAATGTACTCAGCGATAAAGCGCCTATAAAGCAGTTATGTTTATCAACAACATATAAATCATCTGTACCCTCTGGTAACTCACCACGCAGTCTAATATAACGAAGTACAACATCGAGTGTTACATCAGGGCGAATGGTCACCGTATCGGTGTTCATTAGCGCACCTGCTGAACGCTCTTGATATGACAGTGCTTGCGTGGCACGTTCACGGTCTTGAATGTCCATCGCGCTAACAACGTCTTTATAGACGGTATCTGGCAGGCTACGTAATACTTCACCTAAGTCATCGTGGCCCATGTCTTCAGTTGCGGCGGCAATGTGCTTAGGTTCCATTTGGGCAATAATGCCTAAACGAACATCTTCAGATAATTCTTCAAGAACATCACCCTGCACATCAGGATCGACCAATTGCCAAAGCAGTCGGCGAATTTTATGCGGTGATGATTCTAATAATAATGCGGTATCACAAGGAGCCGTTTTTGCGAGCATGCGCCTAACTTGAACAAATTGACCACTATTGAGTGACTTCGTCACCTGTTTTAGTTGCTGTAGTGGGTAATCTTGTTCAAAAGCTTCAGGCATTGGCGTCCTTTATAAATTGTTATATTACTTTATGGGGGGGAGGTGAGTTAACTGGCGTTACTAACCTATCTATTTTATATATCTGTTTTAATTGAAGCATTAGTAATGCGAATATTGTTTTTATAAAACAGGTTATTCTTGTTCATTAAAGCGTTGTGCTATTAATTCTCCAACAGCGTGTAAAGCTTGCTCAGAATCAGGGCCTTTACAAACAACTTTAACTTCTTTTCCTTGGCTACTTTCAAGTAACATTAGTGCAAGTACGCTATCGCCTGCTGCTTCTTTGTCATCTTGGAATAATGTGATTGTCGCATCAAATTGTACTGCTAATTGCGCAAGCACAGTAGCTGCTCTGGCGTGTAAGCCTAATTTGTTTTTTATTAAAAAGGTATCTTCACAATGCATAACTTACTCTACCTAAGCTGAACAGGTGATTATTCAGCTATATTATTTTTCTTGCTCGCGATGGCGAATTTTTACATTGGGATGTGTCATTGCGAAACTTTCACCGATAGTTTGCGCTAAATACACAGAGCGATGTTGCCCGCCTGTACACCCAATAGCAATGGTTAAATAACTGCGGTTATTTCGTTCTAAATGTGGTAACCACGTTTGTACAAATGTTTGAATTTGCCATGTGAATTTTTGCACTATGCTGTGATTAGCTAAATAGTCTTTAACCGGTTGATCTAACCCATTTAAAGGCTTTAACTCTGGTTCCCAGTGTGGATTTGGTAAAAAGCGTGCATCAAATACGTAGTCTGCTTCTTTTGGTATACCGTGTTTAAAACCAAATGATTCAAATGTGACAATCAGTTGCTTATCTTTTTTACCTAAAATCTTTTCACGAATAGATTCAGCGAGTTGATGAACACTTAAATCAGTCGTATCTATCATAAAGTCGGCGCGAGTGGTTAATACATCAAGTAATTCTTTTTCTTTTTTGATGGCTAAATCAAGGGGCAACGAGTCTATTGATAGTGGGTGTAATCTGCGTGTTTCAGAAAAGCGTTTGATCAATGTCTGATCGTCGCTATCTAAATAAAACAACGTAGGGTTTGCAAAGCCAGGCAAGTATTCAAGAATATCGTTAAATTCATCTTGTTCTTTAGGGATGTTGCGCACATCTATGCTAACAGCAATTTTATCGTAGCTATCAGACACACTGCGAACTAATGAAGGTAGTAGGTTTACTGGAATATTATCTACGCAATAATAACCTAAATCTTCTACAATGCGCAAAGCAACCGACTTTCCAGAACCAGAACGGCCGCTTATGATAATTAACTCCATTTAACACCCTTTATAAAACTATGATTGATCGACAATAACTTGGTAAAGCTCAGTATCAGATTTTGCACTGCGTAACTGTTTACAAAAATCTTTGTTGTTTAGTTTATCAGCAATGGTTGCTAGAGTCTTTAAGTGCTGCTGGTTATCGCCATCTGGTACGATGAGTGCGACAAAAATATCAACAGGGCGATTATCGATTGCATCAAAGTTTATTGGAGTTTCGCTAACGAGCACTAAAGCCAAAGGCTCTTCTGCACCGCTCATTCTTCCATGAGGAATAGCAATGCCACGCCCTATACCTGTACTACCTAATTTCTCTCTGCTCATTAAAGCGTTAAGAATATCTTGTTGCGGTAAATACGGAAGTTTGTCGTGAGCAAGTTCGCTAATGAACTCTAAAATTCTTTTTTTGCTATTAAAAAGGACCGCAGCTTTGCTGCAGTCCTGGCATATAAGTGAACTTAATTTCATCATATTAGTGTCGAGCAAGCTTCTCTTTGTGTTTGATTACTTGGCGATCGAGCTTGTCGATCAACGAGTCAATAGCGGCATACATATCTTGATGTTCTGTAGAGGCAAATAGCTCAGCACCGCTTACGTGTATTGTGGCTTCTGCTTTTTGATTTAATTTTTCTACATCGAGAATGACATGAACATTATTAATATGATCAGAGTGTCTTTCAAGCTTCGCAAATTTAGTATTAATATAGTCTCTTAGTGAATCGGTTAATTCTACGTGACGACCAGTTAAGTTTAGTTGCATAAGCATTACCCTCTTAGTTTAGCGTCTTAAATCAGACTTTTACGCTGATTTGACGGTGGAATAGCAAGAGATTCACGGTATTTTGCGATTGTACGTCTTGCTACTTTAATTCCTTGCTCAGCCAATATATCCGCTATTTTGCTATCACTCAATGGTTTTGCTGAGTTTTCTGCTGCGATTAATTTTCGGATAAGCGCACGTATTGCTGTAGATGAACATTCACCACCGTTTTCAGTACTTACATGGCTTGAGAAAAAATATTTAAGCTCAAATATACCACGGGGTGTATGCATGTACTTTTGAGTAGTCACACGCGAAATTGTCGATTCGTGCATTTCTACCATTTCAGCGACATCATTTAAAACCATTGGTTTCATGGCTTCAGGGCCATGTTCAAAAAATCCTTGTTGTTGCTTAACAATACAATTAGTAACTTTTAATAGCGTGTCGTTTCTACTTTCTAAGCTTTTAATAAACCATTTAGCTTCTTGTAAATGTGAGCGAATAAACTGGCTGTCGCCACTTGATTTTACAGTGCGAGACATTGCCGCGTATTGGCTATTAACACGAATTTTAGGCATGCTATCTGGGTTTAATTCGACAACCCAGCGACCTTTAATTTTTTTAACTGACACATCAGGAATAACATACTCAGATTCTTCCCTTACAATAGTATCTGCAGGTTTTGGGTTGAGAGTATGTATTAGTGTCATCACTTCTTTAAGCTCTTCTTCTTTAAGCTTAGTTTTTTTCATTAATGTACGATAGTCGCGAGCTGCTAATAGATCAATATGCTCGGTTAAAATCATTTTCGTTTCATTAATGTAAGGTGTTTCTTTATCAAATTGATTAAGCTGAATACACAAACACTCTTGTAAACTACGTGCAGCAATACCAACAGGATCAAACAGTTGAATGCGTTTTAATACCGCTTCAATTTCATCAAGTTCGACTTCGTTATCATCTTCGTTTTCTTGATTAAAGCTTTCTAAAATTTCTTCGCAACTGAGAGTTAAAATACCTGAATCATCGACGGCCTCTACAATCGCAATCGCGATGGCTTCATCGGTAGGGCTAAATGGCGTTAGTTGTAATTGCCACATTAAATACTCATGGAGCGTTTCAGTAGAGGCGCCTTGGTATATAGATTCGTCTTCAGGCATTGGACCTGATGAGGCTGCTGGGGCGGCACTCATGTACTCATCCCAACTAACATCCATAGCCATGTCGTCACTTAGCGTGTCTTTTGCAAGTGCTTCACCAGTATCTTGTTCGTATTCGCTCGGAGCATCATCAGCAGATGCGCTAACAGTTATGTCATCGGTATCAGCTTTTTGCTCGTTTTTACCAGCAGCGTCTTCAGAATAGTCTGCCTCTTCAACCTCTAATAGTGGATTACTGTCGAGAGCTTCTTGTATTTCTTGCTGGAGATCCAATGTACTGAGTTGCAACAAACGAATAGCTTGTTGCAACTGTGGAGTCATTGTAAGTTGCTGGCCCATGCGCAGCTGTAGTGATTGCCTCATGTATCTCTAACAATCCTTTTATGTTGTTATAATTAATACTAGCAGATGCTTAAAGACATGGCGTAAATGTTACAGCCTAAATTGCTCGCCTAAGTAAACATCGCGTACTGTTTTATCATTTAATACGTGTTCTGGAGTACCTGATGCAATCAGCTCCCCATGAGAAACAATGTAGGCTTTTTCACAAACATCAAGGGTCTCTCTTACGTTATGGTCGGTAATTAATACACCAATCCCACGATTTTTAAGATGTTCTATTATTTTCTTTATATCTAATACCGAAATAGGGTCAACACCGGCAAACGGTTCATCCAGTAATATAAATTTAGGATCTGCTGCCAGTGCTCGTGCTATTTCTACACGACGACGCTCTCCACCCGATAATGCCATACCTTGGCTATCACGAATGTGTTGTATGCTAAATTCATCTAATAAGTTATTGAGCGTGTCTTCTCTGGCTTGTTTATTTAGTTCTTTGCGCGTTTCTAAAATGGCCATTAAGTTTTGATAAACAGTCAGCTTTCTAAAAATCGATGACTCTTGTGGTAAGTAGCCTATGCCTAATCTAGCACGACTATGCATAGGTAAAAGAGTAATATCGTTATCATCAATAGATATTTTACCTTTGTCGCTAGGAACAAGCCCTACAATCATATAAAAAGTCGTTGTTTTACCAGCACCGTTAGGGCCAAGTAAGCCAACTATACTGCCAGCTTGTACTTCAAGGCCGACGTTTTTTACAACTTCACGACCTTTATAGCTTTTTGCCAATAGTTCTGCTTTTAATGTGCTCATGGTTGACCTTTATCGCCTTTTTTACTTTTTTTAGTTTCGATCGGTACTAAAATTGTGTGAACGCGGTCAGTTGAGTTTTCATCTTTTTCGGCACTGATGAGCTGCTGCTCTATGTCGTAGGTAATGCTTTTAGCATTTATTTTTTGTCCGGCTTGCGATACTTGTGCATTACCAACAAGCGTTAAAAAACGCTTAGATACATCATAACGTACTTCGTCAGCACTGGCGCTCATAGTCGTGCCGTCTGATTGCTTTTCTTCAAAGTGCGCAGGGCTACCTGTGGCAATTAATAATTGTTTATTATCACCAAGTTCATCACGTTTGTGTACTTCGAGGCGATCGGCTGTAATGCGGCGATTACCGTGAATAATCTCAACGTTTTTCTCAAAAATACCCACATTAGCTTTCAATTGACCTTCTTGCTTGTCGGCACTTATTGAAATTTGATTGGCAGCAGGTTGCGTGTTTTGCTCTGCAGCACTACTATTAAACGCTAGTATAAGTGTAGGAATTATAAGTGATTTTAATATTTTATTGGTCATAGTATATGGTTCGCGTATGGTTAATTAGTTTTATCACTTCGGCTTTTAAGTCGGCTTCTAGGCCTTTACCGGTGATTTTTAAATTGGGTCCAGTGATGATGACGGGTTGCTCCGAACGCATTGTTAATAGCTTTATATCAACCTGAATATTATCAGCATTGATTTTGTCTATCATGGCGTTATCGGTTAAATTTTTGGCAACCACATTACCTTCTAAAATTAATTGTTTATCTTCGTATAATGTTGCTTCGTCTGCATTTATTTGCCACGTTTGTTGTTCGTTATATAAAGTAAAAATGGGTTTTTCGAAAAACGTGAAACCTAATTGCTGGTATAGCTCCATTTTAGCCGCAGTGACTTTGTGGCTAATTTTACCTTGCTCATCATAGGCTGTCTGTTTGAGCTCAATAGCTATGTAATCAGGCTTAGCAATAACTTCAGGCTCAGCCTGAGGCACAATATTTGTTTGTGCAAAATAAGGGTACCAAAGCCAAACCATACAGCTAATGAATAAAACGCTTAATATTATGCGCGCTGCATTCATGAACTAGTGCCTTGTGTAGTCAATGCTTTACCATTTTCAAGCATGAGCAAATCGGTGAGTTCTCTCACAGCACCAAAACCACCAGGCATTTGCGTTACATAGTGTGACAAACGCTTAATAAGTGGGTGGGCATCATTTACTGCAACGGCAAAGCCTACTAACTCCATAACAGGCATGTCAGGACCGTCATCACCAATATAAGCAATTTGTTCATCGCTAAGGTTGAGTTTATCTTTTAATTCTTGATAGGCAATGAGCTTATTTTCTTGGCCTTGATAAATATGCTGTACGGTTAAGCTGCTCATACGTTGTTGTACTATCTGTGAATGACGACCAGTAATAACAGCTACTTCAAAGCCACTGTTTATAAGTGCTTTAATGCCAAAACCATCTTTTGTATTAAATGCTTTTAGCTCTTCACCTTGATTGCCAAGGTAAATACGGCCATCAGAAAATACACCATCAATATCGCATATAAGTAGTTTTACTTTTTTAGCGCGTGCTTTTGCATCATCGCTCAGCGGTTGATAGAGTTCTTCAAATTGCATTTATAACACTCCTGCTTTCAATAGGTCTTGCATATTTAATGCGCCAATAGGTTGGTTTTTCTCATTGACGACGATTAGGCCATTTATACGTTTACGTTCCATAATATTGAGCGCTTCAGCGGCTAAAATATCTTGCGTAGCTGTAGTGCATGACTTAGTCATAACAACATCTATTTGTGTTGTATGAATATCAATTCTTTGTTCTAAAATGCGACGTAAGTCACCATCGGTAAATAACCCTACGAGTTGCTGATTTTCACCAACAATGGCTGTCATACCTAATCCTTTAGCTGACATTTCTATTAGAGCATCTTTAACTGTTTGTGAAACATCAATAATAGGTGTATTTGCGCCGCTGTGCATAACATCTTTTAAAGTAAGTAATAAGCGCTTGCCTAAACTACCACCAGGGTGAGATAGCGCGAAGTCATCAGCTGTAAAGCCGCGAGCTTCTAATAATGCAACTGCCATGGCATCGCCCATCGCAAGCGTTGCAGTGGTACTTGATGTAGGGGCTAGACCCAATGAACAAGCTTCTTTTTCTACTTTAATGCACACATGTACATTAGCAAGGGTTGCCATTGTTGATTGTGTATTGCCAGTCATCGCTATCATTTTGGCACCAAGTCGTTTTAAAACCGGAATGATATTTAAAACTTCGCTGGTTTCCCCTGAATTAGAAATAAGCATAACCACGTCATTTTTAGTGATCATACCTAAATCACCATGACTTGCTTCACCAGGGTGAACAAAAAACGCAGGGCTGCCAGTGCTTGCAAGGGTTGCCGCTATTTTATTGCCAATATGGCCTGATTTTCCCATGCCAATAACAATAATACGGCCTTCACAGTCGTACATTAATTGGCACGCGTTATGAAAATTTTCATCTACATATTGTGCAATATCACTAAGTGCTTGGCGCTCAACATCTAAAACGCGAAGGCCTTGTTCAATAAAGTTTAGCGTTGCCATCATTTACCCTACTTGACTAAAAATATACCCTTGGTAACCCAAAAACGCTATTAGCAATAAGCCACCTTCTACCCTATTGATACGCTGGGTGCCTCTAAAGTTCAATGACATAATAATAAGAGCAAGTGTTGCACCAATCATAATTAATATATCTCGGCTTACTAACGATGGATCAATTGCTGAAGGATTAATAATACCTGCTAGAGGTAATACAGCTAAAATATTAAATATGTTTGATCCAACAATATTACCTAGTGCTAAATCATCTTCATTTTTAAGTACACCTGCAACCGAGGCGGCAAGTTCCGGCAAGCTAGTACCAATGGCAATAATTGTTAAACCAATGACTAAGTCGCTTAAGCCGAAGTATTTAGCAATATCAACAGCTGAGCCGATTAAAAAATGAGAACTAACCGGCAAGAGTATCATGCCGACAATTAACCAAAATACCGCTTTTTTAGTAGGTACATCGTTTGGTACATCGTCGCAGGCTTCTGAGACAAATGGGTCATCTTGGTTTTTTGCACGCATAGATACAATGATTAACCCACCGATGAATACGATAAAGCCAACTAAAAGCGCAACACCTTCACTAAATGAAAAGTAGTTATCTGAGAACACATACCAAGTAGCTAAAGATACGAGCATCACTAATGGCATTTCACGTTTTAACGTACTAGATGAAACTGAAAGAGGGCGAAATAGAGCAGTGATACCTAACACAAGTAAAATGTTTGTAATATTAGAGCCAACAGCATTGCCAACGGCTGTGTCGGTTTTGTTAGCCAAAGCGGCAGAGGCTGAAACCATCATTTCAGGGGCTGAAGAGCCCATGGCTACAACGGTCAAACCAACAATAAGTGTAGGTACACCAAAGTTTTTAGCAAGAGCCGCAGCCCCATAAACAAACCTATCGGCACTCCAAACAAGAGCTGCAAAACCAAGAATTAAAATAACAAACGAGGTAACCATTGTGTTAAGCCAGTTATACAAAATACGGATGGCGCGAATAGTAACAAAAGCCAAGATGAAAGTATAAATAAAAGAGTAAGGTCAACTAGGTAACAATGTTGCTTTTAAACAGCTAATTTAAAAATTTAAGCCGGGGTTAAGCTGTTTTAAGCGAGTCTTATAATCCTTTTCATGGGTGTATTACAAAATCTTACGAATTGTTTTTTCCATCTTTGACAAAAAAGCTTTAAAATAGGGGCACTAGTGAACATTTTTATGGAGAGCGACTTGTCGCAATCAATAGTAGAAGTCAAGGATGTTAGCTTTTCGAGAGGCAATAGAACCATATATAAAAATATGAGTTTTAGCGTTCCTAAAGGTAAAATTACTGCGATTATGGGGCCAAGCGGAATTGGTAAAACCACTATGTTGCGTTTAATTGGTGGTCAGCTTAAACCAGATTCAGGTGATATTTTATTTGAAGGTGGCAGCATTCCTAAAATGTCTCGTAAAGAGTTATACGAAGCACGTACTAAAATGAGTATGCTTTTTCAAAGTGGTGCGTTGTTTACTGATATGTCGGTATTTGACAATATCGCGTTTCCTATAAGAGAGCACACAAAGCTAAGTGAAGACCTGATTCGATTAGTTGTGTTAATGAAATTGCAAGCTGTTGGACTACGTGGCGCTAAAGATTTAATGCCCTCTGAGTTATCCGGCGGTATGGCAAGGCGTGCTGCGCTTGCACGCGCTATAGCACTTGATCCAGAGCTAATCATGTACGATGAACCATTTGCAGGGCAAGATCCTATTTCGATGGGCGTATTGGTTAAGCTAATTAAGTCGCTCAACGAAGTATTAGGTTTATCGTCTTTAATCGTGACGCACGATGTAACAGAGGTAATGAGTATTGCCGATCACGTTATAATTATCGCCGATCAAGGTGTAATTGGTTGTGGTACTCCAGATGAAATGCGTAATCATGAATCTCCTTTAGTTCAACAGTTTTTAAAAGGCTTGTCGGATGGTCCAGTACCATTTCATTTTCCGGCTCAGGCTTATGCAGACGAACTACTTGGAGAAAAAGCATAATGTTGGATTTATTTCAAAAGCTAGGGCATAAAACGCTAGGACGTTTTGCGGCCCTTGGTCGTTCTGCTTATATGCTGTTTAGTGCATTAGCGCATTTTCCTAATTTTAAAAAAGGCACACCTTTACTTGTTCGCCAGCTTTATATGGTTGGTTCGCAATCGTTACTCATTATTATGGTGTCGGGTTTGTTTATCGGCATGGTGTTGGCTCTACAAGGTTACACCGTATTGGTTGGTTATGGTGCTGAAGATAGTTTAGGGCCGTTAGTGGCACTGAGCTTATTGCGAGAACTAGGCCCGGTTGTTACTGCATTATTATTTGCAGGACGCGCAGGTAGCGCTTTGACAGCTGAAATTGGCTTAATGAAAGCAACAGAGCAACTTTCATCACTTGAGATGATGGCAATCGATCCGCTAAAACGTATTATTGCACCGCGCTTTTGGGCGGGTTTTATAAGCATGCCATTGCTTGCATTGATATTTTCAGCTGTAGCAATTATAGGCGCTCATTTAGTGGGGGTAGATTGGCTGGGGGTTGATACAGGTAGTTTTTGGTCAATCATGCAATCGCAAGTGTCGTTTCAGCAAGACATACTAAACGGTATTATTAAAAGCTTTGTATTTGCCATAGTGGTGACCTGGATTGCGCTTTATAAAGGATATGACTGTGTGCCGACCTCAGAAGGGATCAGCAAAGCAACCACCGAAACGGTTGTTCATTCGTCATTAGCAGTTTTAGGTTTTGACTTTATTTTGACAGCGGTAATGTTTACCAGCTAATAGGGTATAGATAATGAATTCACGGAAATTAGAAATTTTAGTTGGTTTTTTTGTAGCACTTGGCATTTTAGCTTTTGCGATGCTTGCACTTAAAGTTGCCAATTCAGGTATTAGTGGCTCTGGCGAAACATATACGCTTAATGCCAAGTTTGAAAACATCGGCTCGTTAAAAGCGCGTGCGCCGGTAAAAGTAGGTGGTGTTGTAATTGGTCGTGTTGAATCAATTTATGTTCACCCACAAGAATTTTTACCAGTCGTTAATATGACCATTGACGCACAGTACTTATGTCGTTTTTCAGACACAAGCTCAATCTCTATTTTAACGTCGGGTATTTTAGGTGAGCAGTACTTAGGTATTCACCCTGTAATTTCTCCAGATTCTGCTAAGCAACGTTGTTTAGGCGAAACAGTGACAGAAAACAAGCAAGATGAAGCAATTGACGATTTATTTGGTGTGGAAAGTAAAGCACTAGGTGATGGCGATTCAATCACTGATACTAAGTCTGCCATTGTACTTGAAGAATTAATCGGGCAGTTTTTATTCAACCAAGGTAGTGAGTAATTATTATGTTGAAAAAGTTTTTAGCTATTGTAGCAATTGGCACAATGACGCTAACTCAAAGCGTAAGTGCAGCAGATGTGAAATTAATCGATCCTAATAAAATGGTACGCCAAGTTGCCGATAATACATTTGCGCGCATTAAAAAAGATCAGCCATTAATTGTTAAAGATCAAGAGTACCTTCGCGTAATAGTCGAAGAAGAATTAATGCCTTACATCGACTATAAATATGCAGCACTTCGTGTACTTGGCAGTGAAGTATCTAAAGTTCGTGCAATTACCGACGAGGCTGAAAAGGCCAAAGCAATTAAAGAAATTCAACGCTTTATTGGTGTATTTAGAGAGTACTTAGTTGCTACTTATGCAGGTGTATTTACTCAATACACAAACCAGAAAGTTGAGTTTGGTGCAGAGCAAGCGTTTAAAGGCAAAGACGTTGTTGTTATTAAGACTAAAATTATTGAAGACGGTAAACCTGATATCAGAATCGATTTTAAAGTACGCGAAGACCGTGACGGTGAATGGCGCGCGTACGATATGATTGCCGAAGGTATTAGTTTACTAGACGCAAAACAAAGTGAGCTGCAAGGTATTTTGCGCCAGCAAGGTATTGATAATGTAAGTAACCTTTTAGAGCAAAAGAGTCAGCTACCAGTTCAGTTTAGAGGCAGTAACTCGAATGACTAAATTGGCAATAAGCCAAGTTGATGGACAACATTTTGGAGTAAGCGGTGAGCTTACTCGAAATTCAATTGGCGATGAACAGCTTCTGAACAATAAGTTATTAACTAAGCATAAAATCATCTATTTCGACCTAAGTGGAGTATCAAGGGTTGACACAGCAGGCTTAGCTTGGTTAATTCACTCTTTTGCAGAATTAAAGCAGCAAGGCATTCGCCTTGAATTGCAAAACCTACCTGAGCAATTGCAAAATTTAATGCAATTGGGTCAGGTTACAACCCTATTTGAGTGAGAGTTATGGAAACTAGCCAAGTCGAAACATTATTACGCGAAGAACTTCAATTAGCTGAAGTGCATGTAAAAGCCAATGGTAGTCATTATGAAGTTGTTGCGGTAGGCGAATGCTTTGACGGTTTAAGCCGAGTTAAAAAGCAGCAGCTAGTTTATGGTCCATTAATGAATACAATTTCAGATGGGACAATTCACGCAGTATCTATTCGTGCATTTACTCCTGTAGAGTGGAAGCGTGAACAAAAATTCATTTTACCGCAATAACTAGGGCCTCCTAATGGATCAATTTGTAATTCAAGGTGGCACTTCACTTGCTGGTGAAGTGACTATTTCGGGCGCTAAAAATGCCGCACTGCCTATTTTATTTGCTTCACTATTAGCTGATGGCAAAAGTATATTTACTAATGTACCGCGTCTTCGCGACATAGTGACCACTGAAGCCTTATTAAAAACTTTAGGTGCAGATGTTAATTGGCAGGGCGATACCCTAGTAATTGACGGTGCAACGGTTAATAAAACATTAGCGCCTTACGACTTAGTAAAGCAAATGCGTGCCTCTGTGCTTGCATTAGGACCTCTAGTTGCACGTTTTGGTGAAGCTCAAGTGTCTTTACCTGGTGGGTGCGCCATTGGCGCTCGCCCAGTTGATATTCATATTCAAGGTTTGGAGCGCATGGGCGCACAAATAAACGTTGAAAATGGTTATATTAATGCCAAGGTAAATGGTCGCTTAAAAGGCGCTGAAATTTTTATGGAAATGGTAAGTGTAGGCGCTACCGAAAACCTATTAATGGCAGCGGCCCTCGCTGATGGTAAAACCATACTTGATAATGCGGCACGCGAGCCTGAAATAATTGATTTAGCTAACTGCCTAATTGCTATGGGCGCTAAAATCACAGGTGCAGGTACTAGCCGCATTGAAGTTGAAGGCGTTGAGCGTTTAGCTGGCTGTGAACACAGTATTTTACCTGACCGAATTGAAACTGGGACGTTTTTAGTCGCTGCAGCAATGGCAGGCGGTGAAGTACTTTGTAAAAACACTGACTTTCATTCTCTTGAGCCTGTGATTGAAAAGTTACGCGCAACAAATGCACATCTAGAAGTGCATAACGACAGTATTTACCTTGATATGCGCGGCCGAGAACTGAAAGCCGTGAATATTAAAACAGCTCCACACCCAGGTTTTCCTACGGATATGCAAGCTCAGTTTACAGCATTAAATGTAGTAGCAAATGGTAGTGCGACTATTACAGAAACGATTTTTGAAAACCGTTTTATGCATGTACCTGAGTTGCAGCGTATGGGCGCTAATATTCGTTTAGAAGGGCATACCGCAATTTGTGGTGAGACTGAGAGCCTAACGGGCGCGCAAGTGATGGCAACCGATTTACGCGCTTCAGCTAGTTTAATTTTAACGGGTATAGTGGCACAGGGTGAAACGGTTGTTGACCGTATTTATCACGTTGATAGAGGCTATCAGCGCATTGAAGATAAGCTAAGTGCGTTGGGTGCAAACATTAAACGTAGAAGTAGATAACTAGTTAAGCTATTTTAAAAAGGTCGGATACGCAAATTGCTATCCGACTTTTTTATTGACGATTGGTATTACTATTTATTAAAGCTTTGTTTCAAGTTCAGCTACCACCACCATGATTTTTTCTATTTTTCCATCTCTGTATAGCTCAAATTCTATTTCTTTACCGGGCTCCGTATTACCTATTTTTTCAAGCACTTTTTGTGGGTTTGCTACCGAAAGCCCTGCAATTTTAATGACGATATCTTGCTCTTCAATACCCGCTTGCCATGCTGGCCCCAAAGGGTCTAAATTAGTAATGCGCATGCCGGTAACCGGCGTTAGGCTGTCGTTTACTTCTTTACCTGTACTATCTACTGCTGTGCCTTCAAAGCCTAAATAGCCGCGTACAACCCGACCGTGACGAATGAGTTTACCCATCACTTTTTTAGCAAGTGAGTAAGGAACCGCAAAAAATATTCCTTGAATATTCAAGTTCTCACGCGTTTTAAATTGTGCAGAAGTAATGCCGACTAAATCACCATTGGAGTTAACTAATGCCCCGCCGGAGTTGCCCACGTTAATAGCTGCATCCATTTGCAATAAGTTATTGTAAGGGCTATCTGTAATTTTTTGCTTACCGGTTGCACTAATAATGCCTTGAGTGATTGTTTGCCCTAAGTTAAGCGGGTTGCCTATAGCAAGTACAACATCGCCTACATTTGATACATAGCTATCGTTTACGGGAATTACCGGGAGGTGATCTGCATTGATTTTAAGTAAGGCTAAATCAGTAATGGTATCAAAACCAATTAGTTGCACATCAAAAAAGCGTCGGCCATCGGTTAAGATAACCATAATTTGGTCTGCATTATTCACAACATGGTAGTTAGTAAGAATATAACCGTCTTGCGACATAATGACGCCAGAGCCTAGCTCTTGTACCGTGTTTTTTCTTTTATAACGAGGTTCTTTGGAAATGCTTTCTGAAAAAATAGTAACTACAGAAGGAGCTGCTCGTTTAACTGCATCAGAAAAACTCAGGTGACTCGCACTCATCGCGCTTGGAAGGGGAACATTAGGGAGTAAGGCGGCTCGCATATTAGGGCTGAAAAAAACCACTAAAAAAGCAATACTTAGACCTGCAAATAAAGGGGGGAGAATAAATTTTATTAATTTCAGCACAGTTTTCTTATTATGTAAGTGAGCAATCTCTTTATGATGACATAAAAAAAATAACAGCGGCAAGTGCCACTGTTATTTTTATTACATTAATAGTGCTATTTATTACTGAATTAAAATAAATATAGACTCACGACCACGTTGTACGCCAAGTACGATATTACCTTTAGTGTTTTCGATAATCTTATTCATATCACGAATAGTCTCTACTCGTTGGCGATTCACTTGCATAATAATATCACCTTCTTCAAGGCCAACACGGGCAGAAGGTGAGCGAGGGTCTACAGACGTAACCTCAACACCTTTATTACTATTTTTTTGCACGTTTTCAAGTGTCGCGCCTTGGAACGCAGGATGCAGCTCTTCGCCAGTCGCTGTAACACCTGATGCACCATCAAGAGTTACTTTTACCGTTTTAATTTTACCATCGCGGTAAATACCAAGTTTTATTTCGCGGCCTTCACCTAGCGTAGCAATTTTGCTGCGTAGTTCATGGAAACCACTAATATCACCGCCATTAATGCTAACAATTACGTCACCTGCTTTTATACCTGCTTTACTTGCAGCAGTGTCGTCCATTACTTGCATTACATAAGCACCTTGTTTAACGTCAAGTTGCTGCGCTTTAGCAAGGCCTGCATCAAGTGGTCGGCCAGAAATACCCAGCGAACCTCGGCGTACTTCACCGTGTTCAACAATTTGATCAACTAAGTTTTTCATCATGTTTGATGGAATGGCAAAACCAATACCCACGTTACCGCCAGAAGCACCTAAAATAGCAGTGTTAATACCAATCAATTCACCGTTTAAGTTAACTAGTGCACCACCAGAGTTGCCTTGGTTGATAGCAGCATCGGTTTGAATGAAATCTTCGTAGCCCTCAATATTTAAACCACTACGGCCAAGAGCGCTAACAATACCAGATGTAACTGTGTGGCTAAGTCCAAATGGGTTACCAATAGCGACGGCAAAGTCGCCCACTCGTAAACTATCTGAATTTGCGAGTTTTATTTCAGTTAAGTCATCAGCGTCTATTTGTAAAAGAGCGATGTCTGATTCTGTATCAGTACCAATTTTAGTTGCTTCAAATTCACGGCCATCTTCGAGGGTTACTACCATTTTTTCGGCATCTTGGATTACGTGATTATTAGTGACTACATAACCCTCATCAGCATCAATAATTACCCCAGAGCCTAACCCACTAAATTGACGCTTTTGACTGCGAGGCTGTTGCTGTCCAAAAAAGTATTCAAGCGGATCTGCACGGCGGCGTACTTCTTTTGAGCCTGAAACTTGGATACTTACAACACCTGGAGATATTTTCTCTAGCATGGGGGCAAGAGTTGGTAGTTGTTGACCATTTACTGCAATTGGCATTTTTGCATAAGATGCTACAGGGCTCATTAATAAGCTTGTAGATAGAATAGCTGCGCTGATAAGTGATAATTTCATTTTCATAGTCAGGGGTAACTCCACTTAAGATAAAGCAAAACAAAAAGGGCTACTTTACAGCAGCCCTTTTCGGTTTATTAAGATAAAACAACAAAGCTGTTATATCTAAAGACTATGGGGTCAAAAAAAAGTTCATCAAGATGCTTTAGAATGTTCTGAAACTTTATTTTGACCAGCAAATAAACCGGATTCACCTGATACATAATCAGCTGGTTGCGCTTCTGCAGAAGAGCGGTCTGAACGACGCTCTTTTAAAGATGCTTGTAATTGTTCGGTTGTTTCTTTAGAGAAATAAGGTTCAGCTGGTGCTTTATTTCTATCTTCTAGAAGAAGCTGGTTTGTTTCTTCAACGTGACTAAGCAGTTGATCATAGTTTTCTTTCATTTTATTTACGAGCTTACCAGTATTCGCTAAATGATCAGCGACATCTTGGCGATACTGCTCAAGCGCACTTTGTGCTTGTTCCGCTTGCTCTTTTAGTTCATCTTGTTTGAACTGTTTTTTAGTTACAAATGCACCAATAAAAAATGCTACAACAGCAACAATAACAATCAAACCTACCCACATAACTGTGCCCATAAAAACTACCCCTTTGGGAAAATAACTAACGAATGCCGATTCAATTATAAATCATACTAAGTGTAATATACCCCGAGTTATGATGCGTGTTAATATGCTTTGCAAATTAAACTGTGTTTTAACTGTAAATAGATATGACTCCTTGGCAAACATACCAACAAGACTTAAAGCGAGATGACTTTGTACACGACGCAGCACAAGAAAATGCTGTGCGCCATTTACAACGTCTATACGATGACCTAACTCAGACAAAGCCAAAACAAAAAGGCTTTTTTGCTAAGCTATTTAGTAAAGAAGAACCTGCGCCTGTAAAAGGTTTGTACTTTTGGGGGGGAGTAGGGCGTGGTAAAACTTATTTAGTTGACACTTTTTACGAATCATTACCGGGCACACGTAAAATGCGTGTGCACTTTCATCGATTTATGCACCGAGTGCATAACGAGCTTAAAAAGCTAAATAATACGGCTAATCCATTAGAAAAAATTGCTGACACTTTTAAAGCAGAAACAGACATTATTTGCTTTGATGAGTTTTTTGTACAAGACATTACTGATGCCATGCTATTAGGTGGCTTAATGGAAGCGCTATTTGCACGGGGCATAGTACTTGTAGCAACCTCTAATATAGTGCCTGATGAACTTTACAGAAATGGCTTACAGCGAGCGCGTTTTATGCCAGCAATTGAGCTTGTTAAAAAAAATACCGAGATAGTTAATGTAGATTCAGGTATTGATTACCGATTACGTACTTTAGAGCAAGCTGAAATTTTTCATAGTCCGTTAGATGAAGATGCGGATAAGAACCTATTTGAGTACTTCGATAAGTTATCGCCAGAGCCAGGGCAATTAGATGAGCCGATAGAGATAGAAGGGCGAAAAATCAAAACGCGTAAAGTAGCTAAATGCGTTGTGATGTTTGAGTTTAGTGAATTG
This sequence comes from Pseudoalteromonas sp. SWYJZ98, assembly GCF_015864495.1. Lineage (NCBI taxonomy): Bacteria > Pseudomonadati > Pseudomonadota > Gammaproteobacteria > Alteromonadales > Pseudoalteromonadaceae > Pseudoalteromonas > Pseudoalteromonas sp. SWYJZ98. Next base: position 228,689 of record NZ_JADYXA010000001.1, on the reverse strand, counting down.
TGCGAAACAGCACGTAGCCAGGTCGATTACATGGAGATTAGCCGCTTATACAATACGGTGATTATTTCTAACGTAAAACAGCTAGGGCAAACTAATGATGATGCTGCTAGACGCTTTATTGCTTTAGTGGATGAATTTTATGAGCGCCATGTAACTTTAATTATATCGGCTGAAAAACCTATTACCGAACTTTATACCCAAGGTAATTTAAACTTTGAATTTAAGCGTTGTATTAGTCGTTTACAAGAAATGCAATCCTTAGAATATTTAGCTAGAGAGCATTTAGTTTAAATAAGTAAGTAAATGTGTAATAGGGCAACTATAAAAAAGAGGTACATATATAGTACTTCTTATTTCTGAAATTTCTTGTGGAAAAAACAACCGGCGAGTAGCAATGTGTTTTAAGTGCTGGTATACTCCCGCGTCTGCCACGTTGCGTTCTATGTCCTCATATAGTCTAGCCACTTGTGAGCGGCGCAAAAGTCTAAAACTCGAAGGGGTTATAGCAAACTTAGAGCAGTAGTTAATATTAACTACTTGTGGTTTTAATTGAAAAACATTGGATTTTTATAAATGAAAACGTTTGTTGCTAAACCAGAAACAGTAAAACGTGACTGGTACGTAGTTGACGCTGAAGGTAAAACTTTAGGTCGCATCGCTACTGAAATCGCTCACCGCCTACGCGGTAAGCATAAAGCTGAATACACTCCTCACGTAGATACTGGTGATTACATCATCGTTATCAACGCTGAAAAAGTTACTGTAACTGGTAACAAATTCAAAGATAAAGTGTACTACGCTCACTCTGGTTTTCCAGGTGGCCTTAAGTCTACTACTTTTGATAAACTTCAAGCTGCAAAGCCTGAAATGATCATCGAGAAAGCTGTAAAAGGCATGTTGCCACGTGGTCCTTTAGGCCGCGCTATGTACCGTAAACTTAAAGTTTACGCAGGTACTGAGCATAACCATGCTGCACAACAGCCTCAGGTTCTAGACATTTAAGGAGCACCATCATGGCAAATCAATACTACGGTACAGGTCGTCGTAAAAGTTCAAGTGCTCGCGTATTCTTACGCCCAGGCACTGGTAACATCGTAATCAACAAACGCTCTCTAGAAGAGTATTTTGGTCGCGAAACAGCACGCATGGTTGTTCATCAAGCTCTTGAGCTAGTTGATATGACTGAAAAATTTGACCTTTACATCACCGTTTCTGGTGGTGGTACAACTGGTCAAGCTGGTGCTATCCGTCACGGTATCACTCGTGCACTTATGGAGTTTGACGAGTCACTACGTCCACAACTTCGTAAAGCAGGTTTTGTTACACGTGATGCACGTAAAGTTGAACGTAAGAAAGTGGGTCTTAAGAAAGCGCGTAAGCGTCCACAGTTCTCAAAACGTTAATCTATACGTTATCAAGAATTCAAAAACCCAGCTTATGCTGGGTTTTTTGTTTTCAAATCAAAAAGTTTACATTTGCTACTTAATTTAAATTTGTTTATAGCGGTCGCCATACTTGGTATTGCTGTAATTAATGATGATCAAATTTATTAATAACTGCGTATTAATCGAACGAAAGTTAAAAAACACTCAGATAGCTGCAAAAAAGTTAAATAATTATCGTAATTAGTTTAAATCCATCAGTTAATTGGTGGAATTTTTTGCTACAATTGGCGTGGAAGTAAAATGAGTGAGTTTAACGACACTATGTACAGTTTTTACTGTTTCCTCTTAGTGGTGTTGATCTCGGTCAGTATATTGTTTTTACAGAAGCGTTATTATAGTCGTTCGGCTTTATTCTCGAGCTAGCTTAATCAAATTTTTGATCAAGTCAGGTTTATTCGAGCATGGGGCTTTGAATAACCTTGTTTTAATCAAGGGTTTTAATTATGATCGCTTCTATTTTAAAAATTTCGAATAATTAACCTGCTGTAACTGATGTTCTCAATATAGCAAGTGTTGAGAATCATAGTGGAGATAAGTGGATGAGCAATGCGCCTGTAGACAATGGCCGACGTCGCTTTTTAACCATAGCTACCTCTGTTGTAGGTGGTGTTGGTGCGGCTGGGGCTGCTGTTCCTTTTATTGCGTCTTGGAATCCAAGTGAGCGAGCTAAATCTGCGGGTGCGCCTGTAGAAGTAGATATCAGCAAACTTGAGCCTGGACAATTAATACGTGTCGAGTGGCGTGGTAAACCTGTATGGGTTGTATCACGTACCCCAAAAATGCTTGAGCAGATGAAAGAACATGAAGGTCAACTTCGTGATCCGCAATCGCAAGAGCCACAACAATTAGAATCATCAACAAATGATTACCGTTCATTACGTCCAGAAATATTTTTGGCTGTAGGTATTTGTACGCATTTAGGATGTTCACCAGGCTTTTTACAAGGTAATTTTGGTGAGAAAGTAGAAGGGACTGATGACGGTTTCTACTGCCCGTGCCACGGTTCTAAATTTGATATGGCTGGTCGAGTATTTCAATCGGTACCTGCACCATTAAACTTAGAAATACCACCTTATACTTTTCTAGATGACACCACTATTTTAGTGGGCGAAGAAAGAGGGGTAGCCTAATGTTTGGTAAGATTATTGGTTGGATAGACGACCGAATCCCAATGACACGTGTTTGGAACATGCACATTGCACAGTATCCAGCACCTAAAAACTTTAACTTCTGGTACTTTTTTGGCTCACTAGCCATGTTAGTACTAGTCAACCAAATACTAACAGGTATTTGGTTGACGATGAACTTTGTTCCGTCTGCTGAAGGTGCTTTTGCCTCGGTAGAGTACATCATGCGTGATGTAGAATATGGCTGGTTACTACGTTACTTGCACTCAACAGGTGCATCAGCGTTTTTCATCGTTGTATATATGCATATGTTCCGTGGCATGATCTACGGTTCTTACCAAAAACCGCGTGAATTACTGTGGTTATTTGGTATGTTCATTTTCTTAGCGCTAATGGCTGAAGCATTCATGGGATACTTATTACCATGGGGCCAAATGTCGTTCTGGGGCGCACAAGTAATCATTTCATTATTCGGTGCTATTCCGGTTATTGGTGATGACTTAACACTTTGGATCCGTGGTGACTACGTAATATCAGGTGCAACGCTTAATCGCTTCTTTGCATTACATGTAATTGCACTACCACTGGTTATTGTAATCTTAGTTTTCTTACACATTGTTGCTCTACACGAAGTGGGTTCAAATAACCCTGAAGGTATTGAGATTAAACGTAAGAAAGGCTCAGTAGCTGAAGAAGATAAGCCTAAATTTAAATTCCATGAGTATTACACTAACAAAAAAGACATTGTTGATGCGATACCGTTCCACCCTTACTACACAGTTAAAGATATTGTGGGTGTGGTTGGTTTCTTAATACTGTTTTGTTGGGTTGTGTTCTTTATGCCGGCGATGAATGGCTTCTTTTTAGAAGGTCCAAACTTCGAGGCAGCTAACCCACTTAAGACACCTGAGCATATTTTCCCGGTTTGGTACTTTACGCCATTCTATGCAATCTTACGTGCAATCCCTGATAAGCTAATCGGTGTTGCGGCGATGGGTGCATCGATTGTAGTACTTGCATTACTACCTTGGATTGACCGTGGTAGAGTTAAATCGGTTCGTTACCGTTGTGGTTTCCATAAATGGAACATTGCAGGCTTTGTTGTAACTTTCGTTCTTCTTGGTTGGGTGGGTGCAACTCCACAAACTGATATGAAAACGATTATTTCTCAAATCTGTACTGTGACTTACTTTATGTTCTTCGTACTGTTGTTTGTATACAGTAAGAACGAAAAAACTAAGCCATTGCCAGAGAGGTTAACGAAATGATGAAGAAGCTTATTATTGGTTTATTTGCTTTATCAGTAAACTTGTTGCCTAACATGGTTATGGCAGCAGGTCCGTCGGTTCCTTTAATGGAAGCGAATAACGACCTTACTGATCAACCATCTTTACAACGCGGTGCAAAGTTGTTCATGAACTACTGTCTTGGTTGTCACCAAATGCAGTATCAACGTTATGAGCGTACTTTTCGTGATATCGGTATCCCAACAGAAGTTGGTTTAGAGCAGTTAATTTTTGACGGCTCTAAAGTCGGTAGCCATATCACAAACGCAATTACAAAAGACGATGCAGCAAAATGGTTTGGTGCGGCTCCGCCGGATTTAACTCTTATTGCACGTGTAAAATCACCAGATTATATTTACACGTACCTAAAATCGTTTTATAAAGATGAATCTCGCCCGTTTGGAGTTAACAATATTGTTTTTCCATCGGTAGGTATGCCTCATGTTCTTCAAGAACTACAAGGTTTACCAACGCCTATCACTAAAGAAGTAGAAGAACATGGCCACACTGTGACCAAAGTTATTGCTACTGAAACTGATGGTACGGGTGAATTAAGCGTAGATGAATACGACCAAGCGGCTCGTGATTTAACAAACTTCCTTGAGTACGTGGGTGAACCTTCACGTCTTGAATCGGAAGCGCTAGGTATTAAGGTAATAGGATTCTTAATAATTCTATTTATCTTGGCATTTATGCTTAAGAAAGAATACTGGAGAGATGTTCATTAAGTTGAACATTTTTAAAGGTAATTTTGCAATAGGGGCTTAAGCCCCTTTTGCTGTTTTAGTTATTTAATGGAGGTATAGGCATGGCCGTAGCTGCCAATAAGCGCCCTGTAATGACCCTTTTTTCTGGTGCTAACTGTATGTATAGCCACCAAGTACGTATTGTACTTGCGGAAAAAGGTGTAAGTGTAGATATTCATTTGGCTGAAAAAGATAACTTGCCAGAAGCACTTCACGAAATTAACCCTTACGGCACAGTGCCAACACTGATTGACCGTGAGCTTGGTTTATACCAGGCAAACATCATCATGGAATACCTTGATGAGCGTTTTCCTCATCCTCCACTAATGCCTGTTTACCCGGTAATGCGTGGTCGTAGCCGCTTAATGATGCATCGTATTGATACTGATTGGTACAGCCTAGCTGACAAAATCAGTAACAACACGTCAGATGCTGCTCAAGCTCGTAAAGAGCTAACAGAAGCATTACTTGCTGTAGCACCTATTTTTAGCGAAGCACCTTACTTTATGAGTGAAGAGTTTAGCTTAGTAGATTGTTATTTAGCTCCACTATTATGGCGTTTACCAGAGTTTGGTATTGAGCTTAATGGTGCAGGTTCTAAAGAGCTTAAAGAGTATATGATCCGTTTATTTGAACGTGAGTCATTCCAAGCCTCTTTAACTGAAGCTGAGCGTGAGATCCGTTTATAATGACGCCTAATCGTCCTTATTTATTACGTGCTTTTTTTGATTGGATAGTCGATAACGAGTGTACACCGCATTTAGTGGTAGACGCTGGGTTTGCAAATGTACAAGTGCCAACACAGTTTGTTCAAGACGGACAAATTGTTTTAAACATAAGTCCATCAGCGGTCACACAGTTTTCGTTAGACTTAACCCAACTTAGCTTCAATGCGCGCTTTGGTGGTCAGCCGATGCAAGTGTATGTGCCTCTAGGTGCTGTGCTTGCAATATACGCGCGTGAAAATGGCGAAGGAACAGTCTTTACTGCAGATGAGTTTTTAGAGGACGAAGACGATTTTGTGCCTGAGCTTGAAAGTGTTGATTCATCAGCTGAATTTATTGATGAAACACCACCAGAAAAGCCACAGAAGAAAAAAGGCTCTCATTTACGCGTTATTAAATAATAAGTAAATGCAAAAAAAAACCGCTTAATAAGCGGTTTTTTTATGTCTGTATTTTGTGTTTACAAGTATTCAAATACTTTAATTACACGCTCTACGCCAGATACATTTCGGGCAATGTTTACAGCTTGAGTAGACTCAGAGTCAGATACTAAACCCATTAAAAATACTTCAGCGTTTTCAGTAACTACTTTAATGTTATTACTGCTAATGTCTTTTGCTGTTAGTAGCTGAGCTTTTACTTTAGAAGTTAACCAAGAGTCATGCGTTTGTGTAGTAATGCCAATATTTGAGCCAATACGAATTTGGTTATGTATCTTACGAATACCTGAAACGCCCTCAATGGTACGCTGTGCTTCGTTTCTCATTTCTTCATTAGATACTTGGCCTACAAGTAAAACAATACCGTTAACGCTTACAGCGCTTATATTGGCAAACTTTTCAAGGCGTTCTACTTCGCTAAGTGCAATACTCGCTTTTATTTCAATATTGTTATCGTCAATTTGAGAGCCAATGGTACGGCGATCGTTCGCTGCAGTTACTGCACTGGCTGTACCTGCAACAACAGCAGCTGCGCAGCCTTGTAGTAATACAACAGTACCTAAAACAATAAGAGAGCGTTTAAACATAATTTTCATCCTGAGGGAAAAGCGTTAAATCAACAAGTTCGCTTAAACAATGTAAGTTAACTAAATGGGATTCGATAATGCGGCTAGGGCGTTTAGATGGGGATCTAATTTCAACATCGTTAGGGCCAAGTAGGCCAACCAACTCGCCACCATCATCACCAACCATAACTATGACCTTCATATCTTTAGTTAGTGCAGCTTCAACGGCAGAAATAACATGTTTTTCGTTACCGTTAATAGCCAGTACAAGCAATAAATCACCTTGCTGGGCAAAAGCGCGGACTTGACGAGCAAATGTATCGTGATCGTCTACCTGAGTACTTTGTCCAAGGTTAACGTTTTCTTGCGATAGAGCAATTGCCGGCAAACAAGGACGCTCGGTTTCATAGTGATTAACCAATACACCCGCCATGTGCTGGGCGAGCATGTGGCAATTAGCAGTACCGCAGCAAATGAGTTTATTTCCGTTGATCAGACTTTGTGCAATAGTAAATGCAGCTGACTCAAGCGCACTAGGTAGCACTTCACCAGCAGCGATTTGAACTTGAATGCTTTCTGTAAAAATTTCTTTAATTGTGTCTTGCATAGCCTACCAATAATTTATCTTTGTATTTGCGTTTAAAATACATTTTTAAGCCAATTAATATTAGGAGATGCTTCTCCTGTAATGGCTACATAATCAATTCTTAGTGCTTGGTTAGTTAAATTTTTAGCTGCTAAGTAATGATAAATACTACGTTTTAATCGAGCTTGTTTTTGTGGGCTAAGTGCATAGTTGGCACCGCCACGGGCATTATTTTTGCGAAACTTGACCTCAATGAATACAAGGGTGTCGCCTTCTTTCATAATGACATCAAGCTCGCCAAAGGGGCAGTAATAATTACGTTCAATGGGTGTTAAGCCCTGAGTAACTAAGTATTTTTGCGCTTCAAGCTCATAATACTGGCCTTTTTCGCGACTATTGTGCCACAGCTCTTTAAACCACGACATGCCGCCCCCTTAACTTAATAAAGTTTAATTTATAGTTTGTATATCACCCGCTGATTGCATAAACAATGGTACCGGGCGTTGTGTTTCTAATTGCACAGGCTTAATGCGACGGTTTGTATATTGAGCCCAGTCGAGCATACGTTCTATATGGCCGCTGGTATTAACAGATAGCTTACCGCTTAAACCACTATATTGGTTGCCTGGCATTACGCTTAACTGTCTAATGTCATGTAATATTGATACTGCATCGTACGCCATTGCAAATAAGCGTTGGCTAATATCAATTTGCTCAGGCCATAGAGAGTTGTACTGCTGGCGTAAATTATGTTGTTTAATTTGTGAATCAAGCATCCACGGTAATTCAGTGAAGTATAGGCCGTCTAAGTCGCCTTTGTCTGTACTGTCAATTTGTTTACTATGACTTTTAGAGCTTGCATAAAGTGGGATACGATCAGCAAATGTACTGACGTTTACATCAAGGTAAGGTTTAATTAAGCGAGTTTCTATTGCATCACCCAAAATATAAATAACGTCTATATCACTGCGTGAACGCGTTTCGTTTTCTACTTCTTGCTTAAATAATGCTTTAACTGTTTGTATGCGATCTTTTGACTTATCAACTTCTAATAAGCTGGTAATTGTGTTCGGCATATCTTTTTTATCGTTATAAAAACCGATTTGTGGCTTGGTTTCGCTGTAGCGTTGCCACTGTAGGTTAAAATAATCAACTAAACGTTGGCCATTTGCATTATTTGGCGCAAGCAGCATAGGCTTTTGATAGCCCTTAGTTAAAAAGTGTTCCAGAGCTTGCTGTACTTCGTGCTCAGGGTTCAATGCAAAGTAATAATGCTGAAGCGAAATGCGCTCACCATCAAAAGTGTTTAAATGCAGTACCGGAGTATCAATAAGAGTTTGTGCATTGGCTAGTTTATCAATATTTGCTTTAAGTAGAGGACCAATTACAAAATCAGGCTTTATTTCTTCAAGTTGCGCTGCGATTTCCTCAGTGCTTAGGTTTTCATCAATAAAAATAGTGTCGTTGATAGTTTGCGTATCAAGTGCAGCTAACACACCGGCTTTAAGCGCATCACCTAAGCGTTCGTTAGGGCCTGATTGTGGAAACAACACAACTAAACGCTCTATATTAATAGGGGCGAGCTCAGTAAGCATTTCGTCCTGTTCAGGTAATACAGAAAAAGCCGGATGCCCAATATAGCGTCTGCGCCAATTATTAATTGCTTGGTCTAGCTCCACGCCGCTACTTGCATATACTTGATAGTATAGACCAAGGTTTACCCAGCCTTGCTGGATAACCGAACCACGGTTAAAACGTTCAAGCGCATATGAAGAGAGCTGTTTTAAGTTATCCCACAAATTTTGATTGAGCTGAGGGATTTCTATATTGTTTTTTGTTGCTGTTTCAGAGGCTCTAAAGAAGTAGGGGGTAGCTTTTTTAGGAAAATTTTGCGATGCATAAATACTGGCTGTTAAAAACTGATGCCATGCAAAATGCTCAGGTTGAGTAAGTTGTCCGTCTAGCGATTGTAAAATCACCAAAGCTTGATCATTCTTATTCTGTTGTTTTTGTGCAAATGCAATATAAAGACGGTTTTGGATTTGATCAACACTTGCGGTTAATTCAAGCTCATTACCAATTCTCTCTAACAAAGGCCAATTTTGCTCACTAATCGCAGCATCACGGGCACTATACAATAACTGTATTTTATCGGCACCTTGGCGGTTTTGCGCCAATTGGTAGATAGATTGCGCACTGGTTGCCTGATTTTGCAGAGCATTAGTGCGGTTACTTACGTTATCGCTGTTTTTAGTTGGTTTTTCGGTTGTGCTACACGCCGATAACCCTGACAATATAATTAATAGACTAACTAGTTTAAGTCGCACAATGATTTCCCAATACGTTAACGCGATTTGCTTATATTACTGACTGACGCAGGAGACCTCAATGTTAAATGAGGAGAATTCACAGAAAATTGGCACTCTTTACATTGTTGCCACCCCAATTGGCAATTATGACGACTTAAGTCACCGTGCCATTGCGACATTATCGCAAGTTGACTTAATAGCTGCTGAAGACACTCGCCATACCGGCAAGCTACTTAGCCACTTTGGAATTAAGGCAAAAACGTTTGCATTACACGACCACAACGAAAAGCAAAAAGCACAGCAAATTATTGATCAACTTAATCAAGGTTTAAATATTGCTTTAGTATCTGACGCTGGTACACCGCTAATTAGTGATCCAGGCTACGCTGTGGTAAATCTATGTCGCGAACAAGGCGCTCATGTTACACCTGTTCCAGGTGCATGTGCTGCAATTACAGCCGTATGTTGTTCAGGCTTACCAACTGACCGCTTTCAGTTTATTGGTTTCACGCCAGCTAAAAGCAAAGCTCGCCAAGACTTTTTTACCGAAGCTGTTAACTCAGGCATTACCAGCATAATGTACGAAAGTACGCACCGTATTATGGCAAGCCTTGATGATTTAGCACTAGCCCTTGGTGATGAGCAGCAAGTCGTGTTTGCTAAAGAGCTAACCAAAACCTTTGAAACATTTTTTAATGGTAGTGTAAGTGAGCTTAAACAATTTTTAACTGATGATCCTACCAAGCAGCGCGGCGAAATAGTGCTTATGCTTGCGGGTAAACCAAAGCAAATAGACGATGTTCCGCCAGAAGCGCGCAAAATGCTGGCACTTCTTGAGAGTGAAATGCCAATGAAAAAAGCCTGTGGCGTTGTAGCCGAATACTTTGGTATGAAGAAAAACGCTTTATATAAAACAATTATTGAAGAAAAAGAGTAAATTTTACTGCGCTTAGTATTAGCCTCATGTATACTGCGCGCCGAGTCAGCCAAGATGATCGCTGCCTGTGACGAAAATGATCAGGGGGAGGAAAGTCCGGGCTCCATAGGGCAGAGTGCCAGCTAACGGCTGGGGGGCGTGAGCCTACGACAAGTGCAGCAGAGAGGAGACCGCCAATCTCGATTGGTAAGGGTGAAAGGGTGCGGTAAGAGCGCACCGGGCCGCTAGTAATAGTCGGTTGCAAGGTAAACTCCACTCGGAGCAAGACCAAATAGGGTTCTATCATTTTAAATAATGAACGCGTGGCCCACGTGAGAACCGGGTAGGTTGCTTGAGCCATAGAGCGATTTATGGCCTAGACGAATGATTATCACTTTCTTCGGAAAGGACAAAACCCGGCTTATAGGCTGACTCAAACTCAAGCGTAAGCACCTGATTTATTAGGTGCTTACGCTTGAACCACTAATCTCATGGCACAAAATTTCAAAAGTGTGCCAAATAGTGTGCCAAATAAACTCAATACGTTACTTACACATAGGTAACTTAATGAGACATATCAAACTCCCCGAACACCTCATACTACGAAAAGAACGTTACTATTTTCGTTATGTTTTCCCTCGTAAATTTATCGGCTCCGATATACGCATTTCACTTAAAACCAAACACCTTCATCATGCTTTAAACTTTCTTGAATTGATCAAACCCGAACTAGATAAACTAAAAATACTTGCGAGTGATCGACACAATATAGATACTGAAACTTTAATCACTCAAGCAAAACGTATCTTAATTCATATGAAGCAAAAACTTACCCATGAGCTAAGCAAAAAAATAATAGCAAAAGAAGAACAACGTTATGCTTCAACAGCACATTCTATAAATGGCATTAAAGCGAAGCCGCTAAATAATCACTCACCTACACATTTAAGAACCGCAGCAAACATTATGCTTTCTATTGCAGATGGTGAAACAGGTGAATTATTGGTTGAAGCTTTAAAAAACAATGATTACGAAGTGCTTAATATTTATGTTTTGGTTAGTAAGTACATGGCACTTAAAAATAGTGGTTTAAGTAATGCCGACATTGTAGCTAATAAACAAATCGAAAAAAGTGTTCGTCAGCTTGCACGCCAATTAGATACGTTTTTACTCGCTGGTATGTTTAATAATTCTGAAGTTGAAACAGATGAAGACTTGTTTGATGACTCAGATGAAGACGACAACTTTTACGCTGATGACATTGATGCAATAGATACTCTCAACAAACACGATGTAGAGTTTGAACATAGCTCTTTAGAGTATTCAGCATTTAAAAGTATGCTAGAAACCTCAAGAAATTTACAGGCTAAATACTTGGCCTCTTGCTTAACTAAAGATTCAGAGCAAAAACATTTATTAGATTCAATGTTTAATAAAAGCTCACACACCATAGCTGAAAGTCAGTCAAGGGAAGAAAAACAACAAACTCAAGGCCCATTGTTTTCAGAAGTATATGCCGAGTTTTTAGATTTTAAAGTAAATGCAGGTTTAAGCGATAGGCTTGTAAAAGAATACACTCGCCACTACGAAGCATGGTGTTTACTGAGTGAAGATAAAGCAATTGAAAGTTATAAAGCGAGTGATATAGGTCGTTTTATTGACCGTTGTTATCAGCTACCTAAAAAGAATCGCGCACCATACAGCAAAATGAGCCTGCAAGAGTGCCTAGACTTTGATGTGCCAGAAGATGACTTAGTGACACCTAAAACAGTTCAAGGCTATTATAAGTGGTTACAGGGGATATTCTCCTATGCTAAAAGAGATACGGTTGAATATATTCAGCATTCACCATGTACTATAAAACGAGACTTTAAGCAGCGCATACGTGGTGTTTTTAATAGCGAAGAACTTACTAAGTTTGAAGCTTTTGCAATACAAACAAAACATGCGTGGCAAAAGTGGTCACTATTATTAGCCATGTACACAGGCGCAAGGCGCACAGAAATTTATCAGTTAAGAAAGCCTGATATCCGTATTGAAGATGGGGTTAACTACATACTAGTAACTGATGAACACGAATCACAACGCCTTAAAACTAATAACGCAAAACGTAAAATTCCTATCCATAAGCGCTTAATTGAGCTTGGCTTTTTAGAGTATGTGGAGCAAACGCAAGAACGCATTCTATATGAAATAACATCGGCTGAAAGTATCACTAGTTGGTTTGGTCGTTTAGTTGTGGAGCTTGAAATACCAAGTGTGAATGAGTTAGATGAGCTGCGTAGTTTCCACAGCTTTAGGCATACGTTCATAAGTAACATAAGAAATAACCACTCGTTTGATCTTTCACTGATTCAGCAAATAGTTGGTCATGAACTTTCTAAAGGTGGAATAACAGATAAATACACGCATGGCGGGGCTAATTTGAAGAGGTTGCAGCAAGTTGTTAGCTCGTTTTGTATTTAATTAAATTAGATAAAATAGTATATTGATGTCACACGCTGGGCCTTTAAATGGTTCTGTTACGTCTTTGGTTCAAACCAACTAATCAGGTAGAGATAAATAATGGATATTCAACTGTTTGATAATGAAAAAATTGATTTCGATAAAAACGGGCATGGTGGGATTGAAGACCTTGATAAATCAGCGGCGAATGAAAAATATATAAAAGGCGCTGTCAGAATTGTTACAGAGCAGGCACGGTATCCACTAAATACAATACTTGCAATGGTAAAAAGTGATGATTATAAATTAAATCCTGAATTTCAGAGGAGGCATCGCTGGGGTATTGAAAGAAAATCGAAACTAATAGAATCATTTATCATGAATGTTCCTATTCCTCCTATATTTCTCTATGAAGTTAATTTTTCAGAGTACGAAGTTATGGATGGGTTGCAGCGCTTGACTGCTATCTCACAATTTTATGCAAATGAATTTCAACTAGCAGGACTATCAGAGTGGCCTGAATTGAATGGGTGCACATATTCTAGTTTGCCAGAGCAAATACAAAAAGGCATTGACCGTAGGTATATTTCTTCAATTATCCTACTACAAGAAACTGCAAAAAGTACTGAAGAAGCGAACCGTTTGAAGCAATTGGTTTTTGAAAGGATTAATAGTGGTGGTGAAAAGTTAAAGCCTCAAGAAATACGGAATGCACTATATCCAGGGGTGGTGAATTCAATGTGTATTTCATTGGCTAGAAATGAATACTTTTGCAGGTTGTGGAATATACCTGTACCAGACGCAGAAGAGCTTGAAACTGGTACAACGGATAGAAATGAGGTCATATCTAACGAACTATATAAAGATATGTCAGACGTTGAGTTATGTTTGAGGTTCTTTGCGTATAGGCAGCTTGATAATTGGAAAGGTAACACAATGGAAGTGTTTTTTGATGAGTTTCAAAAGGAAGGTAATGTAATTTTTACCCCTGAAGTTATTGAAAAACAAAAGAGGTTGTTTGAAGAAACTATAAAACTCTCGTGGGATATCTATGGGGAAAAAGCTTTCTGGTTACATAGGCATAGAGAAGGTAAGTGGTTCCATTACGAGCGACCAACTAAACTATTATATGATCCAATAATGCACGTGCTTTCTACAATGCTAGATAAGAAAGATGAGCTAATAGCAAATAAAGGCGAAATTCTCGCTGCTACTGAGCAATTTCATAAAGATATATATGAACAAATGAAGGGTAGAGATACTAATAAGAATGCGGTAAATACGAGGTTTAAAATATTTTCAGACTTCTTTAATCAATTTGTATCATGAAAGCAGCTTTTGAGGATTTTAGTCAGGAGTTAGAGGCTCTAGAGAAGCACATAGCTTCTCAAACATCTACTTTAAAAACAGTTTCTTCATTGCAAAAAGATGATTCTCTAAAGCATTTAGTTGAAGATATTGAAATAAATATGGTGGCTAATAAAATATTTAATTATAACTCTTATGTTATTTCGTTGTATGGAATTTTTGAGCGTTATATTGAAGATTTACTTAAAGGTTATTTGGTCTCAATATCTAGTATTTTCAACAATTACAATGAATTACCTAACAAAATTAGAGAGGCCAATATAAAGAAGTGTTCGGAGCTGCTTTTAAATTTGGGTCTTCAAAAAAATAAAGATCTAGCACCTGAAATCATTATTTCAGCGTTATACAATAATGTATCAAACGGTTCCATTAAACTTAACTACGAAGCTTTTATACAGCATAGTTCAAATTTTCGGAGCAGTTCAATAAATGAGTATTTCAAGAGTGTTGATATAAATGATTTAAATAAGTTAGTTTGCAATTACGAACCGATAAAAAGTACGCTAGAAAGTAAATTTGATAACCCTGAAGGAACTAGCTCTAAGCAACTTTTTAAAGCTATAGATGAGATTGCAGATAGAAGAAATGAAGTCGCTCATGGTACGAAAGTTCTAAACTTATTAACTCCTGAATTAATTCTTGAACATTGTGTTTTCTTTCAATCTTATAGCGAATCTTTATTTTACTGTTTAACTGATAAAGTTTTGAACCAAAAGGTCAATGTGAAAAGTACACCTATCAAGCTGATTACTGTCATTAATAACTCAATATTATGTTTTGATGCTTCTGATGTTGAATTAACAAGTACTTCTAAGATTATTGTTGAAAGAAAATCAGTTTATCCCAATTACATAACAGTAAATATCGAGGAGATGCAAGTTGACCGCAATGTGGTTAAAAGCGTAAAACTAGAAGATAAGGTTAATGTAGGTGTCAAAGTTGACGAGCACATTACAAATAATAATAACTTCTACTTATTGGCCTAGTACCGCCAACTAACGTTAATACATATTAACGTTAGTTGGTTCAATATTTGTTGCTGTCGTATCTAGAGTGGGTCTATAGATTATAGATACTATAAAAAATAAACCTCTTCAGTTGTCGAACCATCTCTGTTGAGTGGGGAGCCCTATAGTTATAGTGGGGGCTCAGCAGGAATTTTATTTTTTAATTGTTTAAGTTCTAATATACCTTCGTTAATGTAAGAAAAAATAACTATCCAGCCAACTACCGAAATAAAAGGGGCTTTAATGATCCAAGGTAGGAGCCAGTCTCCACTATTCCATAGCATATGTGAGAGTGTTGCTATTAAGAAAGCTCTTATAAAAGTATACTCGAGCAGCATGCTTATCATAAACGGCCTGCCTTGTTTAACCTTCCATAATGCAGCGCCAATCATGCCTGTCCAAATTATATGCCCAAATGGTGATAAAACACCTCTTAAATTTATATTATCTATCATGGAGGTATAGTTTTGATTTAAAAGAATTTCAAAAGCATACCCTGCACTTTCAAATGAGCCAAACCCACAACCAACAGCCGCCCCGAATAGTAATCCGTTTAAAATATATGGGTACCTGATTGCATTAGCTACTAATAAAAGCGCGATTAATTTTCCTGGCTCTTCAGCTAAGCCAGCAACAGGTGGCCCCAACCAGTTTAAGGTAGAAGTTAATTCAAACATTAATAATGAAAAAATTAATGAGAGAATTCCGCCTTGAAGAACTAGTTTAAATACTTTTATCAACGATACATTTCTAGGGACGTTTGTCTCGAAAAAGAAAACAAGTACACTTAAAGGCATTGCAAAAGTACCAACAAAGATTAAGCCGGGTAAAAGTTTAATATTATTCCAATATTCAAAAGAGTAGATGAACCCTATATAAGTCAAGATCATCAGACCAAAAAGCCGAATAAATAACCAAGGCCTTGGAAACTCAGATGTTATTTCTTTGATATCAGGTGTAGTTGTAGTTGTTCCTACTGAGTAATACTCTTCAAGCTCTTCATCATTCCTTTTCTTAAAAACATCAGAGAAAAGTAGCTTTATATTAAAATCGGCTAAATCTTTAGTTCCTGCAAATGATGTCACATGCTGACTCAATGTCGATCGGCTTTGGATTGAAGTATGATTTGTTGTTACATTTCCTTTTGCTAAAGGGCTACTACTAGCACTCTCATTATTTATTACATAGCAGATAACACCAGCCTCTAAAACCTTGTCATACATGTATTTAGACTTTTCTTTGCTGAGGTTTTTTTTTAATATGTAGCTTTTACCATTAAAATATTTTTCTGCATTAACTTTTGATATGTTAAAGAGTAATGCAAACTCACTGATAGCTTCTTCTAGGTTTTTATCAGGCACAATATCGCCTTTAAAAATGAGTCTATATGAATTAGCCATGGTTCTACCTCGTAAATAACAGTTTTACCGATGGTGTGACAGCTAGACTAATCTCCATACCTACGCTTTTCATACTCCTGATGTTAACTTTTTTCTGTAAGTCAGCGCTCATTTTGATTGCACGCACGAGCATTGTAACTACAGGTTTATCTTTAACTTTGTCTTCAAGTTCTTCCATTGATAGCGTCGTTTCGTTGTTCATTTTAATAATAACAATTACCTTTGGCGATACACCGACTTCCATTTCAAGATCTGCAATAACGTATCCTGCATTTTCAAGGTAGGGTATTGATGAATTTATTTGTATTACTGATTCTTGTAACTTTATCATTCCAATTGTTTGGGCTCGTTTTAGTTGCTCAAATGCTACTTTTTGTGCTTTTATAGTAAATGCATTAGAGTTTAGAAAGCTACTTGCTTCCTCTTCGACGACATAAGCCCCTGACATTAAATCATGGAGTCCTCTACGTTTAGGGTTAAAGAAAATACTTATGGCTGATATAAAGAATAGTGCTAGGCCAACTAAGAATGAAAATGATCTTATGAATGAGTTAAGTAAACTTAAAGGCGTAGAGTTCTCATCTACTACTTTGATCTTTAAAAGTCTTGCCCCTACTGTTTTTCCTTTTGAAATATTTCCAGTCATAACTGTAAAATAAATGAGGCTTAATACAAACCCAAGATACTTTAAGCTCTCAAGAGGGGGTGATAAGAAAGTCATGATTAAATACGTAATTATAAATGTAAATGCTATTGTTATAACTTGGTCAATACAAAGTGCTGCTACTCTTTTCCATGGTTTTGCTATTAAAAAGCTATCTACTTCTATAGTTTGGCTCTGATTTATTGACTCATGAACAGTATCGGTGTTTATTGTAGAAATATCTTCAACTACTGCAACAGTTTCAATACCCTCGTCTTCGGCTATTTCATCTACTTCTTCAACTTCTTCAAGATTGAAAAGGTCTTCATTATCACTCTTAAATTGAAGCTCAACTTTTCCCCCATTTTTGATAATTGCTTGTTTAATCTTATTTGCTTTTTCTTCGTCCAAATCACTAAAAAGAATTAGATCGTTTTGTTTTAAATAAACTACGATATCTTCTTTAGACGCTTTGGGAAAACAACGCTTAATTATCCCTGCAAGATTAGCAATATTATTTTTATTACTTATACCTCTGTAGATAACATCACACTTTACCATATACTTTGTCCCTATCATTTTTATCGTAGCAGAGTTCTATTTTACTTTTTAATATTTTGAAAAATTGTCGTTTTTACTTTTAATCATTCAGTCTCAGCGGGTCTAAAAGAGTCTCAGAACCTGTTTGTAAAGCTAACTATAAATCTAAGTTAAAATCACTAGCCCCTCTTAGTCTATTACCTTTTCTTGAGCATGCAGTAAAGATCATAGAACGACATTCATCTCGCTTTTGTTTCGAATCAAACTCAAATTGTTGAGAGCCAAATTCACCTGACACATTTAATAGCCATTGATCTTTCATAGGTGGTGTTTTACGTTTTGCATCAAAGTTTACTCTACTTTGCCTACGTCCTTTTTCATTATTTAATGCTCTTATTTCAGTGATTTTGATGCTATGTCGACGCATCATATTTCTTAATTTTTTTAGTGTGATAATTTCGATGATATTATTTTCAACATCACTAGCAGGAAAAGTAAACTCATTATTATCGATATCGACAATATAGCCTTGAGAGGTAGCCAGCCAAACAGGAATGGAGTAGACGAGAGTCAAAATATTAACAATAAATAGCCATTGTAAACCTACCCCCGCCAGAATTGCTGGAAAAAACCAAAGTATCACAGATAAAAAGAAGTGGGGGTATACGGTTGATTTAATTGCATACCAAATGTCAACTGTGGATTTCTTTTCAGATTCTGATAGCTGAACATTAGTTTCATGGGCTGTGTTTTCATTACTTTTATGAACTTGTTCTTTTGATTTAATAAACTCAACAACAATTCCATACGTTAAAAGTTTTTTAGATATGATTAGAACCTGTTCATTAGTAATATTCTTTTTTAATACGAATGTTTTACCGGATAAAAATTCATTATCTTGGCTTTGCGGAATTTTCAAAATTTTTGATAAGGTTATTGAAGCTTGATTTTTGTTAGTTCCCTCGACCAATTTCCCTCTAAAAATTACATGATAGATACTGTCCATAAATTCCATCTATTATTCCTTACAATTTAATAGATAATACAAAGTGCTTTGTTAAATGTGAAGCGCTAATTACCTAGTGCTATAGTCAGGAACTTTTTTAGTCGTAAAATGCGAAAGTAACTTTGTATTATCAGTCAAAAAAGGCTCTGGTTTTAATTAGTTAGTCATGTATACCGACTATACGTTTACGTATAAAGGTATCTATTATGACTAACTACACACCTACAGAGTGCTACTTAAATAACTTAGCACCAACAGGACGAAAGGCTGTTATTTCACTGATAAAAAGTGTTAAAAACACTTTATTATTGCATGATAAGCTAGTCGCATTACCACTTCACAAGTTAAGCTTTGAGCAGTTATCTACTCTTAAACAAAGCTTAGTACTCAATAATAAGTCAGCTAGAACTATCCAACTTACTTTTCAAGCTATTAAAGCCATAGCTAAAACTGCTTTTTTAATGAATTTAATTGAGCCGCACGAACTAGAAAAGTTTAATATTCTTAAGCTTCCCCATATTGAACCAAGCCTAAAAGGTAAGTCACTTACAGCCACACAGCTAAAAAGCATATTAAAGCAGCCCTATACACCATCTTCAATTATTAGCACACGTGATATTTCATTATTGGCTTTAATGGCTGGTGCGGGATTAAGGAGATCTGAAGTTTCGGCTTTAAGGCTTAGTGACTTTTCAATGGCTGATCAGCTAGTTGTTATCCATAAGGGAAAAGGAAACCGTACTAGAACGCAGTACTTACCAGTGTGGGTATTAGAGTATTTAAGCTCATGGCTAACGGTACGTGGTAAAAACGAGGGGCCATTATTTTGCGTGGTTTTGAATGGTAAAGTTATTCAAGCTCGTGGTATTTCACCTGAAACTATATATAGCGTTGTAACGGCCAGAACTAATCACGTTTTGGGGGAGAAGTTTACACCCCATGATATGAGGCGAACTTATATTTCATCACTCTTGGCTAATGGTGTGGATATTTCTACTGTGAGTAAGTTGGCAGGGCATAAAAGCATTATTACCACACAGTTATACGATAAACGGGGCGTGGACAGTTTAAAGCGCGCCGTTAATACTTTATCTGTGAATGGATGTGGTGATTATGAATAAGTTACTAATAAGCCAATTTACAAGCCATTATGGTATCAAGTTAATAGAATCAGGCTTATTTGATGATGATACGTTTGAACAATATAGCCCTAGGGAAGTACAGCAACTATCAGGCTCAAAAAGATCAAATTTACCTGTTGATCTGGATGAACTATATGCCTCATTTATTGAGATAACTACAGACTTTGACCAAAAATTACTTTCAAAAAACAGCCGTTATTTTAGCAAAAGCATTGGACTACCAACTAACGCTTGCTCACTTATGGAGTTTATTATTGTTGGTACTCTCAAACCAACCATTTTTAGGTCTATAGAGCAATTTATTACTAAATCTGCGTATTCATATTCAGATGCATTCACTGTGTTATTGGGGCTTGGGGAGATTGAGTTGGAGGAATGTTTAGAGGCACTTGAATCGATTGGATTATATAAAAACCGTATTTTTGACTATGAGCTACCATTACTCCCTAAATCTCTTGCCTATTATTTATTCACTAGCCCCCAATACAAGACTAAAGATGCATTAGGGCTATTTTTAAAAAATGAAGAGCCAGCTAGTTACAATTTGAGCTCTTTTGGCCATAGGGATACGTTATACCTAAAAAGCTTATTAAGTGGTTGGAAGAGAGCAAACAATAAAGGCTTAAATATATTGATATATGGGGCTGTTGGTACGGGTAAGTCTGAATTAGCTAAATCTTTATGTAGTAATGCTAACTTAGTTTTAATGAAGGTTAAATCTAGTTCTGAAGTCGATGCTCAAGTTGAAAGGCAATTAGGCACAAGGTCTTCAACTAGCTACCGTATTCATAACTTATCTATGGCACGTAAGTTAATGGGGGATCGCCGTGATGGAGTGCTACTTATAGATGAGTGCGAAGATATATTCGATGTAAACATGTTTGGCTCTAGTGAACCAAAAGAGCTTTTGCATAGCTTAATTGAAGAACCAAATAGTGCAACCATATGGATAACGAACCATATTGAAGATATCCCTGAAAGTTGTGTACGGCGTTTTGATTTTGTACTTGAAATGCCCCAGCTAACAAAGGAAAAGCGTTTAGAGCATGCCGTAGGGTACTTTAATGAACTAAAAGTAAGCCAAAGCTTTATTGAAAAGGTGGTTTCGAACAAACACCTAAGCTTGGCAAATATAAGTAAAGCCAGCCATGGGGCTCGTTTATGTGGTTATGAGAGTGAAGCAGCTCAAGAGTTTATAGGTTCGTATATTGAAGGGGTAATGGCTGCATCGGGTATTGATTTAAACCAAATGCATTACAATCCAGAGCTTAAGTTTGACCATACCAATATTAACTTAAAGGGCTCATTTTCTAGTCTTAATGATATAACCAACGCCCTTAATAACCATCATGGTGCGAGAACCTTACTATTTGGTCCTGCGGGTACAGGTAAAACAGCATTCGTTAATCATGTATGCCAAGAAGCTGGTTTTGAGCTAATTAGCGTTCAGGCTTCAGACATTTT
Source organism: Pseudoalteromonas sp. SWYJZ98 (assembly GCF_015864495.1). Taxonomy (NCBI): domain Bacteria; kingdom Pseudomonadati; phylum Pseudomonadota; class Gammaproteobacteria; order Alteromonadales; family Pseudoalteromonadaceae; genus Pseudoalteromonas; species Pseudoalteromonas sp. SWYJZ98. The sequence goes on along the minus strand of NZ_JADYXA010000001.1, from coordinate 207,528 downwards.
AAGTAAATGGGTAGGGGAAAGTGAGCAAAATATAAAGAACTTATTTATACAGGCTACAGAAGAAGGTGCGGCTATATTTATCGATGAAGCCGACAGCTTATTTTCAAGCCGTGAGGGCGCCACAAATAGCTGGGAGGTTCAGTCCGTGAATCAGCTATTGTGTAACCTTGAAATGTTTGAACTTCCTTTCTTTGCCGCTACAAACTTTAAAAAGCGTTTAGATAAAGCTTTACTACGCCGTTGTGATTTTAAGCTTGAGCTAGATTACTTAACACCTGAACAAGTATCACGAATGATATTAAAGTTAACAGGCAAAAAAGCCTTGGCTAAAAGCGAGAGCGCTAAATTGGTTGGATTAGAGCGTATTACTCCTGGTGACTTTAGCGTAATAGCACGAAAAATACGTTTTTTGAATAAAGCGCCGACATCAAGTGAAGTATTAGAGTTCTTGTTTGAAGAGCAGAAATTGAAAGGCGATTGCAAACGGCGCATAGGTTTTTAATGTATTCTGTTTTAGCTTTTAGGCCTTTTAATTAATTTTTTTATTAAGGTGTTATTATAAATTAACTCGTTGGAATAATTACTATCTGCCAGCTTTATTAAATTGTTATATATATCGGTGGATATTACGATCGTTGTAGTGTTCCTGCGGTGTTTTAATTTTCTTAAATTTGACTGAATTAACTTCCAATCATTATTGTCTATATTACCCTTATTTTTATTTATTTTTTCACATGTATCCACAAACTTGGGGGATAATTTTTTTATCGCCCGTTTGAATTCTGATTCATCTATGTTTTTGTTTACAATTTCAGATAAGCAGTTTTTATCTTCAGCTTTTATTCTGCTTTTCTTTCGAGCAAGGCTGCTGAGATAGTTATGGATCTTTTCATATTTATCTAACTTCTCAAGTAAATAATCACAAGCAATATAAAACTCTAATAATGAAATGTCTTTTCTACCAGTCGCCATAAATTTCTCATCATCGTTACTTCATAGTTATCATAAACGTTCCGGAACGCAAGTGCAATTGTATTTTTACTTCTATGCTAAAGGCTACTGAAATTTAGATTTAAGTTTTTACAATGCAGTTCCGGAACACTTTCGGTTGATTTATTCTTAAGTCTCGAATTAGTTCCGGAACGCTTTTGATTGCTTTATTCTTAAGCCTTATTAAGTTCCGGAACGATATGTAATCTAATTATTTAAAGCCTTTAAATGTTACTAGATTAGTACTTTTTTGAATCTGTAAAAAGAAAGACCGAATAAATTAAAAGGTCTTTTTATGAGTAATAATTTTTCACCTGACTTCTATAACATAGTAGTTAACGTACATGATGATTATAAAGTTAATTTTAAGTATATCTCTCAGCGTATCAATAAAGATGGGGTTATATACACACAAAACCTACAGACTGGTGAGTATGAATGGTACGAGGAATCTAAATTTAAAGAAAAAACTAAGAGTGAAGTTAAATCAATAGATCTAATTGCTCTATCAATTTCATCGTATAGAAAGTTAAAAGATCATAAATGTTTTTATCAACCAAAAGTAATTTTAATTGTTAAACCGAAAAACAAAAACAAAAACAAAAACAAAAACAAAAACAAAAACAAAAACTCATTCATTGATGAATACTATACAAATGAAAGTGCTTTTTTAGATAAGTTATCATTTACATTAAAAGTCTCTGATGATTTAGGTGATGAGTTTATAAAGCTACTTTTACGAGAGAAACTTTGTAGTTCAAAGAGACCTAGGGATACTCGAATTTATAAATGTAGAGTTAGCAATAAAAGTCAGCATATGACGTTTGAATATATGCCAACAAAGAAAAAAAATTCTTACATAAAATGTACATTCAACCCTGCAAAAACCGATGTTCGTTTCTTAAGACTTGTTTTTTCGCAGTTAAAGTTTGTAATAGGCCCAAGTTATGAAAGCCTAATCAGGACATCGAATTTACTAAGGATAGACTTTGCGATTGATTTAAAAAAAGACAAAGTTAAAGATTTTTATTTAAACCTTAATTCCTCACGTCATATAACTCTATATCTTGACCATAAAGGCAAGGTAGAAACTAAAGTATATGGTAAAAGCGGTACGAGACTTCAGATATACAACAAATTGCGTGAAAGAAACTTGAAATGTAAAGTCCCAATTACTAGGTGCGAAATCCAACTGAAAAAGCTTAATTCTAAGTTTGATTTAGAATCATTATTCGATATTTTTAATCGGATACCTAATATAAGAGAGTACAGTATGAAAGCTCTAAAAGAACGGTTAAGCATCTCAGAGTATTATTTAATTAAAAAAATGGGTATAACAGCTGCGAGGTCAACCCTAATTTCTGACTCAGAAAAGCAAAAACTCAGACGACGTTTAAACTCAGCTGAAAAAGGTTTTTTTGGTGAAAGGTTAGTAGGCTCAACTCGAAATGAACTAAGAGCTATACAAAAACTTCTATTTAATCCATGACATTAGTGACTATTAACAATGATAGTAAGATTTCAATGAATAATTGTTAAATCTTTAAAATATAGTGGTCAATTAATTTTGTCCACTATAGACTGATTTCAATTAAGCTTTGGGGTAAGTCATGAATTCTAAACGATCTAACGATATAAAAAGTAAACCTAAGGCATATCGGTGGTTGCTAGACAATCCAGGTAAGTCGATTCTTTTTCTTGAGGTTGTAAATAGACTAAATATTGCATATTTGCATGACAATAGTGGGTATGTTGATTTTACCCCTACCGAATATAGGTATAACGATAAAAGAAATGGTGAATACACGATTATTACAGCCAGAGGTGATGGTAGTGTGAAGGTTAAACTATTGTTAGCTAATGGAACGTGGTTGCATCCAGAAATCTTTATTAGAAGTTCACTTGATATTCAAAAATTAATTAAACTTATGGAATCGTTAAAATACGCTAGCTTTACTTTTTCTCAGCAGGCTAGGGATGAGCAATTTAAAGAACAAGTGAAGAAAAGTATTGAAGAAGGGTCGACTAAACGTAAAAAACGTTTGGCCAAATCCTCTAAAATTCCTCGAAAATATTACGCTACAGTGGCTTTGTTTGAGCGTAACCCAGATGTTGTCGCAGAGGTTCTTGAAAGAGCTGGTGATATCTGTGAATTATGTGGAGAAACTGCACCATTCAAAAGAAAAAGCGATGGTAGTCCATATTTAGAAGTACACCACAAGATATTCTTATCTAAAGGTGGAGAAGATACTGTAGAAAATGCAATTGCTTTATGCCCTAATTGCCACAGGGAACAACATTTTGGCTAGACTACCAGTTTGCTCCTATTCAGTTAGAGTAGTATGTTAAGCTTAATAATTACATTAGAACTGTGCCAAATACTGTGCCAAAATCTGTATATTCACACTTACTAAAAAAAATAACGTATTGATTTATAAGTTTATACTAAAGTCTCCCTGTTAACTTATAGGCTGACTCACTCATTCAATAAAAAGCCCGCAGTTAACACTGCGGGCTTTTTTGTGTCTAAATTTTAGTTAATACAACTTCAGCATCTTTAAATAATATTTTTACCTTGTTCTGGATCGCGAGATTGCTCTGCTTGTTCACGTATTTCGTCGGTATCACTGCTTACATCATCAAGTGTTTTAGTTTGATCAACTGTTTCATTCTTTTCGTTTTGTATTTGCGATGGTTGTTCTTCCCCTATACTAGAAACATTTTCATTAGGGTCGGTGAGTATAATTCTCTCTCGTGCGTCATCAGGCATGCTGATGTTTTGTTTTGTGAACTCATTGACTAATTCGCGCATAAGCTGGGAAGCTACTTTTAATGGACTGTGTTGCTCGCTATTAACCCAAAAATACAAAACGAAGTTAATAGTAGATGAGCCTAAGTTTTTTATTAAAACCTGCGCAGGTGGATCGCTAAGCACCGCATTTTGTTGATTGGCAATAGCTAGGGCGAGGGTTTGTGCGCTACGTATATCGTTATCATAGCCAATACCAATTTCTACTTTTCCGCGCATTTTTGGATTGGCAGTCAGGTTTTTAATAGTATTTTTATATACCGTCGCATTGGGTATTTGAATATGATTGCCATCGTAATCAACAAGTGTGGTTGCTCTTGCGGTTACTTTTTTAACAATACCTAAACGATTGTCTACTTCAATTACATCGTCGATTTTAAAAGGCCTTTGTATGCTCAGTAATAAACTGGCGATAAAGTTCTCAGCTATGTCTCTAAAGGCAAAACCTAATATAAGTCCTATTAGTCCCGTGCCACTCATAATGGCGACAGCAAACTCGGTAAGCCCTGCTAAACGCAGGAATAAGTACACGCCAAATAAAATAATTAAAGTGCTTATGCTGCGCCTTACAACTAAATGAACTAGTTTACTGTCAGTCATGTAGTCAATAGGCTTTATAAGCAATCGAGAAAGTGGCCCTGCAATTAAATAGCTTAATGCTAAAAGTATTATACCGAGTAATAGTGTGGGTAATATTTGCGCTGTTGCATGAAGTAATTGCACAGCTTGTTCATGAAAAAACTGCCACGTAAACACATCGCCTTGAAAACTTTGCGTGCTGGGAGGCGTATTGTTTAAAGCTATAATGTTTGATTGGCTACTAGGCATGGCTTATCGTCCGTGTTTGGTTTTTATAATCGTTAATATTAGGTAACAGCAAGTTTAGTACCAAATACTTTATTTAACTTGGCAAACATTTTGCTGTAGTAATGTAATACAAATATTGAGGTTTAGAATGAAAGAAGCTAAACGAGGACAGCAAGCTGAGCAGCCTGGTCATATCCCTTTTATAGGTTGGTGGGATATTGTTAAGCGCATTTTTAAGCAAATGAGTGAAGATAACTTATCTATAGTGGCAGCGGGTGTGGCATTTTATGCGTTACTTGCTATTTTTCCGGCCATTGCGGCGATGGTATCTGTGTATGCATACTTTTCATCCCCTGCAGATATTAGTGATCATTTAAGTAAAATAGTTACTTTGCTCCCACCAAGTACCAGTGAACTAATCTTATCTCAGGTTTCTAGCCTTGCAAAAACATCAAGTGCCAGCTTGAGCTTAAGTGCAATTGGTACGCTTATACTTACCATTTGGAGTAGTTCTAAGGGCAGCCAAGCACTTATTACTGCGTGTAATATTAGTTATCGTGAATATGATAAACGTTCATTTTTTAAAGCTCAATTAGTACGCTTTTTATTTTCGGTAGGGGCGATTGTTGTCGCAATTTTTGCGTTATTAATTATTGGTATTTTACCTATTGTGCTTAATTTAGTGGGGCTAAAAGAAAGTATAGATTTATTAATTAAACTCATCTCTTGGCCATTATTAGCTTTTACCTTTAATTTTGCATTGGTACTTTTATATCGTTATGCCCCACACCGTAAACCGGCCAAATGGCGTTGGATCACGATGGGTTCGTCTATTGCTACTGTACTTTGGATTTTGGCATCTATAGGTTTTTCTTTTTATGTGTCGCGTTTTTCTAGTTACAACGAAACTTACGGCTCACTAGGTGGTGTAGTGATCATGTTGATGTGGTTGTATATCAGCGCTTATATAATCACATTAGGTGCTGTTATTAATGCAGCTACTGAGCAGCAAACAGGTAAAGACAGTACTATAGGCCCAGCTAAAGAGCGTGGGCAGCGAGGCGCCTATGTGGCAGATCACCTCGATGTAAAAAACGAATAGCTATTAGCTAAAGTTAGTGAGAGCTATAAGCTGCTCTTTAAACTCTTGTGCTGCAGGACCAAGCCTGTCGTTGTCGTTGCACATTAAATATAAATTAAGGGTACGGGTTGTACCTTGGTCTAAATTAAGTGGGATGAGCGTTTTATCTTCAATTAAATGTGCTATTTGTGTTTTTGGCAGCCAAGCGTAACCCAAATTTTGACTAACCATATCAATAGAGTTGCGTAAATGGCTGACTGTCCAGCGCATATCAGCACCTAACCAGCCATCATTGTGACTGGTGTGGATTGCTGAGTCGCGAACTACTATTTGCCGGTGTAGCTTTAAATCGCGAAAGTTGAGTTGTTCAGTTTGTTGGTGTAATACATGGTCTTTATGCGCAACGGCTATAAACTCTATATCGCATAACGTACTGCAACTAATTCCATAGATAGGAATTGATGAAATGGCTAAATCAACCACTGAGTTATGTAGTAATTCGTTTGCACCGGTTAGCACGCTTTCTACTAAATCAATCTTTAAAAGCGGGTAAAGTTCACTCGTTTTAGCAAGTGCCTGGTATAAAATGGTGTGTGGAAAAACTTCATCAACAGCTATTTTTAATGTGCTTTCTACGCCTTCGCTTAGTGTGCTCGCTACCGATTCTATTTTAGTTGCTTCTTCAATTAAAAATTCAGCTCTGCGTAAAATTAGTTTACCGCTATCGGTTAAAAATGCTTTACGACCTTTTACTTCAAGCAACTTAATTTGCAAGGCGGCTTCAAGTTTTTGAACAGCATGGTGTACGGTTGACTGACTTTTATGTACAGCCGCACTTGCGCCTGCAAATCCGCCGTGATCCACAACCGCTTTAAACATTCGCCATTGCTCTAATGTTGCTTTTGCCATTTTTAAATCCTGTTACTACTTATATCTGATTGCTTAACTTGACCGCGCAGACGCATTATTTATTGCGTAACAGTAATTTTTTGTTTATTTATTTTAATAAAGCGACTTTTTTATCAGATAGAAGTGCCATAAAGCTGCTTTTATTTAAAGGTCTTGAAAATAAATAACCTTGTCCGTAATCACATCCGGCTTCAAGTAATAGCTGCATTTGTAATTTAGTTTCAATTCCTTCGGCGATTACTTTTAAGCCCAGTTGATGCGCCATAACAATTATTGCTTCACACAGTGCAAGTTCTTGACTGCCTACTTGGATATTATCAACAAAACGTTTATCTATTTTTAAATAATCGGTATCCATTTCTTGTAAGTAAGCGAGTGACGAATATCCTGTACCAAAATCATCAAGGGCAAGCTGCATACCTGATTTTACTATTTCTTTTAAGCGACGTTGCGTTAATGCTTCGGGGTTAATCATTAGGCCTTCAGTTATTTCTGCCACAATTGAGGATGCAGGTAATTTTGCAGCTTTTAGCATATCGTACCATTCATCTATACCACTCTCTGGCGTGGATAACTGCACTGGCGACACGTTTACACTTATTTGAAAAGTATCATCGGTTAGGGTTTTTATATCGTTAAGCGTTTGCAAGGTTTGAGCAAATACAAATTGGCCAATTGCATTTATTTGCCTGGTCTCTTCAGCAAGTGAAATAAATGCGACAGGGCTAATTAGGCCTTTTTCGGGATGTTGCCAACGAATAAGTGCTTCAGCTTTATGAATATGTAAATCATTCAAAGCAACAATGGGCTGATAAAACAATTCAAATTGTTCAAGTTCAATGGCACTTCGTAAGTCTTTTAATAGCACCATGCGCGCGTGTGCATATTCGCGCATGTCAGCAGAGAAAAACTCAAAACAGTTACGACCATTACTTTTTGCTTTATACATAGCCTGATCGGCTGCTTTTAAAAGCTGTTCAGTATTTTCACCATCATTAGGGGCGCATGCTATGCCCATGCTGGCGCTAATAAATAACTCTTCGTTTTCAAGATGCAAAGCCGACGATAGGCTAAGCAAAATATTACTGGCAATTTGATTAATATGACGCGTACTTTTTATACGATTAAACACAATAACAAACTCATCACCACCAATACGTGCCACAAACTCAGCATTTTTTGCCGACTGAACTATGCGTTGCGATACGAGTTTTAATAAGTTATCGCCATAGTGATGGCCTAATGTGTCATTAATATCTTTAAAGTGATCTATATCTAAAAGCATGACAACCAATTGATTGTCGGGAGTAACAATGCTTGAAAATCGTTGATTTAATCGCTCCTTTAACTCTAAACGATTTGGTAAGTCAGTTAGGTGATCATAGTGAGCTTGTCGCCAAATTGTTTCATCGGCTTGTTTTTTCTCAGTGAGGTCTGTAAATATCGCGATTCGACGAATAGGTGCGTTGTTTGTATCATAAACCGTATCGATTGTGAGCCACTCAGAGTAAAGCTGCCCGTTCTTTTTACGGTTAATAACCTCGCCTTGCCAGCGGCCTGTTTGCTGTAATTCAGACCACATTTTATTGTAAAAATTCTTATCATGTTTTCCTGATGAAAGAATTGAAGAGGAGCGCCCAATAACTTCTTCTTTACTATATAAAGTCGTTTTGCAAAACGCAGGGTTTACATCAAATATTATACCCGCTGGATCGGTGATTATCATGCCTTCACTACTGTTGTTATACACTAGCAAGGCAAGGTGGAGTGCTTCTTCATTTATTTTTCGTTGTGTTATATCCCTTAGCACAACAACGTATTCATTTATACTTTGCATTGCACTAATACGTGCTTCAAAGCTACGTTTAGGATCTGATTTTTCGAGTGTAAATTCTAAATTACTCGAAACATCAAGCTTAGATAACTGCGATAACAAAAGCTGCACATTGTTGTGAGAAAGTATTGATGATAAATGAGGTGCTGCAGTGCTGTTTGGGTTTACTTGAGGCTTAAATTGCCCCGTTATGTTGAGAATATCGCCATGGATGTTAATTCTAACGTAACTGTCGGGTAGAGTATTAAGCAAGCTGGTAAGCTCATCGTGCTTGTTTTTTAAATTAGCCTCGGCTGTTAACCTGGTTTGCGCCATTGATTTAAAGCGCTGATAGAGAGTATTTAGCTCTGGATTATTTGGCTGTATTTTTTGTGACGGCATTTCGCCTTTAGCCAACACGTTTGTTGCATTTGTTAGATTATTAATTGGGTCGATAATGCTGGTTTTAAGCAGCTTACGTGCAATTAAACATAGCACTAGCAGTGATAAAATAAACACACCAATCGCTATAAAAAAATTATTATTTATTTGCTTTAAAGCATGTGTAATAGGAAGTGCAATATATATATTTAAGCTGTTATTACTCGGATCTTTATAAATAATAGAGTGATGAAGCATTCGATCTTCACCCTTAATAGATTTTATTTTTGTTGATGCCTCATTATCAATCGAAGAATCAGTTGCTAATAAAGTCTTTGCAATATTATCGCCAAGGGCTGCAGTTGTTGGTGGGTAACGCGCTAAAATTTTTCCATTAGAATCAGCGATTGCAGCAATAGAGCCAGGTGGCAGTTCAATATTATTAAAAGCATTGTTCCACCAGTCAAGCGCAACAACGATAACTACAACGCCCTGAATTACATTTTTTTTATTAATGATAGGTAACGCAAAGTTAAGGGTGTTTTTTTGCAAGTTTCTTCCGTGCTGAAAATAACCTACTGACAATTGGTTACTTTTTAAGGCATTTTGAAAATACGCACGATCTGCAATACTTATTGTTTTGGTTAATCCGCTTGTTGTACACATAACAATGCCATTTGGATCTATAATCCCGATATTGGCAATATGGGCATAAATAGCTCTAAATTGATTAAAATAATTAGGGCATGACGTAGCTAGATTTTCTTTCTTACTTTCCTCTTTAGCCAAATAACGCGCTAAACGGTCAATATCATCGACTAAGTGCTTTTGCTGTAAAATTAATTGCTTAGCAATGTTTTCTACTTTTTTTTCACTTTGCTCAATAGAGTGGTGGCGTTCAAGCAGCAGAGTAAAAATAATTACAGCGGTGCCCGGAATACTTAGCAATATAAGCAAACGATAAAGCTGATGTTTGAGAGAATAAGTAAAAATAACCATTCCTTAGTTTCGTATTTTGCAATAACAATTGTAGCCAAATTCACTCCAAATAACCATAGTAATTATAAGGTTGAAAATGTAACCAATGAATCAATGTCGTTCTATTTTATAGAACCTTAAGCTCGATTTAAAGACATAGTTATTTTGTTTAATGAATGATTTAATAGCCTCATAAACTTATTCTTTAGAGTGAATTAAAAAATGAAAATATCAAAAATACTTACAGCTTATGCAACTCAAGATGGCGATGGCGTGAGCATTAGCCGTATACCTGGGTTTGATGGTAAATATTTAGATCCGTTTTTGATGATTGATGAACTTAAGTCAGACGACAAAAAAGATTATATGGGAGGCTTTCCAGAGCATCCGCACCGAGGAATTGAAACGTTTACTTATATTCTAAAAGGTGGCTTTGAACATCGTGACCAAATGGGTAACAAAGAAGCAATTAAAGCAGGCGATGTGCAATGGATGAGCACAGGGCGCGGCGTCATGCACAGTGAAATGCCACTCGCTGATGCTATAGATGGTCTGCATGGCTTTCAAATTTGGATAAACATGCCAAGCGCAGAAAAAATGCGTGATTCACGTTATCAAGATACGACTAAAAACCCAGCTCCTAGTTTTACAAATACGCAAGGCGTGACGTTAAAAGCACTTGCGGGATCGTGGCAGTTCGAAAGTGAAACGCTTGCAAGCGAGCTGCAAAGTTTAGCTGCTAATGCGGCGCTCGCTGATATTACATTACCTGCTGGTAAAAGCACTTATTTAGAGCCTCTTAGCCAACAAAAAGTAATGCTTTATATTCATAGCGGCTCACTAATAATGAGCGACAATCAAACAATACCAGCGGGTAAGTTACTTATTTTAGAACCAGGCAGTGATATTAATATTAGCTCTGAGCACGGCGCTGGTGTTTTGGTTTTAGCAGGCGATCCACTTAATCAACCTATTGCTCATATGGGGCCGTTTGTAATGACGACGCAAGCAGAAGTACAGCAAGCAGTGCGTGATTATCAAAACGGTGAGTTTGGCAAAATATAACGGTATTTTTAGGAGAGTTTTATGGGATTATTAGTTAACGGCCAATGGCAAGATAAATGGTACGACACAGATTCAAGTAACGGTAAGTTTGAACGCGAAACGGCGCAGTTACGTCACTGGGTAACTGTTGATGGTAGCGCTGGAATAACGGGCGAGGCCGGATTTAAAGCACAAGCGAACAGGTATCATTTATATGTGTCACTTGCGTGTCCTTGGGCGCATCGAACGCTTATATTTAGAGCGTTAAAAGGGTTGCAAGATTTAATTACGGTGTCGGTTGTTAGCCCTGATATGCTTGATAGTGGTTGGGCTTTTGATACGCAAAACCACAGTACTGGTGATGCTTTATCTAATAGTAACTACTTACATCAAGTGTATATAAAAAATAATCCTAAGTATTCCGGGCGAGTTACCGTACCCGTATTGTGGGATAAAAAGCTAAATAAAATTGTCAGTAATGAGTCTGCCGATATTATACGTATGTTCAATAGTGCATTTAATGAATTAACAGGTAATAACGATGATTACTACCCAGAGGCACTACGACCAAAAATTGATGAATTAAATGCGTTGATTTATCAAAATATAAATAATGGTGTTTATCGTACGGGATTCGCAACAACTCAAGATGCATACGAAGAGGCGTTTAACGATTTATTCAAAGCACTCGATAAAGTAGAAGGGATACTGAGCAAGCAGCGTTATTTAACAGGTAATAGGCTCACCGAGGCAGATTGGCGACTATTCACTACACTCATTCGGTTTGATAGTGTGTACGTTGGCCATTTTAAATGTAATTTACGCACAATTGAAAGCTATCCTGCATTAAGTGGATACCTTAGGGAGCTATATCAAGTTAAAGGAGTGGCTGAAACAGTTGATTTTTATCATATTAAGCGTCATTACTATTTTAGTCACACAATGATCAACCCAACACAAGTTGTGCCAAGTGGTCCAAGTATTGATTACTTATCTGATCACGGTAGAAATGTTTAGCGCTTAAGCTATTAAGTTCACTAGCCAGCCGTATTTTCTTACGAAGCTGGTTTCGCTTTTACCCGCTTGTACTGCTGCACCTGCGATAAAGGCACTTGAAAGCCCAACTTTGGTTACGGCAAAACGCTTTAGTCTATATTGGAACGCTGCATGATGTTGGCGTTTCAATTCACTGCGCGTATCCATTTGCTTACTTAGAGCATCAACGTTTTCATTAGGTGCTTTAATTAAGTAGTTAACTAACATACTAATTTCCTTGTAGGTTAAATAGCTGCTTTAAACTTTTAAGCGTTTTACTAAAGCCAATTTTATTGCTTAAGTAAACTGTATTTTTCCAAAGCCATATTAAACAAGCAACTTGTAGCAAAGTAGCTGTTGCAATACTTAGCCATACCGACCCAAAAACATCGTATACACCGTATCCAACAGCACCTAGAAATCCTGCCCACAACAAAACCAAACCACTGGCAAAGCATCCTAAAAATATAGTGATCAATGCAAGCGATCTAAGCGATAACCGCCATTCAGCTTTAGCAAGCTGGTGGGTGATCTTTCCTTGAGTTTGGTAATCATCCTTGAGCTGCTTAGAATACTCTAAAAGCATTGCAACATGATCTTGCCAATCGTCCTTTTGTCTATGTTGCTCAGTAGTTTGGTCTTGCGCATTACCATCCTTGGTTGCTGTTGTTTGTGGGTTATTCATCACTAATTACTTACGACGAAGTAGTGATGTGATTAGCATACCCGCAGCAAAAGCAATACCCGCAGTTGCTAATGGATTTTCAGAAGCAAAAGCACGAGTTTTTGCAGTACATTCGCTTAGTTTTTCACGTGCGATAAGTTGTTTTTCGCTCAATGCATCTGCTGAGCTAGAAGCTCCTTTACGCACACTGCTTTCAGCTGTTGCAGCTTTGCTAGAAAGTGCATCTACAGCATCGTGCGCCGCTGATGTTGCTTTCTCTGTAAGAGGAGACTCAGTATTTGTTAGTTTAACGTCAGGCTTAACATCTGAAGTTGTATTTGGTTTCGTATTCGTTGCAGTAGCCATAATCAATCCTTAATAAGTTAAAAATTTAAATAGTGATTTAGATGATGCAATGATTAAACCAAACTTGTTATTTATTTTAACTGACTGAATTTGATAGGTTTTGTTTGTAGTTTTTAATTTTTGATAATTAGTATTTTAAAATAAACAGTAACTATTACTACACGGCTAGGTAAATTTTACAAAGAGGATAAAAATGCCTTAAAAATTGTAAATATTCATTGGTTATTCAGTAAGCAAAGCATGTAAACAGAAAGTTATAAAAGCAAAGCTGATATTTTTCTTTACCTCAATCCCACTTTTTCCCACGTAATTCAAACGCTTCGCTTGAGCCCTTATTTTTTCTAGCTTTGGGACTCACTAAAGCTGGTCAGCTTACTTGACAAAATGGCTTGTCAAGCCCTAAACTGGAGCACTGTGGTAAAAAGTGGTTTTTAGTGGATCTCATTGGATAAAATAAACAAGAAATTGAATAAAACAATTTCAAAGTAGGTTTTTTATGTTTCGTGGCGCGAGTTCACTGAGTTTGGATGATAAGGGGCGTTTTGCGGTACCGACAAAGTACCGAGAATCTCTGTTGTCTGAAGATCAGGGGACAGTTATTTGTACCGTCGCATTAAATGAACCGTGTTTATGGTTATATCCATTGGCTGAGTGGCTCGAAATAGAAAGCCGTTTAGCGAAAATATCTAATATGAATCCACGAGCTCGACGAATGCAACGTATGTTGCTAGGTAACGCTACAGAGTATCAACTTGATAAAAATGGTCGAATTTTGCTTGCGCCGTCATTACGTGCCCATGCATCTCTTGGCAAAAAAATCATGCTGGTTGGTTTGATGAATAAGTTTGAAATTTGGGACGAGGCGCGTTGGCACGAGCAAATGCAGCAAGATACTGAGCTTGAAAGGCTTGGTGATTTTGAACCTAACCAAGATTTAGATAATTTTACACTCTAACGGCACAAAAAAAGGCACACAATAGCTAATGACAGCGCAATTTGAACACGTATCCGTATTAATGGATGAGACCATCGATGCCCTTGCAATTAAGCCAGACGGTATATACATGGATGGTACATTTGGACGTGGTGGCCACTCTGGGCAAATTTTAGCACGCCTTGGTGATGAAGGTCGCCTGCAAGCAATTGACCAAGATCCACAAGCAATACAATCAGCTGAAAAATTTGCTGATGACCCACGTTTTGCAATTGCACATACTCGCTTTTCAAACTTATACGAAGTAGCACAGCAAAACGATCTAATTGGTAAAGTCGATGGCATTTTATTAGACATTGGTGTTTCGTCACCACAATTAGATGACGCTGAGCGTGGCTTTAGTTTTATGAAAGACGGCCCACTCGATATGCGTATGGACCCTACAACAGGTCGCAGTGCAGCACAGTGGTTAGCAGAGGCTGAGTTGGATGATATTACCCACGTAATTAAAAAATTGGGCGAAGAAAAGTTTGGTAAACGCATTGCACACAAAGTACTTGAAGTTCGTGAGCACACGCCAATCACAACTACCAAGCAGCTTGCTGACCTTGTTGATGAAGCTGTACCGGTAAAAGATAAGTTTAAACACCCAGCTACCCGTACTTTTCAGGCTATTCGTATTTACATTAATAGTGAGCTTGAAGAAATTCAAACTGCGCTTCAGTCTGCAGTTAAAGTGCTAAAGCCAGGCGGACGTTTAGTGGTGATTTCGTTTCATTCTTTAGAAGACCGTATTGTAAAACAGTTTATTAGAAAACAGAGTAAGGGAGAAGCATTACCCAGAGGTCTGCCTTTAACTGATGCACAAATAAATAAAAATCTGACGTTAAAAGCAGTGGGTAAAGCTATTAAGCCAAGTGCTGCAGAAGTAGAGCGTAATCCACGTTCTCGTAGTTCTGTACTTAGGATTGCACAGAGGTTGGGATGAGTAAAAAAGCGAGCTATCGGCAACCTAATTTATTCTTTGAAATATTAAAAGGCCTAGGAGCTAATAAGCTAACCTCGGCCTTGTTGGTTGTGATATTCGCTTCTAGTTTAGCTGTTGTGCAAACAACCCACTTAGCTCGTGGCCAACTTATACAGCAAGATCAATTGTTACAAGAACGCGATGAGCTCGATTTAGAGTGGCGCTACTTACTTGTTGAAGAAGAATTTTATTCGCAACATGCACGCATTGAAGACGTAGCTACATCACAATTGAAAATGAAAAGACCTACGAGTCAAGATGAGCAGGTAATAATAGTACAATGAGAAATAGAGGCAAAAAACCAGTCACTAATTTAATCACATGGCGCTTTATGCTGGTGTGTGCAGTTGTGTTTATGGTGTTTGTAACACTCGTATCTCGCGCTGCTTATTTACAAGTAATAGAACCTGATAAAGCACGTTCAGAAAGTGACAAACGCACCGTGCGCGTTGAAAAACTACATGTGCAACGCGGGATGATTTTTGACCGTAATGGTAAAGAATTAGCGGTAAGTGTGCCTGTTGTAAGTGTATATGCTGATCCTAAAGCATTGCACAAATCGCTTGTCTCTAAAGTAATTAAACAAGCACGTAAAAGCGGCGAAGATCATTTATCTTTAGCTGAAAATACCGCTGAGCTTGATAAGCGTACTGCACTATATTATAAAAACGATTTACGCTGGCGTGAGCTTGCAGATGTATTGCGTATTGATCCTAAGAAGATTAACTCTCGACTATTAAACGATCCCTCGCGTCGCTTTGTTTATTTAAAGCGCCAAGTTACTCCTGCTGTAGCAAATTATATTGGCGATTTACGCCTACCAGGTATTCATTTACTAGATGAATCTAAACGCTATTACCCCGCCGGTGAGGTTACCGCGCATGTTATTGGTTTTACTAATATAGACGGTAAAGGCATTGAAGGCATTGAAAAGCTATACGAAAACGCTTTAACGGGCGAGGAAGGCCGCCGCACTATACGTAAAGACGCACAAGGGCGTGAAGTAGAAGTACTTGACGAGCGCGAGCGTGTAGAACCAGAAAGTATAGAATTAAGTATTGACCAGCGAATTCAAGCTATTGCCTACAAAGCTGTAAAATCAGCTGTACTGACTTACAAAGCCACATCGGGCTCAGCTATGGTAGTTGATGTTAAAACCGGTGAAGTGCTGGCAATGGTAAATAGTCCTTCATTTAATCCAAATAACTTAAGCGATGCTGCACCTCATAAGCGTCGTAATCGCGCAATTACAGATTTGTTTGAACCAGGCTCAACTGTTAAGCCTCTAGCCATTTTGGCTGGGCTAGACTACGGCGCCATTCAGGCAGATGACACGATTGATACCTACCCAGGTTGGATGCGTTTAGGTGGTAGTTTAGTTAGAGATACTCGTAATCATGGCGAACTAACACTGCGCGAAATACTAAAGTATTCCTCAAATATGGGGGTTGCGAAGGTTACTCAGTTAGTGCCTAAAGATTACCTTGTTGGCTTATATCAAAAAGTAGGCTTTGGCAGTGACACCGGTACTGGAATGGTAGGTGAAAGCAGTGGTTTGTTTTATCCAAATCGTCGCTGGTCAGACTTTGAAATTGCAACTTTATCATTTGGTTATGCAATTTCGGTAAGTACTGCGCAAATGGCGCGCTTTTATACCATGTTAGGCGCTGGTGGAGTTAATCGACCACTGACTATTTTAAAGCAAGATAATATACCTGAAGGCGAACGTATTTTTAAACAAAAAGACGTAGAAGCCGTAGTCCACATGATGGAAAGTGTATTTGAAAAAGACGGTACTGCTCGCAACATAAAAGTTGATGGGTATCGTGCTGCCGGTAAAACAGGTACATCTAAAAAAGCCGTAGCAGGTGGTTATGGTGATGAATATGTAGGTTACTTTGCAGGTGTAGCACCGGCAAGTAATCCTCGTTTAGCCGTGGTAGTTATGATTAATGAACCTGGTGGTGATGTGTACTATGGAGGTGCCACCGCTGGCCCTGCATTTGCAGAAATCATCTCTAACGCATTAAGAATATTAAACGTAGCGCCTGACAAGGAAGAGGTTGCGTACGTACAAGGTAAAGATAACGATGCGTGATTTAAAGGATATTTTAAAATACATCGAAATAGATGCGCCCTCGCAACTGGTTAAGCATTTACGCCTTGATAGCCGTGAAGTAACGCCAGGTGATGTATTTGTTGCTATTAAAGGCCATACACTTGATGGCGGACAATTTATTAATAAAGCAATTGAAAATGGCGCAATAGCTATCATTGCTGACAGATTATGTGAATTTGAAAGCAGTTTTGAGCCACTGTATTTAGTCTCAGAGCTTGATAAAAAGCTTCCAGAATTAGCTAGTCGCTTTTATAGCCAACCAAGTCAGACTCTTGATTTAATTGGTGTGACAGGTACAAATGGTAAATCGACCACCACAGCAATGATTGCCCACTTAGCACAATTTTGTAGTACTGAGTCGGCTATTATAGGTACTTTAGGTTATGGCCATCCTGATAACTTAATTCCACTGATAAACACAACGCCTTCAACAGTTGATTTACAGCATATTTTGAGCGATTTAAATTCGCAGCATAAAAAGCTGGTAGCCATGGAAGTATCATCTCATGGGTTAGTGCAACAACGCGTTGCTAAATGTCAGTTTAAAGCGGCTGTGTTTACTAATCTTTCGCGCGATCACTTAGATTACCATGGTGACATGGCAAGTTACGGTGATGCTAAATTAATGCTTTTCCGTGATTTTGAACCGCAAGTTGTAGTGCTCAATCAAGATGACTTTCAAGCTGAGCAATGGCTTGAAAAGTATGATTTTAATAACCTAATTTGTTATGGCCGCAAAAACTTAGCTCCTAAGAATGCCCGATACGTTTATTTTTCTGATGTTGAATATTCAAGTAAAGGTATTTCGGCGCAGTTGTCGACAAGTTGGGGTGATATTTCAATTAAATCGCCTCTGTTTGGCGAATTCAACTTATATAACTTAACGGCAGCGCTCGCTACATTACTAGGGCTAGGTTATCCGCTTGAGCAACTAGTTGCTGGTTGTGCGCAGTTACAGCCAGTTGCTGGTCGAATGCAAGCTTTTAGTCAAGCTGGCATGCCAACGTGTGTTGTTGATTACGCCCATACACCCGATGCACTTGCACTTGCATTACAAGCATTGCAGTTGCATGTGCCAGGTGGTGTAAGTTGTGTATTTGGTTGCGGTGGCGACAGAGACAAAGGTAAGCGCGCATTAATGGCGCAAGCTGCAGAGCAAAACGCTAATAAAGTGATTATTACCAGCGATAACCCTCGAACAGAAAACCCTGATGACATTATTGCAGATATAGCAGGCGGTCTAACCCATCCACAAAATGCACATTTAGAGGCAGATAGAGCAACTGCAATTCGTTTTGCTATAGAAAATGCTACAGCTGATGATGTTATTTTGATTGCAGGTAAAGGCCACGAAGATTATCAAATTATAGGCGATAAGCGCATCGACTTTTGCGATCGCCGCTATGTACAAGAACAACTAAAAAAAGCAGTAAGAGGGATAACACAATGATCCCAATGGATTTTGATTGGTTAGCTAATGTGCTAACAACTGATTATCAAGGTGATAATCAACACGTGCTAAATATAAATACTGATACTCGCACAGTGTGCGATGGCGAAGTGTTTTTAGCACTTAAAGGGCCAAATTTTGATGGCCATAAATTTATAGCTGAGGCTAAACAAAAAGGCGCTATAGGCGTTATTGTTCAGCACAAAGTTGATGTAGATATTCCACAATTTATAGTAAGCGATACACGTATTGCACTAGGTACAATTGGCACCGCTGTTATGGCCCAAGTGGCGCCTAAAACAATTGCAATTACAGGGAGTGTAGGCAAAACCACCGTAAAAGAAATGTGTGCAGCAATTTTGTCGGTTCACGGTGATGTATTAGCTACTAAAGGTAATTTTAACAACGATATTGGCGTCCCTCTTACGTTATTGCGCTTAGAGCCTCAACATCGTTTTGCTGTTATTGAGCTAGGTGCAAATCACTTAGGTGAAATTGCTTACACAACGGCAATGACAAAACCAGATGTGGCCGTTGTATGTAATGTTGCAGCAGCTCACTTGGAAGGTTTTGGTAGCTTAATGGGCGTTGCAAAAGCTAAAGGTGAGATTTTTGATGGCCTAAAAGATGACGGCGTTGCCATTGTTAATTGCGATAGTGAATTTAGCCAGTATTGGTTAGATAAACTTGAAGGGCGTAATGTTAAACGCTTTTCTACAACCGAAAAACTAGACATTTGGGCAGAGAACATCACGCTTGATGCCAATGCACGTGCAAGCTTTACGCTTTGCACTAAAAACAAGCAAGTGCCTGTTACTTTGGCACTACCTGGTAAGCATAATATTAGTAATGCACTTATCGCTGCGGCGCTGACCAGTGAATTTGATGTAACCCTTGAAGAAATAGCCAATGCACTTGCCACAATGGGTGATGTAAAAGGGCGCGTTAATTTAATTGAAGTATCTGATTTACTTACCGTGGTTGATGATACCTATAATGCCAATGTTAAGTCAGTAAAGGCTGCGATTGACTTGTTAAGTGATATGCAAGGTCACCGCATTTTAGCACTCGGAGATATGGGTGAGCTTGGTGAAGATGCACGTAAGTATCATCAAGAAGTTGGCGAGTATGCACTTGAACAAGGGATTGATGAGTTATTTACATTAGGCGTGTTAAGTAAATACGCAAGTGATGTGTTTGAACTTCCTAATCGCCACTTTTCGAGCCGCGAACAGATGCAGCAAAAAATTCAAGAAAGTATTAATAAAGTGAATAAAAAAACAACAATAGTAGTGAAAGGATCGCGCAGTTCTCGCATGGAATTATTAGTAACCGATTTAGTTAATGGCCAGCAACAAGCCATCAATGGAGTATCATAATGTTAGTTTGGCTGGCAGAGTATTTAACACAGTATTTTAGTGGTTTTCATGTTTTTTCGTATTTAACGCTACGTGCCATTTTAGGTATTTTAACTGCGTTAATTATGTCTCTTTATTTAGGGCCTAAGTTAATTCGTGGTTTGCAACGTATGCAAATAGGTCAAACAGTTCGCGACGATGGTCCGCAATCGCATTTGTCTAAGTCGGGTACACCGACTATGGGTGGCTTACTTATTTTAGCGGCTATTTTTACAAGCACGCTACTTTGGGCCGATTTATCAAATAAATATGTATGGGCAACACTGTTTGTAATTGGCTCGTTAGGTATTGTCGGCTTTGTTGATGATTACCGTAAAGTTATTCGTAAAGACCCAAAAGGTTTAATTGCTAAGTGGAAGTACTTTTGGCAATCGGTCATTGCATTAGTTGTAGCTACTGCTTTGTACTTTACCAGTGCACAAGCATCTGAGACATCACTTGTTGTTCCATTTTTTAAAGACGTATTACCGCAATTAGGTTTGTTTTATATTGTGCTTACGTATTTTGCCATAGTAGGTACATCAAACGCAGTAAACCTGACCGATGGCTTAGATGGCTTGGCGATTGTGCCAATTATTTTGGTGGCTGCGGCATTGGCAATTATTGCTTACTTAACAGGTAATATTAACTTTTCGGCTTACTTACATATTCCACATTTACCGCTAGCGAGTGAGCTTGTAGTTGTGTGTACTGCCATTGTGGGCGCAGGGCTTGGCTTTTTATGGTTTAACACTTACCCAGCACAAGTATTTATGGGCGATGTTGGCTCATTAGCACTTGGTGGCGCATTAGGTATTATTGCTGTTTTAGTACGCCAAGAGTTACTACTTATTATTATGGGTGGTGTATTTGTAATGGAAGCACTATCGGTAATATTACAAGTGGGGTCGTATAAATTACGCGGACAACGCATTTTTAGAATGGCGCCGATTCATCATCATTATGAATTAAAAGGTTGGCCAGAGCCTCGCGTTATTGTGCGCTTTTGGATTATTTCTGTTGTGCTAGTGCTTGCTGGCTTAGCTACTTTAAAGATTCGATAAATGCAGTATTTAAACGAGATAAAAAACAAACAAATAACAGTGCTCGGACTCGGTGTAACCGGCCTGGGCATTGTGCGTTTTCTATTATCTCATGGCCTCACACCAAAGGTCGTTGATAGCCGAGTAACCCCACCGGGGATTGATTGGTTAAAAGAGCACGCATCAAATCTAGATACCCACTTTGGTAATTTGGATGACGCTGAGCTTTGTTCAAGCAATATGATTATTATAAGCCCTGGGCTTAGCTTAAAAATACCAGCTGTTGAAAATGCAATTAACGCAGGTGTTGAAGTGATTGGCGACGTTGAGTTGTTTGCTCGTATTAATACAAAACCAGTTGTTGCTGTTACGGGCTCTAACGGTAAATCAACCGTGGTTACGCTCGCTTATGAAGTATTAAAAGAAGCCGGCTATAAAGTTGCTTTGGGTGGGAATATTGGCACCGCGGTGCTTGATTTACTCAACGATGATTTTGATGTGTATGTACTTGAGTTATCTAGTTTTCAGCTAGATACCACAACGAGTTTAAAACCCGTGAGTGCAACGGTATTAAATGTGTCAGAAGATCACCTTGACCGATACGACAGTTACCAAGCTTATATAGACTCAAAGCTAAGTATTTATGACGGTGCAGAGCTTATTGTTGTCAATGCCGACGATATTCAAACACATCCAGTTGAGCGCGGTACAACCCCCCTAATCAGCTTTGGTGCTCAACAAGGTGATTACCATTTAGCGCAGCATAATGGCGAAACTCATTTTATGCTTAAAGGCGATGCATTTTTACCTGTTGATACGCTTGCGGTAGTGGGTAAGCACAATTATTTAAATACGCTTGCAGTAATGGCGCTTTTAAGTCCGTTTGAAGTAAGTAAAGCGCAATATAAGAACGCGTTAGGTCAATTTAATGGATTGGCTCATCGCTGCCAATTTGTAGCTGAGCTTAACGGTGTAAAGTATTTTAACGATTCAAAGGCAACGAATGTTGGAGCGACCATTGCTGCAATAGATAGTTTGGCTAGTGATGGTGAAAACCTGATTGTTATTGCAGGTGGCGATGCTAAAGGCGCTGATTTAAACGCACTTAAACCCTACATAGAACAGCATGTAAAAGCATTAATTTGTTTTGGTAAAGATGCAAGTGACTTAGCTGCGATTACCAATAAGAGCTATTTAACTAACAACATGGAAGAAGCCGTTGCTTTGGCCAACGTACTTAGTAGTACAGGCAATATTGTTTTGTTAGCACCTGCATGTGCCAGCATTGATATGTATAACAACTATATGCAACGTGGTGATGACTTTATTCAACGTGTTATGGCAGGGCAACTATGATTGCTTTTGCCGATATAAGAGATGCATTAACACCAAAACCTTCAGGTCAGTTGTATGATGTACCGCTGCTGTACTGCGTAATTATGTTAATTGGTGTTGGTTTTATCATGGTAACCAGCGCTTCAATGCCGACCGCTGAGCGGTTATTTGATGACCCATACCATATTACTATTCGCCACAGCATGTTTTTGGCAATGTCTTTTGTGCTTTTTTGGATAAGTGTTTGTGTGCCAATGGATTGGTGGAAACGATCCAACCCTTATTTATTAATACTAGGCATGGTGCTGTTAATAGCGGTATTGATTGTTGGGCGTGAAGTGAATGGTGCTAAACGATGGATACCTATTGGACCTGTTGGTTTTCAGGTGGCTGAGGCCGCTAAATTATATTTTTTTAGTTATATTGCGGGTTATTTGGTAAGAAAACGCGAAGAAGTACAAGAAAATATTAAAGGCTTTGCAAAGCCAATAGCTGTATTTGCAGTGTATGCGCTGCTTATTTTGCTGCAACCTGATTTAGGCACAGTGGTTGTTATGTTTGTAACAACGGTTGGTTTACTGTTTTTAGCTGGCGCTAAATTATGGCAGTTCTTTGTACTTATTCTAACTGGCGTCGGTTTAGTTGTATTACTGATTATTGTTGAACCATATCGAATGGCGCGTGTTGTTGGCTTTTTAGACCCTTGGGATGATCCTTTTGGTAAAGGTTATCAGTTGGTTCAATCGCTAATGGCTTATAGCCAAGGTGGTTGGTTTGGCCAAGGCTTAGGTAACAGTGTACAAAAACTGCAATATTTACCTGAAGCGCATAACGATTTTATTTTTGCTGTAATAGGTGAAGAACTTGGTTTAATAGGCGTTGTAAGTATTTTAATGGTATTAGCTACTTTAGTATTTAGAGCGTTATTAATAGGCCAACAAGCGCTTAAGTGTGGCAAAGAATACGAAGGCTATTTTTCGTTTGCCATTGGTATTTGGTTTGCATTTCAAACCATGGTGAATGTAGGTGCGAGCGCGGGTATTTTGCCAACTAAGGGTTTAACCCTGCCATTTATTTCTTATGGTGGTTCAAGCTTGTTAATTATGACCATTGCCACGGGCATTTTATTGCGCGTTGATTTTGAAACCAAAATGGCAACCAAACAAGCCACCTCACGTGGAGGCAAGCGATGAGTAAAAAATTAGTAGTAGTGGCTGGTGGAACTGGCGGACACATTTTTCCTGGTATTGCAGTGGCTGATTATTTAAAACAGCAGGGCTGGCAAGTTAGCTGGATTGGCACACCAGATCGAATGGAAGCAAGCGTTGTACCTAAGCATAATATAGATATTGATTTTATTAATGTAAAAGGTGTTCGTGGTAACGGATTAAAACGTCTTATTAAAGCCCCATTCATGGTAGTTAATGCAGTATTGCAAGCGCGTAAGGTATTGAAAGAACAGCGTCCAGATGTAGTACTCGCAATGGGCGGTTATGTTACGGGACCCACGGGAATTGCCGCAAAGAGTTTAGGTATTCCGTTAATTATTCACGAGCAAAACGCTGTAGCGGGTATGAGCAATAAACTGCTAGCTAAGGTGGCTACACGTGTATTAGCAGCATTTCCAAGTGCTTTTGCACAGGGTCAAGCCGAGCTAGTAGGTAACCCAGTTCGCCAAAGCGTTATGAATATAGCCAAACGCGATGTATCAAGCCCTATTAATATTTTAGTGGTAGGGGGCTCGCTCGGTGCACAAGTGCTTAATCAAACATTACCAGAAGCATTTAAAGTACTAAATAATACAGCTCCTATAAGCGTATGGCATCAAACCGGTAAAGGTCATTTATCTACTGTAGAAACAGCTTATAAAATGCATGGCTTTGCGGATGGTAATACAAAAATAGCTGAATTTATTGATGATATGGACGCGGCGTATAGCTGGGCTGATATTGTTGTTTGCCGCGCTGGTGCATTAACTGTTAGCGAAATTGCAGCAGCAGGTAAAATGGCTGTTTTTGTTCCCTTTCCACATGCCGTGGATGACCATCAAACAGCAAACGCACAATATTTAGTGATGGCTAATGGCGCATTATTAATGCCACAAGGGCAGTTTAATAAACAATCAATTGTTGAACTATTAAGCCCATATTTAGCCCAACCTTCATTAATTACTGAAATGGCTACAAATGCAAAAAAACAAGCCATTTTAGATGCCACAGCAAGCGTAGCAACGCACTGTGAGCAAGTAACAAATAAGAGAAAATAAGTGAAAGAAACGTCAGTACAAGAAAAACACACGCGCCCAGCAATGCGCCGAATAGAAACCATTCACTTTATTGGTATTGGTGGAGCCGGTATGGGCGGTATTGCTGAAGTACTCGCTTTTGAAGGCTACCGTATTACAGGTTCTGACATTGCTCATAGCGCTATGACAGATCGCTTAATTAAAGCCGGTGCTGAGGTATTTATTGGCCATCATGAAAATAACGTGAAAGATGCCAATGTAGTGGTTGTTTCAAGCGCGATTGATGAAACAAACCCTGAAATTATTGCAGCTAAGGCCGCAAGAATCCCTGTTGTGCGCCGCGCAGAAATGCTCGCAGAACTAATGCGTTTTCGCCACGGTATAGCAATTGCGGGTACGCATGGTAAAACAACGACAACAAGCCTAATTGCAAGTATTTATGGACAAGCAGGGCTCGATCCAACTTTTATTATTGGTGGCTTGTTAAATAGCGCAGGTAGTAACGCAAAAGTAGGCAAAAGTGATTTTTTAATAGCAGAAGCTGATGAAAGCGATGCGTCGTTTTTACACTTGCAGCCAATGGTCTCGGTGATCACAAATATTGAAGAAGATCACATGGATACTTATGGCGGCAGTCTTGAAAAAATGAAGGACACGTATGTCGATTTCATTCATAACTTGCCGTTTTATGGTTTAGCTGTTGTATGTATTGATTCTGAAGTTGCAGCTGAGCTTATCCCGCGCTTTGGTCGCCCAGTTATTACGTATGGCGAATCGAAAGATGCTGATTATCGCATGAGCGACTTTAGCCAATCAGCTAATACGTGCACATTTACAGTAACTAACAAACAAGGTGAGTGTTTAACTGCCACATTGAATATGCCAGGTAGACACAACGCACTTAACGCAACCGCTGCGATTGCTGTTGCAAAAGATCAAAACATTGCGAATCATGCAATTTTAGAAGCGCTGCAGAAGTTTGAAGGCATTGGTCGTCGTTTTCAGCACTATGGTGAATTTGAAAACGAGCGGGGCAATGTGATGTTAGTTGATGATTACGGGCATCACCCTTCAGAAGTTGCAGCAACAATTGCAGCAGTGCGTGAAGGTTGGCCTGATAAGCGTTTAGTAATGGTATATCAACCTCATAGGTTTTCTCGCACACGCGACTTATACGAAGATTTTGTAAAAATTCTTGCTGATGTAGATCAGTTACTATTGCTTGATGTGTATAGCGCTGGTGAAGATCCTATTGCAGGGGCCGACAGCAAAAGTTTATGTCGTAGCCTTCGCCAACGTGGCAAAGAGCCGCTGCACGTAGCAACAAATGCTGAGCTTGCAGGTGTTTTGGCCGCAAATTTACAAAACAATGATTTAGTATTAACCCAAGGCGCTGGTAATATAGGTCAGTTAGTTAAAACATTAGCTGCAACGGGTATGTCGATAGAAAAACTTAAGCAAGGTGAAGTATGACTCAGGTAAACACACAATTTGGTAAAGTAGCGGTACTGCTAGGTGGTAACTCAGCAGAGCGTGAAGTGTCTTTACGATCGGGTCAGGCTGTTTTAAATGCGCTGCAAAATTGTGGTATTGATGCAATTGCATTTGACCCACAAAGTCGTTCTTTGTGGGAGTTAAAAGAATTAAATGTAGATCGCGTTTTTATCGCTTTGCATGGCCGTGGTGGCGAAGACGGCACAGTGCAGGGTGCACTTGAATTTATGAACTTGCCTTACACGGGCAGTAATGTACTCGGTTCAGCACTTGCTATGGATAAAGTACGTTGTAAGCACTTATTTAAATCAGCGGGTTTAAGTACTGCACCTTATACCGTAGTTGATGCTAAAAAAGGTTTTGATGCTAAAGCCATTATGGATGAATTTAAAAAGGTAATGGTTAAGCCATCGCATGAAGGTTCAAGCATAGGTATGGCGCAAGCAAGTACAACACAAGAGCTTGAAGATGCACTAGCTAATGCATTTAAGTTTGATAACCAAGTACTTGTAGAGCAGTGGATCACTGGTCGTGAGTTTACAATCACGGTGCTTGGCGAGGATGTACAACCAGTCATTGAGATGACGACACCTAATGGCTTTTACGATTACCAAGCTAAGTATCAATCAAATACAACCCAGTATCATTGCCCTGCAGATTTATCAGAGCAAGATACTAAGTACTTACAAGCCATATCGCTAGATGCGTTTGATTTAGTGGGTGCAAGTGGTTGGGGTCGTGTTGATGCAATGCAAGACGAGCAAGGGAATTTTTACCTGCTTGAAGTAAATACAGTACCAGGCATGACTGAAAAGTCACTAGTACCGATGGCTGCAAAAGCGAACGGGGCAACTTTTGAACAATTAGTTGTTCGCATTTTAGAGCAAACGCTTTAATATGCATCCCCTTTTAGAAAAAGCTCAACAACTAAAACAGCAACTTAACTTTAATTGGTCGCTGATTTTTGGAGTGAGTTTTTTTCTGGTTGTAGTTATAGGCTTAGTACAAATAACCACCGGTGTATCTGATTGGTTAGTTGAAAATAAAGATGCTCAAATTAAGCACCTTACAGTGCAAGGGCATCCCAAATACACAGATGAAACGGCAATTATAAAAGCAATTAAAAAAGCCGATTTAAGTAGTTTTTTTGAACTTGATGTTAAGCACGTGCAGCAGCTAGTTCAAGACTTGCCTTGGGTTGCTACCGCTTCGGTACGTAAACAATGGCCTGATACTATACAGGTGTATGTAGTTGAACATGAAGTAGTTGCCCACTGGAATAGCGACTTGTTGCTCAACCAAAGTGGCCAAGCATTTCAAGCCAGCAGCGATAAGTTAGATGATAACTTACCGCAGTTATATGGCCCAGAAGGTAGCGAAGAAGAGGCGTGGGTTGCTTTTAAGCAATTTGATGAAATGCTCAGAGTTAATGGTTTAACATTAACAAGTTTGGCATTATCGGAGCGTTTTTCGTGGCAACTTTGGCTAGATAACGGGATTCGCTTAAATTTAGGGCGTAAAGATAAAGCCAAGCGTGTACAACGTTTTATAGACGTTTATCCACGAATGGAACAACGTGCAGATGCACAAGTAGATACAATCGATTTACGGTATGATACCGGCCTTGCAGTAAGCTTTAAGCCAATGCAAGAAGAACAATTACAAAATAAGAGTAAGGCATGACTAAGTCAGCAGAAAGAAACCTAGTAATAGGATTAGACGTTGGCACCTCGAAAGTGGTTGCCACGGTAGGTGAAATCACCGCAGATAACAAGCTCAGCATTGTTGGTGTGGGCAGCCAAGTATCTCATGGTATGGATAAAGGCGGCGTTAACGATTTAAACTTAGTGTCTGAGTCTATTCGACGAGCAATAGACGAGGCCGAGTTAATGGCTGATTGTCGTATAAGCTCTGTGTATTTGGGTATTTCTGGCAAACATATACAGTGCCAAAACGAAAGTGGTGTGGTGGCAATCAATAACACCGAAGTCACTGACGAAGATATTGAAAACGTAATACATATTGCGCGTTCTGTGCCTATTTCAGCAGAGCGTAAAATGCTACATGCATTGCCACAAGAATACAGCATCGATATGCAAGAGGGCATTAAAAACCCACTAGGCATGAGCGGCGTTCGTATGGAAGCGCGTGCACATATCATTACGTGCTCAAACGATATGGCAAAAAATATCGAAAAATGTGTAGAACGCTGTGGTCTTGAAGTCGATCAACTTATCTTTACTGCACTTGCGTCTTGCTATTCTGTACTAACAGATGACGAAAAAGAGCTAGGTGTTGCAGTACTTGATATTGGTGGCGGTACTATGGATATCACCATTTATATTAATGGCGCACTTCGTCACTCTGCGGTTATACCTGTAGCGGGTAACCAAGTTACTGGTGATATTGCAAAAATATTTCGCACACCTATATCACATGCCGAGTCACTCAAAGTACAATACGCATGTGCTAGTAGCCAAATGGCAAGTAGCGAAGACACGATTGAAGTACCAAGTGTAGGCGGACGACCAGCAAGGTTAATGTCGCGCCATACATTATCTGAGGTGGTAGAGCCTCGTTTTAGAGAATTATTTGAGCTTGCGATGGAAGAAATTCGTCGTTCAGGCTTAGAAGACCAAATTGCGGCAGGTCTCGTTATAACAGGCGGAACTGCTAAAATGACTGGTGCTATGGAAGTGGCAGAAGACATCTTCCAAATGCCAGTAAGAATAGGCAAACCAATCGGGATGGTTGGTTTGACAGACTATGTAGATGATCCTTCGTACGCAACCGCTGTTGGTTTGTTACAATACGGGCGTACCATGCAATCGATGAATGCACAAAAGTCGAAAGCAGAGGATAACAATAATTGGTGGAACCGCATTACTAAATGGTTCCAAGGCGAGTTTTAAGACTCAAGTCGGAGAGTAAACATGTTTGATATAATGGAACAACACAGCGAAGAAGCTGTAATAAAAGTAATCGGCGTGGGCGGTGGTGGCGGTAACGCTGTTGAGCACATGGTAAAACAACAAATAGAAGGCGTGCGTTTTATAGCCGCTAATACGGATGCGCAAGCATTACGTAACTCTGCTGCCGATATTACAGTTCAACTAGGCACACAAATAACCTCTGGGTTGGGTGCGGGCGCAAACCCTGAAGTAGGCCGTAAGTCGGCTGAAGAAGATGCAGATACAATTCGTGCCAGCCTTGAAGGCGCCGATATGGTATTTATTGCAGCCGGTATGGGCGGTGGTACAGGTACTGGTGCTGCACCGGTAGTTGCTAAAATTGCTAAAGAACTCGGTATTTTAACCGTTGCAGTTGTAACACGTCCTTTTGATTTTGAAGGTAAAAAACGTGCAGCAGCCGCTGAACAAGGCATTAATGAATTGTCAGAAATTGTAGATTCACTTATTACAATTCCTAACAATAAATTGCTTAAAGTTTTAGGGAAAGGGACTACACTTCTAGATGCCTTCGCTAAAGCTAATGACGTATTATTTGGTGCGGTACAAGGTATAGCAGAGCTAATTACACGTTCTGGTTTAATTAACGTGGATTTCGCCGATGTTAGAACAGTAATGTCTGCAATGGGTACTGCAATGATGGGAACGGCGTCTGCGTCAGGTCCTGATCGTGCACAAGAAGCTGCAGAAGCCGCTATCTCAAGTCCACTACTAGAAGACGTTGATTTAACAGGTGCTAAAGGTATCTTAGTTAATATTACCGCTGGTATGGACATTGCGATTGAAGAATTTGAAATTGTTGGTAATCACGTTAAAGCACTTGCGTCAGAAAACGCAACGGTTGTTGTTGGTGCGGTAATCGACCCAGAAATGACTGATGAGCTACGTGTAACGGTTGTTGCAACTGGTTTAGGCGGCGATCGTCGTCCACAGTTTGGTATTGTTGATAACGGCTTTAAAAAAGCATCAGGTTCTGATGTTGCAAGCACATCAAACCAAACGAGCAGTATGTACGTACCAAGCTTTGCAAGCCAAGATACAAACACTGAAGAAAATACGACTAAAGAGCAAGCGCAAAGTAAAGAAAAAGCGCCTTCAACGAGTTCAAGCAGTTCAAGTTCTTCAGCGCAAAATAGTAAAAAAGCAGATAAATCAGAAGGTGGTGATTATTTTGATATTCCCGCTTTTTTACGTAAGCAGGCAGATTAATATTTAATAATACTTTTGTTTGAAATATATACAAGTATTGAAAGGCAAAAGGATTTATGTTAAAATCCGCCGTCTAACTGTAACTGATTTAAAAGTGAGCATACCTATGATTAAACAGCGTACGATTGCACAAGTAGTCAAAGCCATAGGAATTGGACTTCATAAAGGTGAGAAGGTCACAATAACTCTCCGACCTGCGAGCGCAAATACTGGGATTGTATTTCGTCGTGTCGACCTTGATCCGGTTGTTGATTTTGAAACAACACCTGAAGCCGTTGGTGATACGCAGTTGTGTACCTGTTTAATTAACAAAGATGGTGTTCGCTTATCAACTACTGAGCATCTTATTGCAGCTGTTGCTGCAATGGGCATTGATAATCTAATTGTAGAATTGGACAGCTCAGAAGTGCCGATTATGGATGGTAGTGCATTACCATTCATATATCTGTTACAAAAAGGCGGAATTGAAGAACAAAACGTTGCTAAACGCTTTATCCGTATTAAAGAAAAAGTACGCATTGAAGAAGATGGTAAGTGGGCTGAAGTTGAACCATATGATGGTTTTCATATCGACTTTGAGATTGCATTTAACCACCCCGCTATCAATGAAAGTCGCCAACGTATTGGGTTGGATATAACAACGCAAAGCTTTATTGAAGAAATTAGCCGTGCGCGTACTTTTGGATTTATGAAAGATATTGAATACATGCATACAAACAACCTAGCGCTAGGTGGTAGCATGGATAGTGCTGTGGTACTTGATGAATTCAAAGTTTTAAATCCTAATGGCTTACGTTATAGCGATGAGTTTGTTAAGCACAAGATATTAGACTGTGTTGGTGACATGTTTATGACAGGTCATAATCTTTTGGGTAAAGTAACTGCATTTAAATCGGGTCATGATTTAAATAATAAATTACTACGTAAAATTATGGCTACAGAGTCAGCATGGGAGTGGGCAACATTTGAAACGCCTGTGACGATGCCTGCACCCGGTCTTGAGTTAGCTCCAGCCTAAAAGCAGTAAAAGAACAGCTCACAAACAGTTATAAAAAATGACGCTAATTAGCGTCATTTTTTTTGCGTAAAATTTACTCTATTATAACTCTAAAAGAGCTTGTAACTGATTTAAATGAGTTACTGTATAGGTTGGTTTTATTCCATCGGCTAATTGCTCACCAGGGTGTTGTAACCAGCAAGTATCAATACCTGCATTGTTGCCGCCAAGTATGTCACTTGCAGCAGTATCACCCACCATAAGTATCTCGCTTTTATCTGGGTTACCCATTAGCTCAAATGTGTGCTCAAAAATCGCTTTATTTGGTTTTGCTATACCCACAAGTTCAGATATTACTAACCATTCAAACATATCTTTTAAGCCAGTATGCTCAAGGCGTACGGTTTGTAAGCGGGCAAATCCGTTAGTAATAATACCTAATTGAGCATTTGGCTTAAGTTTATTTAAAAGCTCAATAGCACCAGGTAATGGCTCGCAAATTTGCGCCATAGCATCTAAAAAAGCATCGTTTAGCTCTTTTGCGGGCACATTGAGTTTTGAAGCCCATTCATTAAAGCGTGTTACTTGTAAGTAATCTGCGCTAATAGTGCCATTTTGATAATCAACCCACAGCTGCTTATTGGTTTTTTGATAATGAATATAGTCGTCTTGGCTAAAATCTACGTTGTAAGCTTTAAACATGCGAGTCATGCCCGCTAAAATATCAAACCTAAATAAGGTTTCGTCTGCATCAAACAATACATAGTTGTATTTCATTAAACTTCCTAAATTAATTTGTTTGGCTGTAGAGATCTACGTGTAGAAAGGGCGCCATAGCTAAAGTGAGTGCTTGTGTATAGGTGCTTTCGCGCGTGGCGTGATTGTTTGTAAGTAACCCAATAGCGCCCCCTTTTTGTTTAACGTTGGTGGTATTAAATGCTTTGTCCATTACATCGCCAAGCTCTTCGCCGTTAAGTAATGCGTTATAAAGCACTTGAGGCAAGGGGAGGTTGCTGCTGCGCCCTACAACCTGATTTAAGGCATTATCAATAACTACGTAAGCAAAGGTTGCTGCACCATAGCTAAATTGCTCTGCACCGCCTTCCATTGCCACGTAGTAGTGAGCTTGGTAATGCTCTTTGCAATAATTAACACGGTTTTGTGCGCCAACACGTGTTTCTTCTTCGCCAATAGGTTGATCTGGCACATTGGATAGGGCATCAACACCTTGGCAATCAATTTCATGTTCAGGGAAATACATTGCAAAAATATGTTTAGCCGCGTTAATTTTTACAGGGTTTTTAGAACCCACAATAATTTTTAATGAGTACAACACAATGTCCCTTATTGTTACTAAAATCAGCAGTGTACGTGAGAGAGCTCAATCTTAGAAGAGGAGTTAAATAGGTATATCCAAAGGTGCTAAGTTTTCCAGTGCACGCTTTTTCAAAATAATATCTTTAATAAGTGGAGTAAGAACCAGCTCCATAGCTAAGCCCATTTTGCCCCCTGGTACTACAAGCGTATTAATACGAGACATAAAACTGCCTTCGATCATCCGTAAATAATAAGGAAAATCAACATCATCAATCCCCCTAAAGCGAATAACTACAAAGCTTTCATCAAGAGATGGAATATCTTTGGCGCTAAATGGGTTTGATGTATCAACGGTCGGCACGCGTTGAAAATTAATATGGGTACGAGAAAACTGCGGGGTAATATGATTTATATAGTCATCCATACTGCGCACAATAGAGCCCATAACCGCTTCGCGAGAATGGCCTCGTTCGGATGTATCGCGTATTAATTTTTGAATCCATTCAAGGTTAATAATTGGAACCATGCCTATTAATAAATCGACATGCTTTGCAACGTCTACGTCTTGATCAACTACACCACCGTGTAACCCTTCATAAAACAAAATGTCAGTATTATGGTCAAGATCTTGCCAAGGTGTAAATGTACCTGGTAATTGATTATACGGAACGGCTTCATCAAAGGTATGTAAGTAGCGGCGTAACTTTCCTTGACCTGTTTCGCTATAGTTTTCAAACAACGTTTTTAAAGCGCCAAAGTCATTGGCCTCTCGGCCAAAGTAACTAATATGTTTACCTTCTTGTTGTGCTTCTCGAACTTTTTTATCCATTTCGGGGCGAGTGTAACGATGAAAGCTATCTCCTTCGACAAAAGCCGCTTGAATATTAAGGCTACGGAAAATATGTTTAATTGCATTCGTTGTGGTGGTTGTACCCGCACCAGATGAACCCGTAATCGCAATAATAGGATTTTTAGCTGACATGTTAATTCTCTTTTTTAGGACCAGGTTTTATAACCAGACTAAACTTAACATTATTTTAAGTCGTTTGGGTATCTTAAGAGTTGACTGACTTAGCTCAAGTGACGCCATCAGCAAATAACGTTATCATGAGGTGCTTAAAATTAAAACGAGAGAAAGCATGAAACTTATTAAACCATTACTTGGATTATTTTCTATAGCAGCGCTGAGACCAATAGTGGTGCAGGCTAGCATGCCAAAAAGCCAAGTATTACTTGCTGATTTAAATACACCTTTCGGGGTACAAGTTAGTATAGTGAGCGATAAAAATAGTTATAACAACCAACCGCACTTAACAAGTACAGGTTTATACTTTACTCATGAAGTAATTAATAAAGGGCAAAGCCAAACTGATATTGCTTATTATGATTTCACGTCAAAAAAAGTTACCAATATAACTAACTCTCCTGTAAGCGAATATTCGCCAACGGTTATGCCAAGTGGTGATGCGATATCAGCGATTGTTGTAGAAGCTGACGGTAAGCAAAAATTGTGGCATTACCCACTCAAAAATGAAGATGCGCCAAGTCGTATTTTTGATTGGATTGAACCTGTTGGATACCATGCATGGGGTGTCCAAAATGATTTAGTGATGTTTATTTTAGGAAAGCCTCACACTCTTCAATATACTTCTGTTGCACAAGCGAAGGGGGAAATAGCTGCCAGTAATATTGGCCGAACGCTTATTTATAACAACTCAATGGCTGCATTTTTATTTAGTTACACTAAAAACGAGCAACACATTTTAGCGAGTTTTAATCCACAAGATAAACAAGTTGAAGACCTATTAAGGTTACCGGCTCAAGTTCAAGATTTTATTTTAAAGGATAATGCGACCATTGCTTATGCTATTAAAAACCGCGTTTATCAGCGTAAACTTGATGGAAGTGATGAAGTATCGCAATGGCTTAATTTAAGCACCTACTGCGAAACAAATATAACAAGAATGAGTTACAACAATGAAAAACTCGCTTTTGTATGTGATATAACAAAGTAAAGCAGACAAATAAATTCAGATTTTATTGTGTGTATGCGTTAATCTAATACGCAAATTAACTAATAGGGATTACACGTGGCTTATAGTGCAGACGAGCTGACAGAACAGCTCATTAAATTACAGTGCAGAAGTAATTTTAAGATTAAAAATATTGCAGAGTACATGTTAGTAAACTCTAAAGAAGCATTTTATACCCACAGCGAAAGCGGCAAGGGTAAAATAGTAATTCGCCCTGCATTTGAAGTATTTAGCGATGATTTTAATGATATAGATGGCGTAACACGTGCGCAAGGGTACTTCCATAGCAGTGAGATGACACGCTTTCCTACGCGCATTTTTAAAAGCGCTCAACCTATTCACTACGGTGTTGCGTTTAAAATAAACTCTGAGCAAGCAGCCAAAGATTTTATAGCCAAGCTAACTATGATTATTGGCAACTAATTTTATATAAAAAGTAAAAAGCCGCTGAATTTATATTCAGCGGCTTTTGTATTTTTATAGCTCAATAAACCTAATAATTACTTACTTTTTAAAAAGCTATTAACCGATTCAAGTTCACGTGTTTTAAGCGCGATACAATCGTTTGTGCTTTCTTCAAGCTTACTTAATGTACGAGCGTAACCAGCTACATCAGCTACTTTTTCGTTAAAGAAGGTTTTTGTTGTCGCTAAGCTTTCTGCATCACAGCTTGCAGTTGTAAAGTACGGCAAGTTAGGAATAAAGAAAGGCGGTAAGCTTGCTGTTACTTTATCGTAGTTACTGTAAACCCAATCAATAAATAACGCTTGGCGCTCATCTGTGTAACTTTGACCTGACAAAATAGTACGCATGTCAGATGCCGTTACTTCATCCGTTAAGCTATAAGCTAATACCGCTTTTTGTAACTCAGGTTTACCAAAAAAGCCCATAGCTGCAAGCATGTTTGTGCGTACTTGCGGATCTTTAGTCGTTTTAAACGTTGTCATGAATTGATCAAGCAGCGCTTTGTCACCATGAAAAGCAGCAAGAGTTAAGTACGTACCCGCTAAGTATGGGTCTACTTTTTGTGGATCATTTAAATAAACCTGCGTTTGTTCTTTGGCTTTATTGATGACGTTTTGATCTTCACCATCAAAACCTAAGCGTGATACAACGGCTGCACGAAGTTGTGCAATAGCACCATCTTCACCCGCTTTTGCTTCTAAACCATATTTTTTAGCAGCAGGCGTTACTGCACCGCGAATAAATTCAGGCCATAGGTCTTTATTGCTATCGTCTTTAAAAGTGCGCTGTTGCGACACTAAGTAACCTAGTGCGGTATTTGCTACGCGAGGGTGGCTATCGCTTACGAACACTTCAAGTGTTTGCATTAACTTAGTAGCAGATATAACACCAGCATCAAGTAGCGCATCAGTAGCAGATAGTAACGCTAAGCGTTCACGGTCACTCAGTACGCTTGGCGCCTTTTTAACAAGTGCGCTAAATTGTGCATCATCCATTACCCAGCGGTAGTAGCCTAATGCACCTTGGTCAGGATAAATCCACTCTGGTTCAAAGTCTAAATCTAGTGTTTGGCTTTGTTTATTAAGTAATACGTTTGCTGTTTTTACTTTATCGCCAGCACCATATTTAATTGCAACAGGTACATTCCATAGCTGCTCTGGCGCATCAACGCCTGCGTTTACAAAGCGGCTTTGTGAAATAGTTACTTTGCTACCTTGTTGAGTTACTTTAACTAGTGGGAAAGAAGATTGCTCAATAAACGATTTTAAAACACTCGCTACGTCTTTATTTGATGCTTTACCAAGTGCTTCCCATAAGTCGGCCGCTTCTGCATTTTTATATGAAAACTCTTTTAAATAACTTTGAATACCTTTTTGAAATGCATCTTCGCCAATCCAGTTTTCAACCATAGCAAGTACTGAGCTGCCTTTACTGTAAGCAAGACCTAAACCGTCCATAATGTCGGCTTCGGTTTTAATTGGCTTACGAATAGGCTTGGTGCTTAGGCGTGCATCAAGTGCCATTACGTTGTTTTGTGGCAGGTCTAAGTGCGATTCAAACTCAGGGTTAAGCTGCTTAGTAATTTTTGCAGCCATCCAGCTAGCAAACGCTTCGTTTAACCATAAGTCGTTCCACCATTTCATGGTTACTAAATTACCGTACCATTGGTGAGCAAGTTCATGAGCAATAATTGATACATTACGCTGTTTTTTACTGCGTGTTGCTGCAGCTAAATCAACTAATAAAATATCTTCTCGGTAGGTTACTAAGCCTGAGTTTTCCATTGCGCCAAATGGAAACTCTGGTACCGCTACTGAGTCTAATTTTTTGTAAACGTAAGGAATACCAAAATACGCTTCAAGTGCGCCCAGTACTTTTGGCATGTTTTCTTTTGCGTATTGGGCTAAGTGAATTTTACCTTGAGGGGTAATTACACGACCAGGAATTGGCATGCCTTTAATATCTAATTCTTCAAATGGGCCAACAGCCATCGCGACTAAGTATGAAGGAATTGGCGGCGTTTTATCAAAAAAGTGTGTGGTCATATCGCCATCAACCGTTGTTTTTAGTTCTGGCGTATTTGAATATACTTTTTGTGATGTAGGTGCAGTAATCGTTAACTGAAATGGAATTTTGTAACTTGGCTCATCAAAAACAGGAAATGCACGGCGTGCATCACTCATTTCAAATTGAGTAAATAAATAAGGTGTGCCTTGGTCTAACGTTTTGTATAAACCAACGCTTTGACGATTATATGGCGCTGAAAAATCAACTTTAAGGGTGTATTTACCTGGTTGGATTTGCTCATCACAGCTAAATTTAACTTTACCTGTTTTAAGCATTTCGTTGTTTAAGTCACAGTTTTCGTCGCCAAGCAGTTGCGCCATTTTAACAGCGTAAGCTACGCCATTTAATTCAATGTATTTTGTTGGTTTTAGTACTTCTAGGGAAATCTCAGTTATCCCTGTGAATGTATCTTGGCTCGGATCGAGTGTTAACGATACCTGTTGAGAACTTGGTTTTGCGAGTTTTTCAATAACGAATTCGTTAGCGTTTGCAGCACCCATTGCCAAAGCAACGCTCACTGTTAAGAGGCTTTTAAGAAACATAGTGATCCCTAGATTGTTGTTGTTAGAAACTACCCTAAATAGGCTTTTTTATGCTCATATTATTAGGGGGTTAGATATCCTAACAGTTTTTTTTAATAGAGTAATTGATTATAACGGTGACTTTAAGGGGAAATAGTAACAAAGTTTGTCAGTGGCTTTCGCGTGTTATAAAACGCTGCCAATGCAGGTGTGAGTTAATTATACGTATTTTTTGGATCACGTTATTTAATAAAAGCACGTCCTTAAATTCATTGTGTGGGTATTCGTTAAATCCCATGAGGTAATTAAAGGCGTCTTTAGAGTTGGCTTGCAGAGCATGGATACGCACTTGTTGCTCAAAGTTAAGACGAAGGCTGCTTATTGCTGTTTTCATACCGAGTTGATCAACGTTTGGTATATCACACTTTTGTAAATAGCCGGCTCGCTCACCTTCACCTGAAAACCAAATACGGACTTTTTCACTGTATCTGCCAGTTTTAGCGGGTAAGTCGAACATTAATCGTTGTTGATTTTGTGATTTCATGAATGCTAAGTATTCATTAAACCCGGCATCTATAAGTGCCTGATGCACTGGAACTAAGCGAGGTTTTATCTTACCGTGAGTATGAAAATTAAAACATAAGACATCTTTTTCAAGAGACAGATCATCAAGCGTTAGATAGCCAATTTCATCGCTATATGCACCACTGTAATATGCAATTAGAGGAAGCCAAAAATGCCAGTGTTTTGGTTGCTCACGTGCAACTTTAAAATCACCGTATATAT
Source organism: Pseudoalteromonas sp. SWYJZ98 (assembly GCF_015864495.1). Taxonomy (NCBI): domain Bacteria; kingdom Pseudomonadati; phylum Pseudomonadota; class Gammaproteobacteria; order Alteromonadales; family Pseudoalteromonadaceae; genus Pseudoalteromonas; species Pseudoalteromonas sp. SWYJZ98. The sequence goes on along the minus strand of NZ_JADYXA010000001.1, from coordinate 169,243 downwards.
ATCCATTATAAAGAGTGTGCAGTTCCATGGCTGAAAAGGGCCGGCGACCAAGATGGGTTTTCAACGTAATACCTTGAAAATAATGATGTGTTTTATTTTATACCCAACTAGCAGTAGATGCTAGTCGGGTTTTATCCGCTCTTAATATAAAGCGTATAAAGTATTACTCACTTAATGCGCGAGCTAAACCAGTAGGTTCAATCTCTGTACATACTTGGTCATCATTCCAGTTAATGCCAACAAGTGCGTTATCTTCATTTAAATCTTCAACCCATGCATCTAAAAATTCATCAAGATTTATTTCTACAGGGCTGTAGTCTTTCCACTCTTCTTTACATTGCGCTTTAGCTGCTTCTTCACTTTCCCAAAGCAGTAGTACGTCAGTTTCGTCAAATTGGTTAGAATCGCACACTACAAAGCCATTATCTTCTGCACCAAGTGCCCAAATTACTTCGCTAACACGTACTTTTTCTACAAAGTTAACTAGTTGTGATTCAATTTCGATATCGCTCATGTGTTTACCTTTTTAAATTAGTGACGAGGATTAGTATCTATTGCTGCTTGACGCTTGCCATATTGCTTATGAAAAGCAACAAGCTCTGAATACTGACTAAAGTCAGTTAATTCACGAAAGCAAATCCAATCAAGCAGGCAGTATAAACTGATGTTGAGGTATTCACAGCTTTTAAATTCTTCATCGCTTAAATGGGTATTTAAAAAGCTTAATGTTTGTTCAATTCGTTCGTTTTGCAAATTAAAAAAGAGTTTATCGCTTTTGGTGTCAAATCCAGAGCGTTCACATAGCAGCATTTCTATTAGCGAATCGTTACAGGCATTTATAGTCGTAAGTAAGTGCTCTTGCGGCCACGTTAGTTTTGGTTGTCCTGTTTTTTCAAGTAAATAGCGCAATATAGAATTAGAGTCACTAAGTGTTAAGTCGCCATCTACCAGAATGGGAATCTTTCGAGCTGGATTTTTACTGGCCATAGTAGGGCGATCTTGCTCAGAAAATATATCAAGACTCACAAGCTCTAGTTTACAGTTGTTTTGTTGTGCCCAAATTCTAATTCGGCGCACGTAAGGTGAAGGTACAGAACCAATTAATTGCATAATTACTCCATAAAAAAGCCGCATAAGCGGCTTTTATAAAACGTTACTTACGATACAGTTAAATTTATTCTGAACGGCTAGTAACTTCAAGTAAATGATAACCAAATTGAGTTTGCACAGGGCCTTGTATTTGGTTAATTGGAGCTGAAAACACAACTTTATCAAACTCTGGAACCATCATACCAGGACCAAACTCACCAAGAGCACCGCCATCTTGACCTGATGGGCAGTTTGAATGCGCTTTGGCTAATTCAGCAAAGTCTTCGCCTTGCTCAATTTTTGTTTTTAAGTCTAAGCATTGTGCTTCACTGTCTACAAGTATATGTCGTGCGCTTGCTACTGTCATAAAATCTCCCGAGTATAGTGTGGTGTTTTTTTAACCGAATTAAAATATCATTCTAGTTAGTTTCAACTAATTGTACCAGTATAAACTTATTTATCAGAAAGCACAGTTTCAATTGCAGCAATCATTTGTTCTGAATCAGGTGCTGCTTTGCTGTTAAACCGCAAAACCGTCTCACGATCAGCAGACACTAAATACTTATAAAAGTTCCAATTTGGAGAGCTAGTTTGCTCATTCAAATATTTAAAAATTGGGTTCGCTTTACTACCACGCACTTCGCTTGTAGCAAACATAGGGAAGGTTACACCATAATTTACAAAGCATACTTTTGCAGTTTCTTTTTCACTATCCTCTTCTTGAAAAAAATCATCAGAAGGGAACCCTAATACGACTAAGCCTTGTTCTTTGTATCGTTGATATAGCGCTTCAAGGCCTTTAAATTGGGGTGTAAAACCACAGTTGCTTGCCGTGTTTACTATTAATAAAGGCTTATTTTTAAATTGGCATAAATTAATAGATTCTTTTGAGCGCAGCTTTCGAATATCGACATTGGTAAAATCTTGACAGTCTTGGGTAGAGGTTTGGTTTATAGTTGATGATGTTTCAGCGTGGAGTGGGGCATTAATAAATAAAGCCATTAATCCTATTATAATTTTTTTTAGCATTACATTACCTAAACTTTTCAATTGTTTGATTGGATAATCATACGCTAATATGAAACAAATTGATCAACCTTTGAATGACCTATGACAACCCGTTTAGCAACTATTGATGATCTTAGTGAAATTGTAGCCATTTATAACGAAACCATTGCAGGGCGAATGGTAACTGCAGATACGCAAGAAGTGAGCGTTGACGAAAAGCGTGACTGGTTTAATAGCCATAACGATAAAAGACCTATTTATGTTTACTGCGAAAATAACCAAGTACTTGCTTGGGTAAGTTATAAATCGTTTTATGGGCGTCCTGCTTACGATGGCACAGTAGAGATGAGCATTTACATTACCCGTAAAGCACAAGGTAAAGGGCTTGGTAAAAAGCTAATGATATTTGCTCAAACACAAGCTAAGCAATTAAATATTAAAGTATTGCTTGGTTTTATTTTTAGTCATAATTTACCCAGTGTTAAATTATTTAAGTATTTTGATTTTGAAATATGGGGCGAGTTACCAAGCGTTGCCATAATGGATGATAAGGCGTATAGCCTTACTATTTTTGGAAAACATCTGAAATAAATTATTTTTCATAATGTTGTAATATTTTTTTACAAAATAAGACGAAGGGTTTATGCCAATTAAATAAAAATAGACTACGCTGTTGGGATATTAAGTTTATTAATTTAAAGTGTGGCTTGATGATTCGAAAAATATTAATTATTGATAGTAGTAGTGTCATCGCGATGCGTGTGAAAGTGCTTTTAGAATTAATAGGGTGTGAGGTCGAATTAATTCATTTCAGCATGCTAGACATGTATACCAATATAGGCGATTACGACTTAGTTGTTGTTGCCCATGGTGTGCCTGTTGATTCTATAAAACCGCTTGTAAGCGAAGTAGCGCAAGAGCGCTTTATGCTGCTTGCGCCAAAAGCACAAAGCGGTGAACAACTAACTGCGTTTAGCGAGCTAAATCATATTGCGCCTGACGCAACCGTGGTCTACCCATTTTTTTCTAATAAAGAAATTACTTCTCTTTTAGAGAGCCTATTAGAATTAGGCTCTAACCATATTTTGCAATTACCTACTATTTTACTTGTCGATCATGTTCCTGAACGTCTCGAAAAAATGAAAAATAGCTTAATCGGTGCTCATATCGAGACTCATACTGCGACAACCTCCGCAGAAGCTTTAGAAATTAGTAAAGAAAAGCAAATAGATATACTGATAAGCGATTTTATTTTAGATGACGGAACAGGTTTAGGAATTTTTTCAAATTTAAAAGTAACCCAACCACATTGCCGTTGCTTATTATTTACCTCACGTCCCGATCAAGTTTCAATGATCGACGCAATTCGTCAAGGCGTAGAAGATGTACTTATTAAACCTTTAAACGATAGCTCACTATTACAATCAATACATAAATTATGGCAAACAGAGTTATTAAAACGTCATAACGCAGAGCTTGTAGAAAGGCTACAAGATACGGTTGATGCCCTAATTGAAAAAGACAGCCTACTTCAGGTTATTTATAAACATACGCCCGATGCAATTATGTTATTTGAAAAGTGCGGTAGAGTGATAGAAGCTAATGATGCTTGCTTGAGACTATTTAACTTACCGTTTAATGAACTCGAAGGTAAATCAGTATTTGATTTTTTAGATGATGATTCAATTTTAGGTATTAAAGATAAGATTTCGACATTAAATAGTAATCGACAATTTAGCTGCGATTTACGTTTATCTAAAACAGCAGGAGGTTATATACCCTTAGTTGGCTCTTTTAATGAGATAGATCACCATGGCGAAATAGCACTTGCGGTCATATTTAAAAATGTAACCCATCTTAAGCAAAAAGAGGATTTATTACTTGAAGCAAAAGATGTTCTTGAAGAGCAAGTAAGAGCACGTACTTCACAACTCGAGCATGCTAAAAATGTGGCTGAGGCTGCAAACTTAAGTAAATCAGAATTTTTAGCAAACATGTCGCATGAACTTCGAACACCTATGCACTCTATTTTAAGCTTTTCGCGTTTTGGTTTAACTAAATTAGAAGCTGGAGATTTTGCAAAAGAAAAACTCATTAAGTATTTATCGCGAATAGAGAGTAGTGGTGAGCGTTTACTGTCGTTACTAAATAATTTACTCGACCTATCTAAGCTAGATGTAAGTAAGTTTCCATTTAACCCTCGTCCCTATAATTTAGCTAATATTATTAAAACAAGTATTGATGATGTGTCTGGTACTGCAATGGAAAAAGAAATTGAGATTATATTTACCGCACAGCCATTACCTGTAATTGCACAATGTGATGAAGATCAAATAAACCAGTTACTTCGAAACGTACTAGGTAACGCACTTAAATTTAGCGAACCTAAAAGTAAAATACGGGTAAATTTAGAGTCAGATAATAAGCTTGCTACTATAGAAGTTACCGATAATGGGGTCGGTATACCAGAAGATGAGTTGGAGCATATTTTTACTAAGTTTGTGCAAAGCAGTAAAACAAATAGTGGTGCTGGTGGCACAGGGTTAGGCCTTGCATTGTGTAGAGAGTTTGTATCTTTACACCAAGGTGAAATCACTGCACGTAACAACGAAAATGGTGGTGCAACTATATCTATACAAGTGCCATTAGAAATAAACTTAGACGAGCATTTAGCTGAAGAACAGTTAATACAACACACTAATTAATTGTTTTTTGGCATACCAAGTAACTTTTTAAAGAGTTTGAATGGATGATAAATTATGGCCTTAACTAAAATACTTGCCGTTGATGACGAACCCTTTAACCTTGAAATTATTGAGGAAATTTTAGAGGAGCTTGATTTTGAATTACAAGTAGCAACAAGTGGTCCTGAGTGTTTAAACATGGTTGAAGGTTATATGCCTCAGGTTATATTACTCGACGTAAGCATGCCGCAAATGAACGGCTATGAAGTATGTAAAGCACTTAAAGCAAATCCAAATACAGCACACATTATTGTTATGTTTGTTTCTGCTCGCGGCACTGTTGAAGAACGCATGGAAGGCTATTCTGTTGGCGCAGAAGATTATATTGTAAAACCTTTTGGCCATGACGAACTTAAATCTAAGCTTAAAAATTTAAATCAAGTACTCGTTGAAAAGCAAAGCCTAGAAAAGCAAGTTGAAGATGCAACATCAACTGCATTTAATGCAATGGCCAATAGCAGTGAAATGGGGCAAATAGTTAACTACGTTGAAAACATAGGCTTTATTAACGATCCTCAAGAGCTAGGTAAAGCGCTTGTAGATTGTCTGCAGTCTTTTGATTTACAAAGCAATGTAGAATTTAGAGAAAATAATGAAATTAGCCTCTTTGCGCTAAACGGCGTGTGTTCACCTATTGTGGTGGAGCTATTTGAAATGCTGAAAAACAAAGGGCGCTTACATGAGTTTTCGCACCGAATTTTAGTTAACTATGAATTGATTAGCTTACTCATTTTAAATATGCCCGATCATGACCCTGATAAGCATGGTCGTATACGCGACCACGTATGTTTTATTGTCAGTGTTACCGAGCAGCAGCTACGCGCCATCATGACCAAGAAAATGCTTGAATCACAACGAGCGAAACTTAATGCCGTAGCAAGTACTGTTCATAGTAAGTTTCATAGCTTAATTAGCTTGTTGAATGAAAACCGTCAAAACAACGAAAAAGTGTTTAAACAGTTACAAGAAGAGCTCGAAGAACGTATCCCATCAATGGGACTGGATGAAGATCAGGAGGTGTTTATTTATAAAAAAGTAGATGAAACTATCCAAAACTCAGTAGCAAGAGAAGAGTCTGTTAAACAAGTCAAAGCAGCCTTTACAGAGATAGAACAAGATCTATCGTTACTTTTGAAAAACTAGTTACTTCGCAATATAAAGGTTTACTTAAGCGGTGCTATGCATCCCTTGGTAAGCCTTTTTCTACAATTCTAATTAACCTAGCTGTTTTACGAATTTGTAATCGTTGTTTATCGTTTTGCTGAGCAAGTGCCCATTCAATATGCTCTAAAACAAGTTCGCTGCATATTTGGCTTTTATCTTGTAGGGCATTAATAATAGCGGGGCTGAATTCTGCATTACCTAAACCAACTGCTAAATTACGTAACCAACGTTCGTGACCAATGCGACGAATAGGGCTGCCTTCGGTGTTTTTTAAAAATGTAGGCTCATCCCAAGCAAACAGCTCAAGTAAATCTTTATCTTTTAATTGAGTGCGAGGATGAAAGTCATTTTCGTCAGTTATTTGTCCATAACGATTCCAAGGACATACCAACTGGCAATCATCACAACCATAAACACGATTGCCTAATAAAGTTCGGTACTGCTCTGGTATTGGCCCTTGGTGTTCTATGGTTAAATACGATATACATTTACGTGCATCAACAACGTAGGGCTCTACAATTGCACCTGTTGGGCAAAGAGTAATACAAGCAACGCATTTACCGCAGCCTTCAAAGGTGTTTTCTGCATCAATTGGTAGAGGTAAATCAATAAATAGCTCGCCTAAAAAAAACCACGACCCAGCTTCTTGGTTAATTAATAACGAATGCTTACCACGCCACCCTAAACCGGCTTTTTCGGCAAGTTGACGCTCAAGTACAGGGGCTGAATCTACAAAGGGTCTAAAGCCATACTCGCCAATTTCTTGCTCTATTTTTTGGCCGAGTTTTTTTAAACGATTACGCATTAATTTATGGTAATCACGACCTAATGCATAGCGGCTTATATATGCTTTTTCTTTATTTTTTAAGGTTTTTGCAAAGCCAGCATCGGGAGGGAGATAATTCATTTTTACGGATATAACACGTTGTGTACCAGGCACTAATTCAGCAGGGCGGGCGCGTTTCATACCGTGGGCAGCCATATAATCCATCGAGCCGTGGTAGCCTGCATCAAGCCAACGTTGCAATTGGGCTTCGTGCTTTGATAAGTCAATATCAGTAATGCCCACTTCGCTAAAGCCAAGCTCTTGCCCCCAGGTTTTTATTTGCAGGGCTAATTTTTCATAGTCTGGGGTAGGGTTGCTCACACGCTTTACACACTTAAATTAATAGCTGCGTAATTTACCATATTTCTCTGAGCCCGAAAACGCTTCTTAGTGCACAAAGCGCTTTAACTGTTGTTGGGTTTGTAAGCTTAGCTGTTGAGATTCCTCGCTATCGGCTAATGCCGTATCTATTTGCAGTTTAGCTTGCTCACCTAAAGCTACGATTTGCTCTACCGATTGGTGAGTCGTACTTTGGGTGCCCTCAAGCAAATGTACAGCACTGGCTATTTGTTGCAGCTGCTGCTGGTTGTGCTCAAACTCACTAAGCATTTTAGTAAAGCCATCACAGGTTGCACTAATTGAGCTTTGTGCGTTATTAGAGTGAGTCATTAATTGCTCTGACTCTTTATTTGTCTCGTTTACCAAATCATTCATCTGACTTATAAAGTCGCTAATCTGCCTAGTTGCGCCACTTACCTTTATTGAAAGCGTGCGTACTTCGTCTGCAACTACGGCAAATCCTCTGCCAGCTTCACCCGCTCTAGCTGCTTCTATTGCGGCGTTGAGGGCTAACAAATTAGTTTGATCAGAAAACTCTTCAACCATTTTTAAAATACTACGAATGTTTTCACTGTTCTCTTTTAGTCCCGCAATTGTATTTGAAAAGCTACCTAGCATATTAGTAATAAGTTTTACCTGCTCTACTAAAGCAGCGAGTTCTGACGCAGATAGTTTTACAAAGTTAAGATGTTCATTATTAACGTTATGTACGCTATCTGTATTATTTACTATGTCTTGTAAGCTTTGGGTTATTTGCATACTGGCATTAATAATACTGTGGCTTAACTGTATTTGTTGCTCACTTGATTGCTCAGTATTTTTCATTGATTCAGTGACTTGTGTATTGCTGTGTGCACTAGCTTGAGCACTGTTATATGTTGTGCTGAGTAACTCACTTAAATGGGCAGTAAATATATTGTATTGTGAACTTAAATCTTTAAATTCGTCATACGAAAAGTGGGGAAGTTTTGCTGCTAAATTTGCATCTTGTTGGTTTATTTCTATCAAAGTATCGCGCATAGCAGTAACAGGGCGAACAATTAAAAAACGCATATAAAAAAGAGTAAAAATAAAACCAGATATGATCACAAGCGTAAGCAGCCAAAATAGCCCTGTACTTTGCTGTTGTTCGCTTAAACTCTGATGCAGCCAAAATAACGTAATTGCTTGAAACAATAATACAAAACTTAAATTACCGACTATTTTACGGGTTAACGTAAAAAAGAATGTTTGCTCTATATAGTTATAAATTTTCATAAAACCACTCATTATGCTCAAGCCCTACGATTGTTATTTAAGTGAGGGGAATGTAAGTTAGCCTTTTTGTAACGACAACAAGTAAGCTTTGGTTCGCGCTGGGTAATTTGTAAAAATTCCGTCTATGCCATACTCAAGCATTAGCGCTATATCTTCTTTCCTATCGACTGTATAAGCATAAATCTTTAGGCCTCTTTTTTTTGCATCCTCTGCAAAAGCCTTATTTATAAAGGTTTTATCTGCATGTACGCTATAAGCGTTTAAATCACTAGCAAACTTTGCATAGTTAATTGGAATAGAAGAAGTAAGGGCGCCTATTTCAAGCCATGGTAGCTTGTTTTTAAGCCACTGTAGTTGATGATGATCAAACGATGATACTAAAATATTGGCTTTCGATATTTTTTTAGCTTCAATGTTTTGTTCTAATTGAGCCACAAACCTTTCTAGTGCAAACGTGTGTTTAAGCTCAATATTTAATAAAGATTTATTGTTATTCCAATCAAACAGCTGCTGAAGAGTAGGGATTTTTTCACCATTTCCAGCATCAAGCTTAGAGAGCTCATGAGCGGTAAAGTTACTCACCCTACCTTTACCGCTGGTGGTTCTATCAAGCCATGAGTCGTGTATTACCATGTAATCATCTAAGGAACTTTGAATATCTACTTCAATACCATCAACATCTACTTTTAACGCTTCTAAAATAGCGCTTTTGGTGTTTTCAGGAAAATCCCCACTGGCACCACGGTGTGCAAATACTTTCATTGTCGAGCCTTTTTAGTGATTGACCACGTTTCAAAACAAGCGGCACTAACTATGAGTGCTCCACCAACTAATGTCATAACAGTAGGACGTTCATGAATAATTACTATAGCCAGTATGGTGCCATAAAGTGGTTGCAAGCAAGAAATTAACCCAGCAGTTGCCGCTGATAAATGCTTTAAACTTGCTGCAAATAACGAGTGCGGTGTAGCTGTAAATATAACACCCGCTACAGCAATTAAAATCAGGTCGTGATTACTAACCTTATACACTGGTACTTCTATAAATGCACACAACATAATGCTTGCCACTAAGGTTTGATAAAACATCGTTTGCGGCCCGCCATATCGGCTAAAGTAGCGCTTATGAGTAATGTTTCTTATTGAAAAAAACAATGCCGATATCACACCTGTTATTACACCTAGGGTTACATCATCGCCTAAGTTTGCACTTGGTACTAATAAGTAAATACCTAAAACAACCACCGCTGCACTTATTATATCTTTTGCTTTTGGCCTGCTTTTATTAAATAAGGGTTCTAAAAACACCGTCATTACGGGATAGCTAAAAAATGCGAGCATTCCAATAGTTATACCGGCCATTTGCATACCAGCAAAATAGGTAACCCAGTGAATACCCACAGCAACACCTAAAAATAATGCAATAAGATAGTCTTTAGGTTTGTTGAGTTTAATTTGTTTTTTTTGAAAATAAAGCATGGCTAAAATAGCCATTCCTGCAATTGCAGTTCTGTAAACGGTAATATCTAAAGCATTTAAACCAATAAGTTTGGCAAATAGAGCGGTCCCGCCAAAAAGTAATACCGCTATGTGTAAATAAATTAAACTTTGTTGCTGAGGCTGCATTTAGTTTCCTTGTTGTACTTTTTGAATATATTAACATTGCTTAAAAATTCTTAAGATGAATTTTTTCCGCATGACAAAAGTCATTAAAGTTGATGACACTTCACACTCTTATTATTTTTGTACGCGGGCATAGTTACCTTACTCAACAGGAGATAATTATGAATTCTTTAATTTTAATCAGCTTAACTATTAATGAAGTGCTAGAGGCGTTAAGTTTTGCGGTTACGTACGCAGATTGCTTTATGCTGGTATGCATTTTTATGTTATTTATATTTATTAATAAAAATAGTGCTATAAGTAAAAATAATATGCCTGAGGTATTAGTATGAGCTCGTTAAGCAGCTTTTCTCAACAAAGCGATAAAGGTTTTTGGAAATATGGACATTTAATTTTTACCGGCTTTTATTTACTCCCGCTAATAATTAATTTTTCGAGCTTTACAGTTAACCAAATTGTTATGTCTTTAGCCTTCTATATTGCTTTTATTCTTTTGTATATAAAAGCAATAAACTGCAAAAGCGCAGGGGTGACTAAGTTATTTGTAGCCATGCTCTTAATTTGTTTTTGCGCTACTTTTTACACCACAGGTACTCCTACTTTATTTGGTTTCGTAGCCTATATAGCAGGCTACTCTTACAGCTCCCGTCAAAGAATTTATGCTGCGATCGCAATTATATTCACGGTTTTATTAAGCACATATATTGGAGATATAGGTAAGGTTCAATACTTTTTAGGCGTTGCTTTGATTCTATGCGCCACATTATTTAGTTACGGTATTGCAGCAAAAAGAGAAAGCTTATACAAAAAGCGCGAACAAGAAAGCGCTAACCAACTAGAGCAATTAGCAGCTATTGCAGAGCGAGAACGAATAGCTCGCGACTTACATGATATTTTAGGCCATTCACTTTCATCTATTGCTCTAAAGGCTGAGCTTGCTAATAAATTAAACCAAGGAGAGCGCTACGCTCAAGCGAATAGCGAAATTGCACAAGTGGCCGATTTGGCAAGGCAGTTACTTAGCGATGTAAGAAGCGCCGTAAGTGATTTAAAACAGCTTAATCTTGTCAGTCAAGTAGCACAGTTAAAGCAAAGGTTAATAGAGCAAGGATTTAACGTTTCATTTAATGTGGTTTTAAATGCTCTGCCCGCTAAAGTAGAGGGTATAGCAGGCCTTATAATTAAAGAGGCAGTTACTAACTTATTACGCCATAGCAACACAAAAAATTGCGAAATAAATATAGAACAAACAGCGCAGCAGTTACTTATAACCGTAATTGACCATGGTCCGTGCAGTACATTGAATTCGGGCAATGGCCTAAATGGTATTAAAGAGCGAGCAGAGCAACTAAATGGCAGTGCAGCATTTACCTGTGGCGATAATTTTACTTTAAAAGTAGTGCTGCCAATTACAGCTAAGGATTTATAATGATCAGAGTATATTTAGTGGAAGATCAGGCGCTTGTACGCGACGCAGTAGCAGCATTGTTAGGGCTTGATTTTAATATTGAGATTATTGGTCAAGCAAGTAACGGGCAAGATGCACTTAATGCAATTGAGGCGCTTGATAGTGATTTACATCCCGATATAATTTTAACCGATATAGAAATGCCAACCATGAATGGTATAGAGCTTAGCGAAAAAATAGCTGTTAAATTTCCTACTATAAAAATGGTTATTATGACTACATTTTCTCGTGCGGGTTATATTAGGCGAGCGCTTACGACTGGCGTTAAAGGTTTTATTTTAAAAGAAGCACCAAGTGAAGAGTTAATAAATGCGCTTAAAAAAGTAATGCAGGGACAAAAGGTAATTGACCCAGAGCTTGCTATTAATGCATTAGACGACGCAGATCCACTTACCGACAAAGAACGAAAAGCCCTTAAACTTGCAAGCGATGGCCTTAAAACAAGCGACATAGCCAAGCAGCTATTTATTAGCGAAGGGACTACGCGTAACTACCTATCGGATTCCATTGCAAAATTAAACGCCACTAACCGCATAGATGCTGCACGTATAGCTAAACAAAAAGGGTGGCTTTAATTAGCGGGTTTATAAATTATAAGCAAAGTATTACTATGTTATGTAAAAGTAACGAACAGCGCTTAAAATTAGCTTAAAAAGCGTTAAAAGAGGTTTTAATGGCAAATTTAATAGAACTAACAACTAAAAATAATATCGCTATACTCACCATGAATACCGCTGAAAACCGCCACAACCCAGCGTTTTTGGCTGAGTTTAATTTACACCTAGACCACATTGAAGCAGAACAAAATATTAAGTCAGTTATTTTAACGTCTTCAAGTGATAAAAACTGGTCATTGGGTATCGACCTTCAATGGATGTCTAATCCAAGTATTTTACCTGCAGCAATTTCAGACTTTATGATTCAAATAAGTGACTTATTTAAACGCATAGTTACTTTTCCTATGCCTATTATTGCTGCGTTAAACGGGCATACCTATGGTAATGGTTCTGTACTTGCGTGTGCGTGCGACTTTAGATTTATGAAATCAGACAAAGGCTTTTTTTGTTTTCCTGAAGTGGATGTAATGGTGCCGTTTGTTCCATCGATGTTTCCTATAATTAATAAAGCAATTTCGCAAACCTTCTTTAATCGTCTAGCTATGTCAGGAGAGCGGGTTGGTGCACAGCTGTTGCTAGAGAACAAAGTAGTTGAAGCTGTGTTTGCAAATAACGACGAACTACAAGCGGGTGTACTTGAGTTTGCCCAGCAATTTAATAAAAATCGTTGGATTTACGCTCAAAATAAAACACAAATGAATAAGCAGATTTTACTTACGATGAAAGAAGAAGACCCAAGCTTTATTGATAATATAAGTAAACTGCTGTGGAAAAACCTACAAAAAAATAGTATAGGTTTTAGCATTGCTACGAGATGACTAAACACTTTGCAGTTAAGGGATCGTTAAGCCCCATTGCGCTAGATTTTTAAACTATACAGCAAGGTAAAAGTGCTTTCTTAAAAGTTTAATAGCTTTTACCTGTCTCATTATAACTATATGGGTTAAAATACCTACATAACCAACTAACAAGATAGTGAATGTCAAACCAAGATCCAAATCTCAGTCGAGAACAAGAAAAGTACGAAAACCCAGTCCCTAGTCGTGAGTTTATACTTACTCACCTTCAAGAGCGTTCAAAGCCTGCTAACTACGCGCAATTATGTGAAGAACTAGCAGTAAACGATGACGAACGCCAAATAGCATTTAAACGCCGCCTTCGCGCTATGGAGCGTGACGGACAGCTGTATTTCAATAAATTTAAATGCTACGCCCTAATTGACGAAGCCGGTTTAACCAAAGGCAAAGTAATAGGCCACAGAGACGGTTTCGGCTTTTTAGAAGTTGAAGGCGAGAGTAAAGATTGGTTTATTGCTAAGCACCAAATGAATATGGTGTTACATGGCGACATTGTACTAGCTAAAGGTACTAAACGTGGTTCTGGCTCAAAATGCGATGCACGTATTATAAAAGTGCTTACTAACGAGCGCGCGCCAATTGTTGGCCGTTACTTTGTTGAGCACGGTGTTGCAGTTGTAGTCGCTGAAGACCCGCGCATAACGCAAGATATAATGATTTTACCAGGCAACGAAAACGGTGCCCGCCATAACCAAATGGTGCAGGTTAAAATTACGCAAAACCCAAGCCGTAACATGAACGCGGTAGGCAAAGTTATAGATGTACTTGGTGAGCATTTAGCCCCAGGTATGGAAATTGAAGTTGCACTGCGCAATCACGTTATTCCACATGTATGGCCAGAAGAAGTTGAAGCACAAGTTGCTCATCTAGGTGAATTTGTTGAAGAAGCTGACAAACAAGGTCGCGTAGATTTACGTGATTTACCACTTGTAACTATTGATGGCGAAGATGCACGCGACTTTGATGACGCCGTATATTGTGAACCTAAAAAATCAGGTGGCTGGCGCTTATGGGTTGCTATTGCTGATGTATCGCATTACGTAGGAATGAACACGCCGCTTAACAAAGAAGCAATTTTGCGTGGTAACTCAGTGTATTTTCCTGAGCAAGTAATTCCGATGCTACCAAAAGTGCTTTCTAACGGATTATGTTCACTTAATCCAAAAGTAGATCGCTTATGTATGGTTGCCGAAATGACCGTGTCGAGCGCGGGTAAACTTTCGGGTTATAAGTTTTACGAAGCGATAATGAACTCGCATGCACGTTTAACTTACACCAAAGTAAATGCCATTTTACGAAACGACGAAAAACTACGCGAAGAATACTCAGCCGTTGTGCCACATTTAACTGATTTACAGCAAATGTACATGGCACTTAAAGCAGCACGCCAAGACCGTGGTGCCATAGAGTTTGAAACCCTAGAAACACGTTTTGTATTTAACGCTCAGCGTAAAATAGAATCAATAGTGCCTGTTATTCGTAACGACGCGCACAAACTCATTGAAGAATGTATGATTTTAGCCAACGTATCAGCGGCTAAAATTCTTGAAAAGCATGAAGCGAGTGCGCTTTATCGTGTGCATGACGAACCAGATCAAGAAAAACTAGGTAACTTTACTAAGTTTTTAGGCGAGTTAGGTATTGAAAGTACATTAAGCGACGAGCCAACACCAAAAGAAATAACGCAAGTATTAGCGCGACTAGGTGACCGCCCAGAAGCTGAACTTATTCAAACTATGTTACTGCGTTCAATGAAACAAGCTGTATATCAGCCAGATAACATTGGTCACTTTGGTTTAGCGTTATCGGCTTACGCGCATTTTACATCGCCAATACGTCGTTACCCAGATTTAGTAGTGCATCGTGCTATTAAAGCAGTAATAAAAGCACAAGGTCAGCAAACGTCTGGCGAATACGCTTACACCGACGATGAAGTTGATCAACTAGGTGAGCAGTGTTCTACAACAGAGCGTCGTGCTGACGATGCAACTCGCGAAGTAGCTGATTGGCTTAAATGTGAGTTTATGCAAGACCATGTAGGTGAAGAGTTTGATGGTGTTATTTCATCGGTTACTAATTTTGGTTTGTTTATTCGTTTAGACGATTTACAAATTGATGGGCTTATACACGTTACTAATTTAGGCGACGAGTTTTTTGCGCATGATGCTGCAAAACACACCCTAATAGGTGAGCACTCTCACAAAGTTTATCGCCTTGGCGATAAAGTAACAGTTAAAGTTGCGTCGGTTAGTTTAGACGATCGCCGTATAAACTTAACGCTTAAAGGCGATGTTGCACAAGACAGATACTCACGTCGTCGTGCACCAAAAAAAGGTTCAGGTAAGTCTGAGCATGCGCCAGCAAGTGTGCGTTCGCAATTAAAAGCAGGCAAAGTACCAGGTAAAAAGTCGCACAGCGATGACAAACCAAAAGGTAAAAAAAAGCCAGCAAATAAAGATAAAGGCAAGCCTGCAAATAAGTCTGCAACAAAATCTGCAGATAAAAAAGCAGCAGACACTGCCGTAAAGAAAAAACCAAAGAAGAAGGCCGTTAAAAAGCCTAAAAGAGCAGGCAAAAATGCCCGCAAACGTACTAGCCCAGGAGCAGACAATACGTGAGTAATGAATTAATTTTTGGCTTTCATTCTGTTGAAGCAATTTTAGAAAGCGAACCAGAGCGCTTTGTAGAAATTTACGCCCTTAAAGGCCGTGACGACAAACGCTCAACTCCGATTATTGATGAAGCACGTAAATTTGGTATTTCAGTACAGTTTATGCAGCGTAAAGCCCTTGATAGCAAATCAAAGGGTGAGCAGCATCAAGGTATTATTGCTAACGTAAAAGCAGCGCCAACATTTAATGAAAAAGATCTTGATGCGATAATCGCTCGTGAAGACACACCGTTTTTACTTGTGCTTGATGGTATTACCGATCCGCATAATTTAGGTGCATGCTTACGTAGTGCAGACGCGGCAGGTGTTCACGCTGTGATTGTACCTAAAGATAAATCGGCTAAGCTTAACGGTACTACACGTAAAGTGGCCTGTGGCGCAGCCGAAACAGTACCGCTTATTCAAGTGACTAACCTTGCACGTACGCTTCGCGAAATTAAAGATGCAGGCGTATGGGTTGTAGGTACCGCTGGCGAAACTGATAACCACGTATTTGATGCAAGCTTAACGGGGCCAATGGCTATTGTTATGGGCGCAGAGGGCGAGGGCATGCGACGCTTAACGCGTGAGCATTGCGATATGCTTGTTAAAATCCCAATGGCGGGTACTGTTTCAAGCTTAAACGTATCGGTAGCCACGGGTATTTGTTTGTTTGAAGTATTACGCCAACGTAACGCAAATAACTAATATATAAAACGATAAGTTTTATGTATTAAAAAGCCGAGATTGAAATTCAATCTCGGCTTTTTTGTGTCTGTAATTTACGCTTTTAATTTTATATCAATTGATGCTCTATTATAGCGATAGGAAAATAACTCTATAGCAAGACAAAAATAACGAAATATAGTTGTTCTTATATGAGTTATTTTTAACGCAGCTAGAGAGCTATTTAACTCGTTAGAATGAGTAAGTGTAGCCCATCTGTACAGTACGTGGCTTACCTGGTTGAATGCCACCGTTTGAACGGTTAGCAACGTATGTTTTATCAAACAAGTTATCAACGCTTAGGTATACTTTTTGATTTTCATCGATTAAGTATTTAGCAGCTAAATCCCATACTACGCGGCTATCAATTGCGTTTAAGCCCGCCTCAGTTAAGTTAGCATGCGCATCAGATACGTAACGTATTTGGCTGTTAACTACAAACGCAGAAAACTCAGCACCTAACGATAACGCTACTTGGTTTTCTGGTACGTAAGGCATTGCATCGCCTTTTTCTACCGCGCCCCAAATTTCTGAATCAAAATCGTTTTTAAACTCAGAGTCTGTGTAGGTGTACGTTAATTTAACTGGGAACATCGCTGTATCAGTTGCAAAAGTACGTGCTGCACTAAATTCAAAGCCTGCTACTTCTACTTCACCGTAGTTGTATTGGTCGCCAATGTTGTCGTCGCTACAACCAACCGCTGCAGTACAGTTACCGTGCATGTTGTCGTAGTCTGAGTAAAAGGCAATTACTTCACCGCTAGAGCCATCCATATTAAAGCGAGAGCCAAACTCAATGTTTACACTTTCTTCTTCTTGGTCAGCATTACCAGGTGCTGCTGGTGCATACCCTTTTTGAATGCCCGCAAGTAGCGTTACGTTTTCGTTAAGCGTGTAAGTAGCACCTAACGACGGCACTAAAATTTCAGTGTCGTTCGACACATCTTTAGTTAAACCGTTGCTGCGTGTTGGATCTGATTTAGACCACTCTTCACGCGTAATAGTAATGTCTTCATAACGAAGACCAGCACTTACTACTAATGCGTCAATTGTCCACTCGTCTTGAATAAACAAGGTGCTTGCTTCTGCGCTATCTACGCGGTTGCTATCAGAGCCCGGAACGCCTTGCTCTGTAAGCGTTAAGCTTAGGTCTTGATTAAGTGTGTATTTGTCTTCCCATTGAAAACGATCCATTTCGTCTTCGTGGTAACGTACGCCAACAGTCACATAGTGATCGCCTGCCGGAATATGTAATTCAGACTGAATACCTTTAGCTTGGTAATCGCGGTTATTAGCTTTAACGCCAATACCTTCAATGCCTTCGCTTGTTGGGTTTGCTTCAAAATCGCTGTACTGCTCAAGAGTACTTAAACCTACGCTGCTGGCTTTATACCAGTTACGGTGAAAATCGTTTAAGTAAGCCGTAGCTAAAAACTCATAGCCATCACCAAAACGGTACGCGTAGTTAAGTTGGTATGCGTTGTGGCGCGTATTCATTTCATCGTTTTGACCAAACGTATGGCCAAACTTTAATAGTAAATCTGTTTTTTCAAAGCCGGTGTTGTCATTGCCTACTGGCAGCTCTTTAAAGCCGTCTGCGCCGTAAGTAAATACTTCAATTAAACCTGCTGTGTTATTTTTTTCTTTACCAAAGTAAGCGTGGCCTTTGTAGTAACCGTCGCTACCAAGGGCTGCATCTACCATACCTTTTGAGCTATTTGGCTCAGTTGGTAAGCTGCGCGAAAGTAAGTTTAAAACACCACCCGTAGTACGCGGGCCGTACTTAACTGAGGCTGCGCCTTTTAATACTTCAATAGATTCCATACGACCCATAGTAGGGAAGTAGTATGCAGAAGGTGCTGAATATGGTGCTGGTGCAACTAATACACCGTCTTCCATTACTGATATTTTATCGTTACGGCCAGTACCTGTACCGCGCATACCAATATTAGGACGAAGGCCATAACCGTCTTCTTCAGAAATAAACGTAGCTGAACCAGGAATATCGTTAATTGCTTGCTGAGAGCCAATAACAGTGATTTGTTCAAAGCGTTTTTCTTTATTGCTGGTGTCTTTTGCTATTGCAGTAGCACTAAAAGACAAAGCAATCGCAGTTGCCAAAGTAGATACTAAAAACTTAGGGTTCATTGTGTTCCTAATCATGTCAATTATCTTAATTGGCGTAATTTAAACACGTTAACGAATACGAATTAATGTTATTAAGTACTTAATTATTCAGTTTAATAGAACTAAAAGCACCTACTTATGCAACTTTGTTAACTAAATTGTTTCTTTTGTATTAGTTTGTAATTGCTTTACTCGTTATAAAGTTTTGATTAGCTATAACCTAAACGTAGCGCTATAAACTCCGCGAGCTTATCTACTGCATGATCCGATTCACCCGAACTTTTAATTAAACTAATACCAATATTACCAAGAGTGGGTAAATGTTTGGTTTGAACCTGATAGTTAAGCTCACTCGGTACTGTACTTTTGGCAAGTACCGTAATACCTAAGCCTTCTTTTAATGCAGCAATAAGGCCGGTTAAATCGGCGTTGCTATAAACTATTCGGTATTTAATGCCTGCACTTTTTAATGCATCAGTAGCACGGCGACGATAAATACACCCCTCTGGTGCGGTAACTAGGGTAACCACCTCGTTATGCGCAAGTGAAAGGTCGCCCACCCACACTAGTTCGTCTTGCATAAAAATAGGAAACTTATCAGAGTTGAGTCGCTCATTTAGCGCAAGTACTAAATCAAACTGATCTTGGCGAGAAGCCGAAAGCAAATGCTTACTTAAACGCGACTTAACCTCTAACGACACCTCAGGGTAGAGCGCCACAAAGTCGCCAATAATTGAGGGTAAAATACGCGCTGCAAATTCGCTCGGAATACCCAAGCGCACTTTACCTGCAATGTTTTCTGAGGTGAACTGCTGCAAAATAGCATCGTTGTGTTGCATCATTTGTTTTGCCAAAGGCAATAATAACTCGCCGTACTGGTTTAATACTTGGCGCTGCCCTTGTTTTTTAAATAGTTTATAGCCAAGCACGTCTTCTAAGCGCTTTATTTGCAAACTTACAGCAGGTTGCGACAGGCCAAGTAAATCGCCTGCTTTAGCAAAACCACCTATTTCAACTACCATTACAAAAGTACGTAAACCGTCTGTTGATATGTTTTTCATATTTAAAATTACAATTTATATGGCTATATATATAAGTATTATTTATCAATTGATAAATAATTACAATTTGTTGTTGATAGGCGTGGGCAATATACTTTTGTAATCAAAAATACACAGGTGTTTGTTATGACTTTTAACCCAATAATGTTTGCCCGCCACAGCAACGCAAGTAGTGCGGTTACTAACGCTTTGCAAACTAACAACAATCACGTTGTAATGGATTTTAGCGGCACCGAAACCAGTGTATTTTTAAGCACTATTTTAGGCCTTGATTTAACTAAGCTTACCGCCAGTGGTTTAGGCTTAAAAGGCACGCTTGATGGCGACTATAATTCTGACTACAGTTTTGCTGTTTATTACTTTAGCGAAACCGCCTTTAGATTCGTACTGCCACACAACGCAAGCCTTCAACTACAAGCACTTATAAACGAGCAACAACTACGTTTTGATATTGATTATGTAGTACGCACCGACCTAGCAAGCTTTATTTTAAGTGGCGACAACGCGTTTGATACTCTAGTAAATGCTTTTAAATTAACACCCGGTTTGCGCCTTTCTGACGCGCAACTTTGCTACGGTGCACAAAGCGGTGATGTATTTATTACCGCCATTGATAAAAACGACGAACAACACTTTGTATTAGTCGCTAAACAACAAGAATTACAAAAATGGCAAAGCTACATGCAAGCGCAAGGTTTTGCACTTATGCATAGTGAAGCCGCATAACGAATACAAACAACAGGCGAGCATAACAATGTTTACCTGTTTTTATATCTATTTAAGCCACGCCCTAAACAGGGTTAATTTAAACGTGAAGGAATGTTATGACTTCTAAAACTGTACTACATGCTAAGCACCTAGAAGCGGGCGCAAAAATGGTTGATTTTCATGGCTGGGAAATGCCAATCAACTACGGCTCACAAATAGAAGAACACAATAGCGTGCGTACCGACGCTGGTATGTTTGATGTATCACACATGACAATTGTTGATATTAAAGGGCCTCAAGCACAAGCATTTTTACGTAAGCTAGTAGCTAACGACGTTGCAAAATTAACCGTACCAGGTAAAGCGCTTTACACAGGCATGCTTAACGAGCAAGGCGGTGTAATAGACGACTTAATTATTTATTTCTTTAGCGAAACCTTTTACCGCCTAGTTGTTAACTCAGCAACGCGCGAAAAAGACCTAGCGCATTTAGCTAACGTATCGAGCGACTTTGACGTCACTGTTACAGAGCGCCCAGAGTTTGCAATGATTGCAGTGCAAGGGCCTAACGCTAAAGCAAAAACAGCTACTCTTTTAAATGCTGAGCAACAAGCCGCTGTTGAAGGTATGAAGCCGTTTTTTGGTGTTCAAGTAGGTGATTTATTTATTGCCACAACGGGTTATACTGGCGAAGACGGTTACGAAATAGTAGTACCGAACGACCAAGCAGCCGATTTATGGCAACAACTGCTAGACGCAGGTGTTAAGCCTGCTGGTTTAGGCGCACGCGACACGCTACGTTTAGAAGCAGGTATGAACCTTTACGGCCTAGATATGGACGAAAGCGTATCACCACTTGCAGCTAACATGGCATGGACCATTGCATGGGAACCAGAAGATCGTGACTTTATTGGTCGTGACGTACTTGTTAAGCAACGCGCAGAAAAAAGCACTGACAAACTAGTTGGCTTAGTGTTTGAAGAAAAAGGCGTTTTGCGTAGCGGTTCTAAAGTAATTGTTGATGGTGGTGAAGGGGTTATTACCTCAGGTACTTTCTCACCAACACTTGGTTTTAGTGTAGCCCTTGCACGTGTACCACGTTCAACAGGCGATACAGCTCAAGTAGAAATGCGTAAAAAATTAGTAAACGTTAAAGTAGTAAAGCCTAGCTTTGTACGTAACGGTAAATCAATAATTTAAATAATTTGGTTATATCAATCAGTGTAATTACAGTGATTGATATCCTCCCAATATAAACCAAAGGACAAATAAAATGAGCAACATTCCTAGCGAGTTAAAATACGCACCTTCACACGAGTGGGTTCGTAACGAAGGCGACGGTACATTTACTGTTGGTATTTCTGAGCATGCACAAGAACTTCTTGGCGACATGGTATTTGTTGAATTACCAGAAGTTGGCGACGAAGTAGACGCTGGCGAAGACTGTGCAGTAGCAGAGTCAGTTAAAGCAGCATCAGACATTTACGCACCTATCAGTGGCGAAATTGTTGCTATTAACGAAGAACTTGAAGACTCTCCTGAAACGGTAAACAACGACGCTTACGGCGACGGTTGGTTATTCCGTATTAAAGCATCTGACGAGTCTGAGCTAGACAACTTATTAGACGCTGAAGGTTACTCGCACACTATCGACGAAGAATAATTATTCTTTGTAGATAACTAAAAGCCCCGCGTGTTTTATTTAGATATCGGGGCTTTTATGATTTTACAGTTAACTTTTCCATACAAAGTAAGCTGTTAAATCATAAGAATTTTAAGTTATTGCTATTTACCCATCAGCAGTAGCCACATTTTTTGGATCATAGGAATCTGGACACATGTCAAACGCCAAATCTCTTGAAGAACTAGAGCAAAAGCAAGATTTTATTCGCCGCCATATTGGGCCAAGCCCAGCACAAGTAAGCGATATGCTAAGTGCTTTAGAAGTATCGAGTGTGCAAGAGCTCATTGACCAAACTGTACCGGCTAGCATTCGTCTAGAGCAGCCGCTAACAGTTGGACAAAGCCGTACTGAAGTTGAAACACTAAGCTACTTAAAATCAGTAGCCAGCAAAAATAAAGTTTTCAAATCGTACATTGGCCAAGGCTACCACCCAACTAACGTACCGCACGTAATTTTACGTAACGTACTAGAAAACCCAGGTTGGTATACAGCGTACACACCGTATCAGCCAGAGATTGCTCAAGGGCGTTTAGAATCATTATTAAACTTCCAAACTATGACCCTAGATTTAACTGGTCTTGATTTAGCAAGTGCGTCACTACTTGACGAATCAACAGCCGCTGCAGAGGCTATGGGCCTTGCAAAACGCGTATCAAAAGCTAAAAAAGCCAATGCCTTTTTTATTGCCGACGACGTACACACACAAACAATCGACGTAGTAACAACGCGTGCCGAGCAGTTTGGTTTTGAAATAATTGTAGGTAAAGCAGAAGATGCCGTAAACCACGACATTTTTGGTGCATTGTTCCAATACCCAACTACATCAGGCGAAGTGGTAGATATAACTGACCTAATTGCTGGCGTACAAAGCAAAAAGGCCATTGCCTGTGTTGCTGCCGACATAATGAGTTTATTACTATTAAAAGCACCGGGTAAACTAGGCGCAGACGTAGTACTTGGTTCGGCTCAACGTTTTGGCGTACCTATGGGTTACGGCGGTCCACACGCTGCATTTTTTGCAACACGTGACGCATACAAACGTTCATTACCAGGTCGTATTATTGGTGTATCTAAAGACCGTTTAGGTAACGACGCACTACGTATGGCAATGCAAACGCGCGAACAGCACATTCGCCGCGACAAAGCCAACTCAAACATTTGTACAGCACAAGTATTACTTGCCAACATGGCAGCGTTTTACGCGGTGTACCACGGCCCACAAGGCTTAAAAACTATCGCGCAGCGTATACATCGCTTTGCTGATATTTTAGCAAGTGGTCTTAAAGCTAAAGGCATCGCACTTAAGCACAGCACTTGGTTTGATACACTAACAGTAGTAAGCGACAGCAAAGACGACGTAATAGCGCGTGCAATTGCAAAAGGCGTAAACTTTGCAACAAATCACGAAGGCGAGTATTCAATTTCGGTATCAGAGACAACAACACGCGCCGATATTACTGAGTTATTCGATATTATTTTAGGCGAAGGCCATGGCCTAAGTGTTGACGCTATTGCAGCCGACGTTGAAGCAAATGGCAGCGAGTCAATCCCTGCAAGTTTAGTACGTGACGATGAAGTACTAACGCATCCAAACTTTAACAGCTACCACAGCGAAACAGACATGCTTCGCTACATTAAGCGACTAGAAAGCAAAGATTTATCGCTTAATCACTCAATGATCTCGTTAGGCTCATGTACCATGAAACTAAACGCGACTGCTGAGATGATCCCAATTACGTGGCCTGAGTTTGCAAACCTTCACCCATTCTGCCCGCTTGATCAAGCAGAGGGTTACCAAATAATGATTGGCGAGTTACACGACTGGCTAGTAAACATTACCGGTTACGATGCAGTATCACTTCAGCCAAACTCTGGTGCACAAGGTGAATACGCAGGCTTAATCGCGATTCGTAAATACCACGAGTCACGCGGCGATGCACACCGTAATGTATGTTTGATCCCAAGCTCTGCGCACGGTACTAACCCTGCATCAGCGCAAATGGCGAGCATGAAAATTGTGGTAGTTAACTGCGACAAAAACGGTAACGTAGACATGAGCGACCTTAAAGCGAAAGCTGAGGAAGTGTCTGAAAACTTATCGTGCATCATGATCACATACCCGTCTACGCACGGTGTATACGAGGAAACAATTCGCGAAATTTGTGACATTATTCATGAGCACGGCGGCCAAGTTTACATGGACGGCGCAAACATGAACGCGCAAGTTGGCGTAACAAGCCCAGGCTTTATTGGCTCAGACGTATCGCACTTAAACTTGCATAAAACGTTTTGTATTCCACACGGTGGCGGTGGTCCAGGTGTTGGCCCAATTGGTGTTAAATCGCACCTTGCGCCGTTTATGCCAAACCATAGCGTAATTAACGTACCAGGTACTAACATCGGTAACGGTGCGGTATCGGCAGCGCCTTACGGCTCAGCCGCTATTTTACCTATTTCATGGGCTTACATCACCATGATGGGTTCAGAGGGCTTAAAGCAAGCTACTGAAATGGCCATTGTTAATGCTAACTACTTAACACACGAGCTAAGCAAGTACTTCCCAATTTTGTACCGTGGTCGTAACAACCGTGTTGCTCACGAATGTATTGTTGACTTACGCCCGCTTAAAGAGCAATCAGGCATTACTGAAATGGACGTAGCTAAGCGCTTGCAAGATTACGGCTTCCATTCACCAACTATGTCGTTCCCAGTAGCTGGCACATTAATGATTGAGCCAACTGAGTCAGAATCAAAAGGTGAGATTGACCGCTTTATCGAAGCAATGGTGTCAATTAAAGGCGAAATTGAAAAAGTAATTTCTGGCGAATGGTCAATCGAAAACAACCCGCTAGTGTTTGCACCACATACACAAGGCGACGTGTTAGGTAACGAATGGGACCGCGCGTACGACCGTTTTTACGCTGCATTTCCAGTGCCTGCAGTGGCTAAAAACAAGTTTTGGCCAACCGTTACACGTATTGATGACGTATACGGCGACCGTAACTTAGTATGTTCATGCCCTGCGGTTGAGACATATAGAGATTGATAATTTTTAAAATTTCCAATTAAAGATTGGGAATTTATCAAAATTATAAAAGCCGTTGCAGCGATGCAGCGGTTTTTTTGTGTGTGGTGATTCCTAACAAATCACAACTATACTTACTCGCTCAAAAGCCAAGAGTATGTGTTATTTGTTATAGGCGTTTAGCTTGCTGACGCGTTGATTGTTAAATCAAAATTCGGTAACCCTTAAATAAAATTGCACGTGTGTAGCCCTTGGGCTACAATTGTTTTATGAAATATCGTATTAAGAAAACCGACGAGTTCGATAAATGGCTTAAAAAGCTCAAAGATCGTCAAGCTTTTATGGCGATAGCTAAACGTATTACACGTGCCATAAATGGAAACTTTGGCGATAGTGAATCTGTTGGTGGTGGCATATCTGAAATGCGAATTTTCGTAGGGAAAGGCTATCGTGTTTATTACATAATTAGAGGCGGTGAAGTTATTTTACTACTCAATGGTGGACACAAAGGCACACAAGGTAAAGACATTACCAAAGCAAAAGCCCTTTTAAGTGAATTGGAGTAATTACTATGGCGCTACAAACATCAGATTTTAACCCGTTTGACTATATGGAAACACAGCAAGAAATTAATACATTTTTAGAAGAGTGTTTAGCTGATGATGATCCAAATACCTTTATTGAAGCACTTGGCTTATTAGTTAAAAAGCATGGCGTGAGTGATATTGCTAAAGCAACGGGGCTAAACCGTGAAAGCTTATATAAAGCAGTTAACGGTAAAACTAAACCACGTTGGGAAACTATTTTTAAAGTGATGAAAGCACTTAACTTTCGCCTTACAACACAAGTTGCATAGGCTAGGTAGAGTGAAACGAAGCCCAACAATTCACAAATATACTTACTCGCTTAAAAGCCAAGAGTATGTGTTATTAGTTGTAGGCGTTTAGCTTGCTGACGCGCGGGCGATAGCCCGAATAAGTATTTAAATAGGTGCTTGAGGTTACTATTACAGATAACGCGAATACGTTTGGCACTTTTTAAAGATTAGAAACCTTATTCAAGGTTTTGTCGCGCTGGCGACGGCAGCCAAAGAGGGGCTGCCGCTGGTCCCTCTCTGGACGCTCTCAGCGCACCCGAGCATCACGCTTAATCCTTCAATGCACAATTGATGTGAACGTAAACGGCGAAGATAGGCCATCCATGGCCTAATTTCGCCTTATCGCGCATCCATGCGCGACATCACTCATCAATTGTTTATTTTCAGGGCGTGATGACGGGGAAGGGTGTTAAACGTGAGGTTGGTGTTTGGTCATAGCAAAATGCAATATTTATCAACAAATATCTTGATGTATGAAGTCAAAATTTCCCCCTCTGGCTTGCTGAGCTCATAAATTAAAAAGCGAACCATAGATGGTTCGCCTTTCTAAGAAAAAATGAAGTACAGTTAGCTGTCTATTAGTTGTTTTTTATAATTTTCTCCAGTTCTGAAGCTTGCCTTAACAAAAATTGCTGATATTTTTGGATGTTAACTAGGTTTTTTGCATCGTAGCCATCTTTTATTTGATTCTGTTTTTCTGCTTTTGTAAGCATATTTCGTGCTACTTGATTAAGTTGAACTGCTTGTTTTATGTCTACATCGGTTAATTTTCTGGCTTTGTGGTATCTCGCCATTGCTTTCCTAAGTAAAGCAAATGATAAAGTTCTACCTAATGTAACTGAGTTATCAATGTAAGAGTCTGCAATTTGTAATTCATCTAAGCGGTAATATATTAACGCTAAGGTTACGACAGCATCACAATTTTTCGGATTAAGTTGTATAGCTTTTTCAGCTATATTCTTTGCTCGATTAAAAAAATCGGTTTTATTTAGTAAAAGCAAGGCGAAACGATCGTGTAAAGCCGAGTTTAAAGGATCTTCTTCGAGCGCCAACTCAAACATATCTATAGCTAATTGAGTATTACCTTTATCTGACTCTACTTTAGCTGCCTTTGCATATTCATTTCTAAATGCTTCAGCAACTCGGTCTCTTCTGTAAGCTTGCTCAATATCGTGTCTTTTAGAGCTATATAGGTCTACTTCAGAGGCCAAGCGCTGCATTTTTTCTTGTATCTCTTTAGGTTGCTCATTTAGTTTCTTTTGAAAAAAACGATGGGCTAGATCTGCCAACTCTAATTCGTAATAAGAACCGTAATCAGTGATTGTAGAGAAGTGGGTTTCAGAAAGGCTTGCTTGAAACTCGCTATGTTGAATTTCAACAAATTGGCAGGCACGGCTAACAGAGTATTTATCTAAAGGGCACGTTAGAGAGACGATGACATAAAAAGCTTCTTTTTGTAAATCAGTTATACGTTCCCATGCGTCTTCATACAAAAACTCTAATAGCTCGTCATTTGATTTTCTATATAAATTTTCCAAAGCTTGCTCTATACCAACTTTAGCTCTGCCAATATAAACGGCAAGCGCTTCTAAAAGTATTGGTTTTTTCATTAGCTTTCTGGAAACTTTCCTTAAATTTGATTCTCCAGCTTTGGTTATTGACTCTGCATTATGTTCTTTAGCGAGAGCTTTTAGTAAGTTTACGCATTCTGATTCAGATAAACCTTCTATTAAAACTTGTTTCGCTTCAATACTTTCCTGTCGTCTTGATGTGATAATTACTCTACCGATAGTTTTACCTATTAGCTCTATTAACCGGCCTAATTCTTTTGTTTGTTGTGACGTGGTAGCTAGTGTTTCGGTATTATCTAAAATAATTAATATATCATCTCTAGTAAGCTTATTGCTCTTAAGCTCATTAGCAGCTTTATCAACGAGAGCTCTTCCACTAGTCTTATACCATTCGGAAGGTAAAACAGTGAATAGGCACTTAAGTAGCTCTCTTATACTTTCATCAATTACAGGTTCAACACTAGTATAATAAGTTAACCCTTCAGAGGTCCATCTAGTTTTTTTTGCAGTGTAATAGCAAATTACGCTAGGTAGTTCCCTGTTTATATTTAGATCCCCTTCCAACAATAGGTTTAGAGCTTCAAGCACTAAGGTTGTTTTACCATACCCCCCATCCCCATATATTAAGCACCTCCTAGAGTCCTCATCCTCCAACCAGTCTTTAAGAAGGCCTATTTCGTTTTGCCTCCCTTCAAAGTTGTCTGTTAGTCTAACTGGAATATTGTGTTCTAATATTTGTTCAACTTCATTATTTAGAACTTCTACAATTTTATATATATCGGCAACACTTTCTAAATTAGCAAATACATTTGACTCTATTAGATCTATTGTTCTTACTTCTGAATTTGTATTAGATAAGAGCTGAACCTTCATTTTCCATCCTGAAGGTTTCTGGACTACTTTTGAAATTACAACTGCGTGGTTGTTGACTAAAAGTGGAGTTTTAATGTTTAGGTCGCTTTTATTAAAAGAGATTTTTAGTTTATCTTTAGGCTGAACTTCGGGAATAGCTTGTTTGAATATATCAAGACAAGAGATTATTAACGATTGAGTTTTCTCAGACCATTTTTTAGTTTTTTGCTGATCTAAAACTCCATGTGCACTGAAAGTATTTCTGAACTCAACCCACTCTTGTAATTGCTTACTAATACAGGGATTGTGTCTAGCTGTCGCTTCAAACCACCCAGTTAAAAACCGAGGATCAACAAAGCTACGGATAATAGTAATGGTTTTATCAAGAATCTGTATTGGCATTCCATCAGATGGAGTGCGAAACCTTTCAATTAATTCATCAAGAGCGGGATCATCAGTAGGTGTTAATTCTTTTACCACTTCTAATGAAGTCGTTCCACATAATTGCAAAAGAGATCTCAATATTGCGGTTAGAAACGACAACTTCTCGCTTGGGTTTTTTAAATTTTCAGCATGAGCTAGTTGTTGTTGATAAATATTTATCATTTTAATCCTATCTATTTTTATTATTGTCTCAGTTATCAACCAGTGTTATATAAGTTTTAAAAAACTAATGGGGCAAATCTTAATTTTATTTATCAAAGGTCTAGATTTATAGTTTACTGCATATAAAGTTAATTGCTACAAATCCAAAAGATGACCCATTTGAAACTTAAGGCGCCAAACTTTTATTACACATCAAGTACCTAGGTTTTTAGTTTATTGCTCATCGAGTTAATTTCTCTGTCGAGACCACGACGAGTAGAGTTTAAGAATGCGTTTACCATGTGATTAACCGTGTGAGAGTGCGTGAGAAAATAAAGGGCAATGTTATTGCCTTTCTTTATACGCTTAAACTGGTAGTTATAAACTATAGCGCGACTAAGCTTTGCTCTAGCATTGCCTTTATTTGTTTTACTATTTTAGCTTCTGTTTCAGGTTCGAACTGTTGTATACGTGGGGTATGAATATGCCCTGTAGGTATACTTGAATTAAGCGCATCGCGTAGGCGAATACTCCTATACGATATTTCGTTAGACAGGTAACCACCGCCGCCGCCATTTACCGCAATACTATTTTTAAGCTCGCCGTACGAACCCGCTTTATAGGTTTTTTCAAGCGTGGTGACTTCGTGATTGTCGATAACTTTATAAGGGCCTTTAGCTTGTTGCATGTAATTTACTGGCAAGCTAAATTTTACAAACTCGTTGCCCGGGAGTGGTCGGCCATTAAGTTTTGGTATTACTGGGCTTGTTTGCGTTCCACCATACACAATATTGGCATTATCGGGGGCGGTTACACTGCGGCGTTTACCTGGGAAACGCTCTAAATCAAATTCTGTTCTGCCCATACTTACGGTTACTACCATGTCTACATTATTAAGTGCGTAGTAAGGGGCAAGTAGTGATTCTATTATACCTTGATCAAAGTCTTCGTAGCGTACAGGCACCATAACGGTGTTAATTTCTGCGCTTATGCCGTTGTAATTAATAACTTGGCCGTCGAGTAATAACGCCGCAACACCTGAGGGGTTACTTTGGTTTATGTTTTTATCGAGTAAAAAAGGGTCAAAGCCTGTAAGTAATATTTTTTTAGTGCTGCCTGATGAAAAAGTAAGATCGGTACGTCCTCTGCTGCCTTCTTCAAGTAGGGTTAGTAAAGTATTTAGTTGAGCCTGCGTAATTGAAAATTTAGGTGACGTTGTGCGTATTACTTTGCTTGAAAGCAGGCGTGCCCAGTAGAGCTCTCGGTCGTCGTAGTTATTGGTTTTTATTATGCGTTGTTTTGCGTTTTCCCATAGTTCAAAGCTAAAGCTTTGTACTAATATTTTTGCACTTTTAAAGTCGTTTAATTCTTTAAATTGTTGCTCAAAACTTGATACTTGTGAGGTAAATGCATTTAAAACATTTGGCATTGCAGATTGGGCTTTGTTGATACGCTGTTCTTCAACAGTTAAAGGATTACTTAAAGCAGCGAATGAAGAGGCTATTAAGCTGGTCGCTAATAATACTTTGATCATAATATTCCTAATATAAGGCTATTTTTTATGTGTAATTTACTATCCTACTATTGCTAACTTAGGGCAACCGATTAACGTTGAATCGACTGAAATTTGCTTTTGCCGTGCATTAGTATTGTTGAACGGCCAATTAGTATCATCGGCTAATAAAAATCCCTGAGTCAAAAATTGATCTTTATAGGTACTACTTTAAGCTCTAATAAAAGTAAAAAACCGTAGCATTAATGCTACGGTTTTTCATTATAGTTTTATGCGCTTCGGCTACACGAGTAAAAGGCTTTATACCCCTTTAAAAACCTCGTTTTAATCGTCAGGCCCTTTGAGCGTAAATTTTAAATGTTTACGCATATCTTTTAAAATAACGCCTTTTTTAAGCATTGCGCCGCTTAAACGCTTTTGCCACTTTAATAAATCAGGCTCTGCGACGGCTAAGGCTTGCTCGTTTTCAAACTGAAAGCACAGCAGTAATGAACTTGGAAATAAGTGATATTCCACATCAAACCAGCATTGCAGCATGCCTGGGAGCTCAGCGCGGCCTTGTTCTTCTAATTTTTCGGCAGTATTAAGTACAAGTGCTTGCTGTTTTATTTGCACTGCAGAGAGTTTTTTCATTATTAAAATCCAAGTTAGCGGCTAAAAAATGCAGCCGGAATGTGGGCATTATACGCAAGCTTGTAGGCAGGCAACAACTTTGAAAGGGAGTTAATGTGTTTTAACTCTATGGTTAAATAACCTTGTTTGAGGTTTTTTTAAGTTGCTTGCGACAACACAGGAGTAGCTGTCGCAAGCCGCCTTTTGAGCCTCTCCGTATTACGTTTAATACTTATAAGAGGTATTAATTGGGACGGTTTATTTGGAGCGGCGCTTGTCTAGTACGTAGCGTACGGCCATTCTTGCAACACCCGCACCAATACCTGAGACTACTGCCCATGTAACGGCCTCTTTAAGATCTGTTTCTTCGCTTGGTCTATCTTTTGGTGCTGGTTCGTTGGTAACCTTTTCCCACGATTTTTGTAAAGTTTTCCTTGTTAACATACCTGCAGATGCAGCGGCCAGACCTATACCTATTGTCGTAATTAGCTGTTTATTACTCATATTATCCTCGATTATTTAGTTGTAACTTGAGTTATTAATAGGTAACTCTTTAAGTAAGAACAGTATTAACAGCAATTTATATACCGATAGGCTTAAAATAGGTATTACGAGAAACACAAAGCATTTATATCTACCCGCAATAATACCAATCAATTTGAAGCATTAGCCTGATGCTAACTTAGTTGAGGGGTGGTGGTTATAGAGCAACCAATACCGTGGCATTAGTTAGAATATTAAGCTAAAGATTACTCTACTGTTGTTAGGGTATTTCTTAAGTTAGTAACTCAGTACCTAGTAAGGCGTCAATATAGGCGAGCTCTTCGCTAAAAATGCCATTCAAAAAAGCGTTTTGCTCAATTATTACAGCGTCATTAGGTTGGGCTTTGTATTCTTGTTGGCATCTTGTAAGCTCGCTGGCTAGCCATTGGCAGGCGTTGCTAGCTATGTTTATTGCCGTTTTTAAAAATGATGACCATTTTATTTTTTGTAAATTAAAGCGATAAAGCATAACTGCAATAGCCCCATAAGCTTGTTGCTCAAGCGAAGGTACATCTTCACTATTTACTGAAAGGCGACTTAAAAGCTTGGTATTAATTAGCGATTGTTGAAGTGCAGCTTGCTGTGATTGACTTAAAAAGTTGTTTTCGTAATCCATGGCCGGCCTATATCTGCTAATAGCAGGGCAATATAAAAAGGAGATTTAGCACAGTATTTTACGATTTATGCGCACCGAAAAATTAGCCGTAGTGATAACAAAATTAGGCTGACTCTTTACTGAATTAATAAAACACAATTGTAACTGGGTAGGGGGTTGAAGAGGGTAAGCGTCTTTTTTAACCTTTAAAGCGTATGAAAAAATGCTCTTTTGGTGTTTTTAATTTTATTGTTAAGCACGGTAATAACCATAAACAAAAGAGTAATAAAAACCTCCCTTTATTTCGTAAGGCGTTTTTTTGTAGATAGGAGTTTTTTACAAAATTTGGCAATTTTTACTCTAACAATGAAAGGGTTAGTTATGGGTTTTGTTTTATCTTATTGATTTTAAATAGTAAATTTATTGGTTTGGGTTTTGCTTAGTAGTAAGTGTATTTTCTTAAATAAATAAAGGAGTTATTATGAGTACCGTTATTACTGGGTTATTCGAAAGTGCATCACAAGCAACACTCGCAATTTATAGATTAGAAGCTTTAGGTATTAATGAAGCTAACATAAGCATTGTAGCCAATGACTCATACGCAAAGGAAGATTTTGCTGTAGACGAAGGTACAAAAGCGGCTGAAGGTGGCCTTGTAGGCGCGGCTTCAGGTGGTATTCTTGCTGCTATTATTGGCGGTTTTACTGCAGTGGGTACTGTAGCAACAGGTGGTACGGGCTTATTAGTTGCCGGACCATTAGTCGCAGCATTTGCAGCTGGTGGTGCAGGCGCCGCAGTAGGTGGTACTTTAGGCGCTGCAATTGGTGCGTTTATCCCTGAGCACGAAATTAAATATTATGAAGATGCCATTGAAAAGGGCTCTATATTAATTGGTGTTAAGTACGATAGTGACAACAAAAACGCTATTGAAGAAATACTTAACAATGCAGGCGCAAGTAACGTTTCTACGGCTTAACGCTAACTAATTAGTTTCAAAATTAATTATAAAGGTGAAACTTAGTTTCACCTTTTTTTTCGTTTTTTTAACTTGGTTTTTTGAGCTGGATCGTTGGTAATCTCCTTTTATGAGTTTTGTAAAGTTGCCATTTTGTTTGTAAATATGCCTTGGTTTTTGCTCAATCTTTGGCTGAAAGTCAGTTTTGTTAGTTAATTAGCTACTTATTTAAGTTTAATAAAAACTATAAATTTACTTTCTAATCAATAAATTAAAAATAAATTGTTCATAAATAATGTTTTCGCGTAGGGCTGGTATATACATTGAAACTACTTGTTTAATAGTCGCTTAATTTAGCGTTATTGTTTTATTAATTTGATACTAAACGAGGAGATGATGATGAGTTGTTTACAGTTTGATTCAAACGCTAAAAGATCTTTAACCCGCGTTTTAAAACCCACTTTTGCAATATTACTTACTGGCGTGTTACTACAAAATAGCGCATTGGCTAATGTAAAAGTTCAAATGCACCAAGTAACTAAGTCAGGCCAAGGGCAATCACTAGGTACTATTACACTAACAGAAAATGATAACGGTGTTGTTTTTTCACCAAGTTTAAAAGGTTTAACACCGGGGCAGCATGGTTTTCATGTTCACCAATTTGCTAGTTGTGAACCCAAGAAAAAAGGCGAGAAAGTTGTGCCGGGGGGCGCCGCTGGTGGGCATTTCGATCCAAAAGCTAGCGAGCATCATGATGCTCCTTGGGGGGATGGCCATTTAGGCGATTTACCGGCGTTGTATGTAAATGAAAGTGGCCAAGCTAAATCGCCTGTTTTAGCGCCAAGGCTCACGCTTGAAAAACTTAAACAACACGCAGTAATGATTCACGAAGGAAGTGATAACTATGCAGATAAGCCAAAGCCATTAGGTGGCGGTGGCAAACGTGTTGCTTGTGGCGTAATTGAGTAAATACAAGGAGAAAGTTATGCCATATAAAAATCGTGATGAATTACCTGAGTCGGTAAAAAGTAACTTACCTAAACATGCTCAAGAGATATATCAAGAGGCGTTTAATAGTGCATGGGATACCTATGAAGACCCAAGCGATAGAATAAACGATGATGACCGCGAAACAACAGCGCACAAAGTAGCTTGGTCAGCGGTTAAAAACAGTTATAGCAAAAATGATAATGGAAATTGGGTAAAGTCGAGTAACTAGCTTTGATCAAACTAATAACAAAGCTAACGCATTAAAAAGCCGCTGTAGCTGATGCAGCTGATATAGCGGCTTTTTATATACTCGTTTTATAGTTGCGCTGTTTATACAATACTTTGCATTATGTTTGAGTAAAAACTGGTAATCAAAACCATAAGTACTGCTTTAAACACGAATGTGAGTTTGGTCTAAATTTACGTTATTATTTATTTGTATTAGCCAATCAGAGAACACTTTGAATTATTTAGCTCATCTTTATTTAGCACAGCCTACAGCCGATTCTCACTTTGGGAACTTGTTGGGCGACTTTGGTGGTAAAAGGCATGTAGAACACTTATCAAATACGGTTATAAACGGGCTCGATAACCACTATTTAGTCGATAAATTTACCGACTCTCACCGCGCAGTAAAACACGCTAAACAGTACTTTTCACCCGAGCGTAAGCGCTTTGCTGGTGTAGCTATTGATGTGGTGTTTGATCATTTTTTAATTGTGCATTGGCAACGATTTAGCAAGCAACCTTTAAGTGATTTTAAGTACACCAGCTATCAGCTTTTAAATAACCGTATACCTGTTATGCCAGCGCGAATGCAGCATGTTGTAACAAGCATGACTAAAAACGATTGGTTTAAAGAATACGAAACCATAGATGGAATAGGGCTAGCACTTGATAATATTGCCAAGCGTATTCGCTTTACGAACACTTTTGCGGGCGCGGCTGATGATATAACTCGTAACTACAATGAATTAGAAGCCGTGTTTTTAGCGTTCTTCCCGGAGCTAATTAAGCATGTGAATGAGTTTGACCTTGAAAGCACCTCAAAAAATGGCATAAAGCGCATTATTTAAAGTTTTCATCAATTGTTAATCTTTTGTGATAAGTTAAGATGAAAAAAACGCTACTCTAATACAAATTAATTTTTGAGTGTTTTTAATGAATCGTAATTACTTGGTTATTGTGGGCTTTGCTGTTTTAGCGGCATTTCAATCCAGTGCTGTATTGGCTTTCGACTTCGACTTAAAATCGGTACGAACCACTATTTCAAATCCAAGCACTAGCCACGCGCTAATATACGATGACTTGGCGGGGAGTAATCAAAAAACACTGTTTTCGTTAGAGCCCATAAATAACCAGCGTGTGGGTGTGTTTTTTGATATTAACGACATTGAAATTGGCTACTCAGCCGATATTTTTGAAGATGATATTGAAACAAAAACACAAGATATACTGCTCTCGTATAGAAAATTTAAAAATTCTAAAATCACATTTAACTATCAAACGCTTGAAGGGCTGCAAAGCACGGCTAGCAATTTAAGCGGCAATCAAACGGATCAAATTTTCTCGCAAAATACACGTTCAACCAAGTTTGAGCTATCTGGCCAACACAACTTTTATACCTTCAATAATAAAGAGTCTTTGTTTGGGCATTTTTTTCTTAATAGGCCAAAGCTAAGTAACAAATTTGATATGTCGTTAAGTATTGTTGGCGCTTGGTCTTTCAAGCATGTATCTCTTGAGAACAAAGATAATATTGTGTTTCAGGCTGATTTTTTAAATTCACCTGTGCCACAGATCACTAAATTAATTTCTAATTCTTATGGGGCGAGTATTGGCTCGCTTTTATCATTTTCGTTACCGCATAATGTTCACGTATTTGCTGAATACAAAGTAGGTAAAGGGTATATTCAAAACACAACCCCTGGGCTGGGGTTAAAAGATTCGGGCGCCAAAAAAGTTGAAGCATACAGCGGTGGAATTTCTTGGACTTCTGACAATAAAAAACTTATGGTCGTACTACGCGCGTGGGAGCAAACAGGCCGGCATATAAATACTTCTTTTGGTGATTTGTCAGTAATTAAGTTTTTTTAGTATTGATCACTGAAATAGTAAATTTACCAGGAATACTATGAGTAAGAATAACGCAGTACCTCAGGCTTATGTGAAGCAAGAGGAAGGTTACCGAATTAAAGCCTTAAGATTGTACCCTTGGGTATGTGGGCGTTGTGCCCGTGAGTTTGAGTACTCTAATTTACGTGAGTTAACGGTGCATCATATAGATCATAACCATAGTAATAATCCAGAGGATGGCAGTAACTGGGAGTTATTGTGTATTTATTGCCACGACAATGAGCACAATAAATACCACGAACATATTATGTATGGCGGGTCGACTACAGAGCGAAAAGTTGAGGCTGCAACGCATTCTCCATTTGCCGATTTAAAAGCGATGCTTAATAAATCAAAGTAGCTACTATGATTTCAACTGTTTGGATAAAAACAAGGTTGTTACATCAGCTACTTTAATAAGTGACAGTTTATCTGCATGGCTCCATGAAATTTTTGAGCCAACACTTTCACAACAAATAACACCTAGCGGTTTGTTATCAATAAAGTAGATGTAATCAAGCAAGGAGTAAATGTTTGATGGTTCAAAATAAACCTTGGTTAAGTTTTTAGTGATTTCGTGGTTTCTCGCATCTGATGCGTCTAATACTTTATGCTCTAAAATATAGTCAAAGTATGCAGGAAAATCTTCAGCTTTTAAAACTGCATTACTTACTATCTCATTTTTTTCATCAAGGCAAATTAAGCTATTAATGGCAGTATAGTCGTGATTAAACAACCAGAGACTGACTCTGTCGGCATTTGAAATTAACTTTTTTAGCTCATTGCATATCTGTTTTAGCTTACGTTCACTCGTAATGTTTGGGTTACTAACTTTAACTGCTAAATTTTTGAGATTTGAGTTTTTTGGATTATAAACATTGAGCAAGCTATTTAAATGATCTTTATTAAATGGCTTCGTTAAATAGCCATCCATACCAATATTCAAATAGTGTTCAATATCTGGTTTCATGGTGTTGGCTGTCATGGCAATAATTGGCGTTGTTTTATCTGTTTGTTGCTCTCTAATTATCTTAGTGGCTTGCACTCCATCCATCACTGGCATTTGAATGTCCATAAAAATTAAATCAACATGGTTGGCAAAAAAGTAATCAACGCATTCTTTGCCATTTTCGGTAAATATTACTTTCGCATTATGAGCTTGTAGCATTTTACTTACGACAACTTGATTTACTTTATTGTCTTCGGCAACCAAAATAGTGCACCCTTGTAAATCGGTTATTTCTTTATTTGGTTTTAATAATTCATCGAGTTCTGATGTTTCAAAGCTTTGTTGGTAAATAAATACAGAACCTTTATCTTCTTTACTCGTGAAGTTGATTTTGCCATTCATTAAATCACTTAGCTTGGTGCAAATGGAAAGGCCAAGGCCCGTGCCCCCGTACTTTCTAGATGTAGATGAATCTGCCTGATGAAACTCTTGAAATAAATTTTGCTGTGCAGCTTTACTAATACCAATACCCGTATCGATTATTTCAAATACAATATTTTGCGTGTTTAAGAGGTTCTCCTTTACAGTGACTTTAAACTCTACCTGGCCTTGTTGTGTAAATTTAATCGCATTTGAGCATAAGTTATTTAAAATTTGAGAAACTCTGACAGGGTCGCCTTTTAGGGTTGTAGCGATATTTTTATCTATAGATGGAATAAATTTTATGCCTTTATCTGTGGCTTGTTTCATTAGTGGATTAATTACATTGTTAATGACTTCGCTCAAGTTAAAGTTAATATTCTCAATATTTAATTTACCCGCTTCAATTTTTGAAAAGTCTAAAATGTCATTTACAATATTTGAGAGTATATTCGCGGAGCTTAAAATACTCTTTAAGGCGTTATCTTTTTCTATATTTGAAGTTTCTGCTAGTCCAAACTCAGCTAAATTTAAAATGCCGTGCAGCGGGGTTCTTAGCTCGTGCGACATATTTGCTAAAAATCGA
This sequence comes from Pseudoalteromonas sp. SWYJZ98, assembly GCF_015864495.1. Lineage (NCBI taxonomy): Bacteria > Pseudomonadati > Pseudomonadota > Gammaproteobacteria > Alteromonadales > Pseudoalteromonadaceae > Pseudoalteromonas > Pseudoalteromonas sp. SWYJZ98. Next base: position 131,109 of record NZ_JADYXA010000001.1, on the reverse strand, counting down.
CCTTTTAGAGTGTTAGCTGTGTCAGCTTCTTTTTTTAGTTCTTCAAGATTTTTATTATGTATTTGTTGTTGTTTTAATGCAGTGGCCAGCTTTCTGTTGTTTAACCTGAGCTCAAGTTGTGCAATAACTTCTTTGCCAAGTATTTTCAGTGCGTTAATTTGTGTTTGAGTTAGCTTTTTTGGCTGGTCGCTGATAACACATAATGTACCAATTGTGCTGCCACTAGGTGTAACTAGCGGTGTGCCCGCATAAAACCGAATGTTTGGATCGCTGGTTACTAGAGGGTTATCATAAAAACGTTCATCAAGTAGAGCGTTTTGTATTTCAAATACTTGGTCTTGCAGTATTGTATGAGAGCAAAATGCGATATCTCTTTCGGTGGAGTCTACATCGATACCATACTTTGATTTAAACCACTGCCTTTGTGGATCAACTAAGCTTATAAGTGATATGGGGGCTTCACAAATATCAGAAGCAAGTTGAGTTAAATCATCAAATACTTTTTCGGCTTCAGTATCTAATATTTCATACTCGTAAAGGGCCTTTAATCTAGATTCTTCGTCAGCTGGTATTTGTGCTTTTATCATAGTAATGCTCAATATTTATATAGATTCACTATAAGAGTAATTTAGTGATAATGACAACTTTAACATGTAGAACCGGCTAAAAAAAAGACATTGCATTTTGCTACTCTATTATTACTTTTTTGAAATGTTTTTTCTATTGTGACTAATATTGGTTTTTAAACTCGTATTTTAAAATCTGCTCTAAATACTTAAAAGTAACTTTGCTAAGGTTTTTAGCTAGGTAAGCTTTTATTAAAAAGGCCGAATCCCATTTAATGATTCGGCCTTTTTAAGATTTAGGTTAATAACAATAAGAGTTATTTTTTCTTTTCGCTTGGTGCTGGTTGGCCATAATTAGGTGAACGAGGTCCATATAATAAGCCGTTGTAAACATCTGAAGAAAGTAAGCGTGTTGAAGTCATTGCTGCGATTTCAAAGCCTTTATCGGTTACCGTTTCAGCAATTTGATTGATTGCTGCAATAACAAGCATACCTACAAGGCCACCACCGCCATTACTTTGTTGTTCAGCTGAAGAGGCTCTTGCTTTGCCTTGCCATAATTGCTCGCCAGTGCGTAAATCAACTAGTGAGGCTGACACAGTTACAGCTGTTTCGCTAGAAATTACAACATAGCTAGTGCCGTATTCTTCAATAGTGATGTAAAGCGCAGAATCTGCACCAAAAATTTCATGTAATTTATTCGCCGGTACTTGGTGTACGTCGCTTGCAACAGTGAGGCCATTACCTTTAAAGGTTTGATCAACTAAAGCAACAGGAAAAACATAAAAACCCGACTCAGCTATAGGCGCGACCATTTGAGTCATCACACTGTATGGTGCAATTACTTCAGGTGTATTATTTAGCGGAGGTAAAATAATAACTGAGTGAGGGTCTGCTTGTTTAAATGCTGTGTAGTCATGTGCTGGTGGAGGTGAAACACAACCAGCGAGTAATGCGACTAATGCGATCGCTGTGTATGATTTTAAATTAAGCATATTAAGCGCCTTTCGCAGATTTTAGAAGGAAGTCGATGTAATGAACTGATTCTGGAAAAAGTGATTTCTCAGTTTCGAAGTGAGTAGTGCCTAATGAAGGATTACCCGTTTCAAAGTACAGCATACCTAGGTGAGCATGTAAGCCAGGTGCAACATTCTTACTTTTGTTTGCGGCATCGGCAATAATTTGCTCAAGCATACTAATTTGCTCTTCGGCTGTTACGTCATCTGCTTTTAAATAGGCGTATACGGCAGTGCTATAGTCGCCGTAATAGTAAATAGGTTCTTTCGTTGAGTTACAACCCGTTAGGGCTATACAAACAAATGCTAAGGTAATTAGCTTTTTCATTATTTATTGCCCCATTGGCCAGCTTCAAGACCAGTAACTAACTTGTTAACGACTTCGCGAATAGCTAGGTCAAGTACTTTGCCATTTAATGTGGCATCGTATGAAGCTGTGCTACCAAAACCAATAACTTCACGTTCTGATAGGCTGTATTCACCAGCACCTTGCACTGAATAAATAACTTCTGATGTAGTAACATCAACAACATTAAGCGTTACTTTAGCATAAGCAATTTGCGATTTACCTTTACCCAATAAACCAAAAAGCTGGCGATCGCCAATGGCTTTACGGCCAAACTCTGTTACATCACCAGTTACAACAAATTTAGCACCGCTAAGAACTTGTTTTGTACCTGTTAACTTTGCCTCTTCCGCAAGGGCTGCCATATTGTCGCGATCAAGCACACTAAAGCGATTTGTTTGTTGTAAGTGGCTCATTAGTGTTGTTTTTGCTTGGCTACCTAAACGGTCTTGGCCTGATGCAAATATACCATTTTGAAAGCTCGAACGGTTTACAAACTGACCTACGACTAGTTTGCTTTTTGCACCTGAGTAGGTTGTGTTATAGCTAGCAACAGTTGGTGTTTCTATTACTTTTGATGATGTTGTAGCACACCCAGCTAAAGACGAAGCTGTAATTGCAGCGATTACAATTGTTTTAATGTGGCTTTGGTTAATTCGCATAAATTTTTGTCCATATAGATAATTGCAGAAGTTTTTATTGATAGGCGCTTGGTTTTTATACTTATAAGTCAATTACTTATTTCAAGAGTCCATTCAACCTACTTTATAAACAAAAGTTGATGTAAATACAATGTTATTTATGTTTTATACAGATACACACAATAAAAAAGAATAAATGTTTTGTAATAACAATGCTAATTCATTAGTTTTTAAATTATTGAAAGCCTTTTTCTATAGTTGATATACAAGGAGATTTATTGCGCGCTGAGTTGTTAATTAGTAATTTTATTCAATTAACTGTAATTTTTAAAACCAATCGGCTGCAACTTGTAGTGGAGTAGGGTCGCCTTTTTTAGATACCCAAAACACTAAGGCTTGCTTTGTTGGCGATATTTTTTTAACGCGAGGCAGGGTTAAGTCAGTTAATGATAATTGCTGCTTGGTCTGCATGTCATTTTGCTCGTAGCCAATAACAACAAAGTCGTGTTTTAACTTATGGCCTGCGTTTTCGCCGCTGTGTATTTGTGTTTCTATACCAAAGCCTAACAGAGCTACATGGGCTATTAAGTTTTGGTCAGTATTATCTTCGATATTAACAGTATCGTATTCGAGATTAATTTTACTGTTGTTTATAGTCGCTTTTAAATTACCTAAATAACGGGCTTTAGCTACAGGAATAGCTTGTTTATAAAACCAACCTTGCCACCCGTTGCCGTTAACCATAAATCCTGGAGTAGCTACAATCCTACTTTTACCAAGTGCCTTATAAGTGCGTTGTCTTTTACTAAAAACAGCAGAGGCAAACGGGTCTTTCCAACCCAAATAATTCCAATAAGTAACATGAAAATTAATAGGGATTAAATCAGTCCATAGTTTTTCATCATCTGTAAACGTTGAAATCCAGCGCTCTGCTGGTGGGCAACTACTGCAACCTTGCGATGTGTAAAGCTCTAAAAAGGTAGTCGGATTAGCTGTACTGGAAATAGTTACTTGCTCAGCAGCTTGGCTTTGAAAGCAAAAAATTTATTAACCCAACAAGTGAGATTAAAAATGGATGGGATAGTGCTTTAAAAGGCATGTTACTTCTCGCAAAGGCTGATATTGCATTCAGCCTAAATGATATTTACGAATGAAGTATCACGAAATACTCACAATTAAATCACGTTTTAACTGTGTATTTTATTTAGCTGCTCAATTATTGAAATACTTTACATGACTAAATTTTATTTTTAGGAAATATTATACTTAATTTGATGGTTTGTTAGTTAAAAGCGTCAACCTTTAGTGTGTAAGTGTTTTTTTTATATAGAGGTTATCAAATTTTGAGTTTTTATTTAGTTATTGGCAATAAAAGTTGCGATATTTATCAAGGCTATATTTACCTAATAAATATTATGCTAATTAGTTTTTTAGCCTTTTTTATCTAGAAATAAGGGGGGAGTGAGTTGTTTTAGGAAGTATCGCTTCGTTTTATTATTTTAATTAAGTTAATTATTTGTGTTTTATTTTTTTTATTGTTCTGATAAGTGGTACGGTATTGTGTTGCTTAAGTTGCTATCCTGTTGTTTTATTTGACTTTTAATTGTTGCCTTTAAGTGTCATTTAGTTAAAATAAGGTTTCAGTATAACTTTTTATTGGGTCAAAACACCCGGTTTTAGTTTAAACGGATGTTTGATTTACTAAAAATCAGTAAATTTCAAAAGGATTTATTAAATGAAAAAGACAAAGTGCTTTGCATTGTGTTTAATCGCAACCTCTATTTTAACTGCGTGTGGCAGTGATAAAGACCCATCTAGTACTAGTGAAACACCTAAAGTAGTAGCCAATACAGCACCTTCAGTAAATGCAGGAGCTGACCTTATCGTAGATGAAAATCAATCTATTTCATTTACAGGAACAGCTGAAGACTCAACCGGTACAATAGTAAGCTATGCATGGCAGCAAACCTCTGGGATTGATTTAGAGCTTAGCGGCTTAGATACAAGCACCCTTTCTTTTACAGCGCCAGAAGTAGATGAAGAGCAAGTTGTTGTATTTGAATTAGTTGCTACTGATGATGGTGGTTTGACTGCATCTGACTCTATTTCAATTACTATTAAAAATGTACTAGTAGAACCAACATTGAGCTTAAACGAAAGAGTCACTGTTGAAGAAAATACAGAAGTAGAAATTACAAGCATAGTAGAAGATTCTAATGGCTCAATAGTGTCGTATGCTTGGCAACAAACTGACGGCATTATCATTGAAATTGATAACTTAACTAATAATTCTTTAAAATTTATTGCTCCAGAAGTTGATTTTGATACAACGTTAACTTTTGACTTAACAGTGACAGATAATGATGGTCAAACAGCTACAAGTAGTGTTTTTGTTGATGTGACTAATGTTGCCGCAAGTGTTATGTCTATACCTGGTGGTAGTGAAAATATTGTTATAGATGGGCAAACCGTTGAAGCAGCGCTGAATGAAGTATTAGTACATTTAAACGATGATGTTACAGAAGCTGAATTAGAAGCTGTTTTTGATGAGATTAGTAATAATGATGCTGGAATCGCAAGTTTTGATGATGCATTAAAAGTATTACAGATAAGAGTTAGAGAAGGCGCTTCTGAAAATAGCTTGATAACAAAAATTGGGGAAATGGGTGGCGTTAGGCATGCAGGTTTAAATACTGTTATAGAGTCAAAAAACTTAAGTCTGATTAGTAATTATAGTCATGTAATCAAAAATAAAAACACTGTAATACAATATATTGCAGAGGAAAGCACTGATGAGTCTCTTTTTTCTGGAGATTATTGGGTTAAAGCTGTAGCCGCAGATAAAGCATGGGATGCATTACAAGAACGTACTTTAGCGCCAGTGACATTAGGTGTTGTTGATACCGGTATAGGTGCAGGACAAATTAGCATTGAAAGTTCTCGCTTAACTCGTCTTCGCGCACAAGATAATGGCCAATTTGGTGTTGTTGAAGGTGATGATACAGAAACTGATAGTTCTCATGGGTTGTGGGTATCTAGCTTTATTGCAGGACATAACACGAGTGAAGGCAGTGCTGTGTATGGTGTTGATCACAGTGCCAACTTAATACATACCGATATTTATGTTAAGCGTTGTAAGGATGGATCAACTACTGAAGAGTGTTCATCTGAATCTCCTATTAAAACTTATATAACAGATTTAATAGCAGGAACTAAGGCGACTATAGATAGCGGTGCGAGCATTGTAAATATATCTTGGGGTGATACAAGCACTTGTGCTGACGACTCACAAGTTAGATTAAAAAGTAATAGAAATTGGCGTCTACAACAAACTAACTTAGTGGAATACGCAAAAGAAAAAGATGTATTACTAGTTTATTCGGCTGGTAATAACTGTGAAAAAAATGATGATCAACTTTTAGTTGATATCAATGATATCGCCCAAGATGCTTGGCAAACAAATACATTGATTGTAGCGGCAACAGATGCAGATGATAAAGAAACTGATTTTACACGTATGGGTAACGTCGTAAATATTGCGGCTCCTGGTGATCAAATGGGGTGGGGGAATACTGATGGTAGCTTAGGCGTAGGTACATCATTTTCAGCCGCTTTAGTAACAGGCTCTGCAGGGATTGTGAAAGGAATTAATAGTTCATTAAAAGCAGCGGAGATTAAAGATATTTTAGTTGCTACATCTTCTAATTTAACGCTTTCTGAAGAGTCAAAAGCTCTAGGCACAACCGGTCCTACGCAGTTACTAAATATTCACTCTGTAATACAAACAGCCGATTTAACTGTTGATTCTGTTTTAGATGTTAAGGCTCCAATTGCTTTATCTAAAGGGGATAAAACTACTTCGCAGTTAAGCTTTACCTTACCTGAAACTACTGTGACAGCAATTGATGTCATGTTTTTAATTGATGTTAGCGGTAGTTATACTGATGATATAGCCAGCTTAAAAGAGCAAGCTGACAATATATTAGAAAACTTATCTGGTCGTGGAATTAATGTTGCTTTTGGGGTTTCTGCCTTCTCAGACTTTCCTATTGATGGATACGGCCATGAATACGATGGTGATGAAGCGTTCTATTTATTACAGTCGGTGACTACAGATATAGATGCCGCAAAAACAGGAATCAATAATTTAACCATTTATTCAGGTAATGATTATCAAGAATCACAGTTAGAAGGTTTGTACCAAGCTGTAACTGGAGCTGGTAGAGATATAGACAACGATGGAAATTATACTAGTTTAGGTGATATTGAACCTATGAATATTGGTTGGCGTGAAGGTGCTTTAAAAGTTATTTTATTAGCGACAGACGCGCCATTTCATGATTCAGATATAGATGAGAATTACCCGGGTGCGGGCAAAACTGAGGTCATCAATGTATTACAAGAAAAAGGTGTGACTGTATTTGGATTGCAAAGCGGCTCAATTGGCTTAGCTACAGATGATTTAGATTCAATTGTGTTAGCTACCAAAGGACAAACATTTTTATTGTCGTATGATAGTAACGAAATTGCAGCGGCTATTTCTTCAGCTCTTGATGAGGCTTTAAAAGAAATCGATCTCTCAATTGAAGTGATTTCAGGAGAGCAGTGGGTTGAAACTATTACCCCTGTATTAATTGAGAACGTTAAACCAAATGAAGAAGTGACCTTTGAAATTAATTTGAAAGGGATTAAAAATGCCTCTCTTGAGGAATTAAATTACGAAGTGATACTTTGGATAAGAGGTGATGGTAGCGCAGTTGTAAGAAGGGTTGTAATTCCTATTACAGTTCCAACTTTAGCCGATTAATTTAGACAAAATTAAATGATTAATAAAGCCGATATTGAGCGTTGCTCAATATCGGCTTTTTATTTAATGGGCCAAATATGAGTAGTGCTAATACTTGCCATGCTTTTAGTTTGTTGCTTCTGCAATTAATTTTTAAGCATATTACTTCTTACAAAAGTTTATTTTTTCTTTAGCATAAGTGATATTTACGAATGAAGTATCACGAAATACTCACAATTAAATCACGTTTTAACTGTGTATTTTACTTAGTTAAAACTCAATTTGAACACCCGCTCAAGTTGTGCTTTAATCGTTGCTCAATTATTGAGGAACTTTACATGATTAAATTTTATTTTCACCATACTCCTAACCCAATGAAGGTTGCGCTCTTTTTAGAAGAAACAGGCTTACCGTTTGAACTTGTTCCTCTTGATACTTTAAAAGGTGAGCAACATACACCTGAATTTAAAGCAATTAATCCAAACGCTAAAGCGCCAGCAATTGTTGATGGTGAAACGCGTGTGTTCGATTCGAATGCTATTTTAATGTACCTTTCTGAAAAGTATGGGAAGCTTGAAGGCAAGAGCGATGACCGCGCTGAAATGCTGTCGTGGTTAATGTTTATCGCATCGGGTTTAGGTCCGTATTCAGGGCAAAGTGTACACTTTAGACACATGGCGCCAGAAGGGCTTGATTACGCGGTTAATCGTTATTTACGTGAAGCGCAGCGCCATTACGAAGTACTTGATACTCACCTTGAAGGTCGTGACTTTATAGTGGGTGATACATATACCATTGCTGATGTATCTGCATGGGGCTGGATTGATAAAGCACCGGTTGTACTAGGTGAAGAGGGCTTAGCGCCGTACCCAAATCTTAAGCGTTGGTTTGAAAGCATTGATAGCCGCCCAGCGGTTGCACGTGCACGCGCAATTGGTACTGATATAGCCTTTAAAAAAGAGTTTGATGAAGACGCTAAAAAAGCGTTTTTTCCTTCAAACTACCCAAAAGTATAAAAAGTAATTAGTACTAAACAGCAGATCAGTTAGCTGATCTGCTTATTGTATTTTATTGCTGTGTGAGCGGTTCTTTATTTTCGTCTGACTCAAACAAGCTAACTTCTTGTGTATGCTGCCTTACGCTATTTCTTTTTAGGGCGATGTATAAGTCTGAGTGAATATATATACCTTCTTTTCCAGACTTCATTCCTGCAATATCAAACCACGAAAGTAACTGACGTTTTCTACCTGCAAGCTCAAGCCTTATATCACGCTTTTTAAATATAACGTCGAGATCTGCAAGCATCGCCATTACGCTTAAATCTAAATGAGTAAAGCAGGGCACAGCGTCAATTATTACACATTGAGTGTCGTCTTTTTGCCTTGCATATTACTCAAGTAATCTGCGTTTAAAGTAGCTGGCATTAAAGTAAGTTAAAGGTGAATTAAAGCGGTAAATAAACACGCCTTGCACTGCTTTTGCTTTATCTGTGGCGTCTAAACTTCTTACTACACCGTTAACATCTACGCCGAGAATATTGTCGGTTGGGCGCATAACAGTGCGAATAAATTGAAATAACCCCAGTAATACAGCAAGTGTGATCCCTGGTATAACGCCAATAAATAACACCGCAAGTAAGGTGGCTGAGGCGAGATAAAATGCCTGTTTGTCTTTTCGTTTTAATTGCCAAACAGCTTTTAAATCGAGTAAGTGTACAGAGGCAATAATAAGTACAATACCTAGCGCTGCGCTTGGAATAAATTCAAGTGGGGCTGTTAAAAATACAGCTATGACAGCAATAATGGCCGCTGCTATTATTGATACTAACTGTGTTTTACCACCTGCTGCATCGTTAACAGCGGTGCGTGAGTCGGCGCCACTGACGGCAAAACCTTGCGAAAGAGCTGACGCTATATTGGCAATACCTAACGCTCTAAATTCTTTATCGGCGTCTATGTCGTAGCCATTTTTAGCAGCAAAGCTGCGGGCAGTTAGCATCATACTAACAAAGCTCACGATGGCTAAGTTAAGTGCGGGTACCACCAGCTCACGAATAATCCCTAAATCAAAAACAGGGGTATTAAAAACGGGAAGCCCGCCAGTTACGGTGCCAATGGTTTTTATATCAAATTGTTTTAAATCGAAAATCCATACCAAAAGCGCACTAAAAGCAATAGCAAACATAGATGCAGGCCACGTGGGCTTTATCCGTTTCATGGCAAAATAGACCGCCAGTGTAAACAAAGCCATTAATAAGGTGGGAACATGTGTTTGCGCTAGGTATGTGGGCACACCACCGAGGCGTTCAAGTAAGTAGCGCTCATCAAAAGTAAAACCAAATACTTTAGAAAATTGACCAACAATAATAGTGATAGCTACGCCGTTTAGTAAGCCCAATAAAATAGGTTTAGATAAAAAGTCGGCTAATACACCTAACTTAAATTTACTGGCTATAAAGCACCAAAAGCCGGTCATAGCGGTCATGGTGACAACAAGTTGCCAATGCTTAAAGCTGTCACCTGCAGCAAGAGGTGTTACTACAGCGGCAATAACGGCGCAAGTTGCGGCATCAGGGCCGACTATTAATTGTTTTGAAGTACCAAAAAGTGCATATAGCATCATTGGCAGTATGCAAGAGTATAACCCTACGGCGGCGTTAACACCGGTTAGTTGTGCGTAAGCAATGGCAACAGGTAAAGCCACTGCCGCTACTGATAGCGCCGCCCTTACATCATCAGCAAACCATTGGCGTTCATAGTGCAGCAATGTATTTAAACCGGGCATAAAATTATATAAACGCGACAGCACTTTAGTTTTCCTGCTAATAGTTACAACGTTTTGATAGTAAATTTAATATTCAAATAAGTATAGCTAGGACGGCGGTTATTTTAATAAATTGCAGGTGATTATTTATCAAGATATTAAATTTATAATTTGGCAAAAAAGTGAAAATTGAATTTTCCTGAGGTGTCTTTTAATCAGCTTATGTGCGTAGTATTAATGTACTGATATTGAGCCCTCAGGAAATCACTAAATCTAAAATCTAATTTTAAATTTTTTAAGATTATTTAGCACCACATGCCGGATATAACTCAAGTACTTCTGTTACTACTTGTCCAAATAAAGCTTGTTCTTGCTGTGTTAAATCTATAGCAGGAATAAATGGCATTGTGTCTGTTAATTCCGAGGTAATGATTTGATAAAAGGTCATCGCTGTAAGGACATTCCCAGCATAGGATGCATGATTACCGTCGGCACTATGAAGGTTTATACTAGGCATTATTTCTAATACTCGATTCCATACAAAGCCAACAGGCGCTATGCAGCTAGGTTGTTTTTGACTGATTGCTAAATGGAGGTCGTAAACCTGCTTTGCTTCTGCGGGATCCCCTTTTTGAGGATGCTCTGGAAATAAAATAGGTGTAATTTTATGCTCTTTTGCGTTCGAGATTACTCGCTCAGTTGCACTTGTAGGGTAGTCAGTCGAACCTGATTGTGAGTACTTTTGGCCTTGAAAAATTGCATGACTCCAGTTATCACTTTTTAATTTATCGACATTTGCATCTACTGCGACTATTTCATCTAAAAATCGACCACTAACAGTCGTTATTTTGACTAAAGTGCTAGGTAACTGGTTTGTAATAATTATTTCTAATAAGCCCCCTAACTGTGAACTATGGCTATTACCATAGATAATTATTTTGTAGTCACTTAAGGGACTGTTATTAATAACCGCTTTTGATTGTGGTATTTCAATACTTTCAGCCTCTTTTGTTTTACTTCCCCCAGAGCCGCATGCTGTTAATAATAGTAATGATAATGTGATTGATATTGTTGTTATGTATTTTAGAGACATTGTTAATCCTTTTTTAGTACCAATTATAAGTACAGCTTTAGAATGCTAGACATTTTATAACCAAGCTGCAAGGTTGCTGGTTTTTAGTGCAATGTATGGTGCTTAGTTTGTGCGCTAAAAGTGAAGTGCGGGAGGTTGGTATTGTTTAAGCGGTATCTAAATTTTAGTTTGGAGTATTATTCAATGATAATTTTATTGCTTTAAATATTTAGTTATAAAAATTGTGCGATGTTTTAACACAAGTGCCACTTTTTTGTAGACGTAAAAAAGCCTGCATAAAAGCAGGCTTTAGTTTCTAGGGAAAATTAAAATTTAGCGCGAATACCAAAGCTGTAACGGCGATCCGCTTCAGTGTACTTCCAAGCACCACCTAGTTCAGATAGGTAAATAGAAGGCTCACCCGTTAAGTTGGTCGCATTACCTACTAAGGTCACGTTTTCGTTAATATCCCAGCTTGCAGAGAAGTCTAACTGACCTCTGTCGTCACGGTAGTTATTACCGTAAACAGTACCTTCTGCTGAAATACTGCCGTCTGAGTTAATATTTTCTACACGTTTCTCGTTTTCAGTATCTAAGAAACTGTCACGGTAGTTATAAGCTAGACGAGTAGAGAAACCTTCGTACTCCCAAAATACTTGTAAGTTATACGTATTTTTAGAAATATCTAATAACGGGTTACCGTTTGGTTGCTCGCTGTCTGCGTATGTGTAGTTTGCGTTAATGCCTAAGCCAGAAAATGCACCAGGTAGGTCTGTAAAGAACTGTTGATAACCAACTTCAAAGCCTTGTACTGAGCCGTTTTCACCGTTTACATTTTTAACAGTATCGATACCCGTTAGTCCTGCGTCACGTAAGCCTGCTACATGGTTAAAGCCATCAGCATCTACTGGGAAGTCAGTTGCATCCGAGTAAACTAGGTTATCTTGTGAAACACCTGCAACGTCAAGCTGACATACTTGGTTCCATTGAGTTACGTTTTGGCCTGTTGAAGTGCTTGATGCAGCTACACAGCTACTTTCGTTACTTAAGAAAGATTCAACATCTTTATAAAATACTGCGAAAGAAATTACGTTACCTTGGTCAAAGTAATGCTCTACAGATAAGTCGTATTGCGTTGCACGATATGGTTCTAAATCAATAGAGCCTTGCGTTGCACCTGTAATGTCGTTATTAACGTCAAATGCAGGGCTTAGTTCGCTAAAGTCAGCGCGGCGCATAACTTTTGCAGCAGCAAAGCGGAATAATGTTTCGTCTGAGTAGTTATACGTTACGTTTAAGCTTGGTAAAAAGTCGCTGTAGTCATTGTCGCCAGTTACTTTTTCGCCATTAAGAAATACGCTTGATTCTAAATCTGTAGTTACATAACGACCACCCACAATTGCAGTGATGTTATCAAAGTCTAAGTAGGCTGATATATACACGGCAGCTGTATCTTCAACTACGTTACGGTATGCGCTTTCTTGGAACTCTTGGTTATCTGAAAGACTACCTGCTGACGCTAAGTTAGTACCTGCAAGTAACTGCTGAAGTTGAGCGTAAGTATTGGCCGGGTTAGATAAACCGTTGTAGCTTAAAAAGGTTAGTAGGTCATTTTGTCCCGAATGACCTAGTTGGTCAAATGAGTTGTCGTGGCTAACTGTTGTAAAGCTATTTGAAAAAGCAGCGTTGTAGTCATCAACCCATAAAGTGGCTAACGAACCGTCTGAGTCGTTAAATGCATTTTTATAAATGTCTTTAATTTCTACTTTGTATTGCTCATATTCGTAATCGCGGTTAGTAACACGTACACCCGCTTTTACTTTAGATACCCAGCTTAAGCTGCTGAGTGGCTCAAACATTTCAACATCAAAACGAATAGCTGTTTCGTCATTGTCTGTTCTTCTATCTTCACTTTTAAACGTACGAAGTGCTAAGTTTTGTGGGTCAGTAAATGCATTAGGATCTGAATGAATGATGCTTGGTAATTTATTACCGTCCTGAGAGAATGCACCATCATATAAATGATTTGTTAGCTGAGTTCCGCCACTTGCTTCAAATGTTGATTTTTCGATTGGGCGAAGTGTAAATTCAGAATCAGGTCTTACGCTTTCTGATGATGCTACCGCAATTTCACCAGAGATTTTGATGCTGTCAGTAAGGTTCCACTCTGCACCAAGTGCATTTGAAAACGAGTCAGTTTCACGAAAGTCACTGTATGTTTTAGGAATACCAAATTCGTTTGTTAACGTGTAATTGTTTACGCCGTTAGCATCTTGAGTTGTATTTGCATCTGTTGATAACGAACCTGCGACACCTAAAATAGAGTTACCAGCTTGTTCACCTGAGCGCTTTGTGCCGCTTAAATCAAGATACACCATGCCATTACCAGATTGTGGTGCCCATTGAAGAGATAAATTTACAGCAGTTCGTTTACGTTGTTCTACATATTGTTCAACACTGTGCTCGTCTCTTACGATAGCGTTGCCACTAGGTGTATTACCTTCTTGGCCATTAATTTCTATATCTTGAGGTTTAACACGGCTAGATGTTTCATCTTGGCGAATTTCGCGATCTTGGAATGAAAACATAGCAATGGCACCAAAGGTACCCATTTCATCAAAGTCCCAGTTGTTACCAATTGAACCACTAAAAATAGGAGCTACATTTTCTGTTTTATCAGCGTATTCGCCATCTAATGAAACTGCGCCAGTTAGTTTATCTAACTCTAATGGGCGAACTGTCTTTAAACTAACTGTTCCGCCTAATGCACCCTCAATCATATCGGCAGTAGGAGACTTAACTACTTCTACTGTTTTTAAGAAGCTTGATGGGTAATCTTGCAAGCTAATGCCGTCACGAGAGTCACCAATAGTAGAGCGACCATTTAATTCAACACGGTTTTGAGGTAAGCCACGAATCGAAACACTGTCACCCACACCAAAATCGGTATTAATAGATACGCCAGTAATACGTTGCAACGCTTCTGCAATATTATTATCTGGTAACTTACCAATGTCTTCAGCAACAATTGCATCTACAATACGTCCGTCAGTACGCTTAAGCATAGCGGCGGCTTTCATACTGCCTAGCATGCCTTTTACTTCAATAACTTCAATGTCTGCAGCTGCCGTTTCTGAAGCTGCGGGAGCCTCTTGCGCTGCAATATTTGAAGAAGCCATTAGTAAAAGGGCTGCGGCACTGATTGCTGTAGAGCTACTTCTTTTATGCTTATTAATTAATGTTGAAGTAATTTGATTGAGTTTCATGTATCTCTCCCGTTTGGGTACGACTTGCGTCATTGTGTGTGTGTTTCTACCTGGTTTGGTTAACCAATTTAACTATTTCTTTCCTGTATTGTGTCATACAGGTGGTATGGTTGAAATTAATCCAATTCAACTTTATTTACAACCTTTGTTTACCAAAATTTCAAAATGTGTATTACAAAAGCTTCTTTTATTTTTCTTATATTTAATAAATTTAAAGGCTTATAGTGTGTTTTTATTTTTTGTATTTTGAATGAATTTTATTGAAGTATCTTTACCAAAGGCATTTTTATATATTATTTGTACTATTTAATACATTTGTTAGTACTATTTTTAAATTTTATGCCGTACTTTTATACGTGTTTAGTTTACTTTTCAAGTGATATTGACTTGGAAGAGCGACCATTAAAAGTTCTAAATGATTTATAAATTTGCGAAATAGTGGAGAGGTTAAAATAATTAAAAATCATTTTGGTAATACCAATTTTCTATTGTTTTTATATTGATTTTGTACTAGCTGGGGTGGGGGCGATACACTAGGTAGCGATAAATAGATTTTTACGCAAAAAAAAGCCCAGCATAATAATGCTGGGCTTTCTTACTTTAGATGTATTAGCTCTGTAATTCGCCTGTAGATGATTCTAAATGTGCTCGTATGAACCACTGAAATTGCTCTAAATCGGCTAGTTGGCTGGTGATCATATCTTCAGAGACCGGATCTAGCTCAGAAAGAGTCTCGATTGCTTTGCGGTGATCGGCATTAACGCCGTTATATACTTTATCAAGCGCAGCCAAATGCTCGGTGACTAGGCCTTTGCCTACAGAGTATTCGTCCCAAGTACGGCGATCTACAATTGATTTTGGTGTGCCAACAGGTACTGCACCGAGTGTCGCAATTCGCTCTGCAATTGTATCTGTCATTTCGCGTACAATGTCTACTTGCGGGTCTATCATTTCATGTACGCCAATAAAGTTAGGTCCCACTACGTTCCAGTGAATATGCTTTAAAGTAAGCTGTAAATCTATCAATGCAACCATGCGGTTATCTAGCGTAGCTATTGTTTTTTGAGCTGATTCGTCACTCATACCTGGCGCGGTAAATTTAGTTGTTTTGTTTGATTCGTTATTGTTACTCATAATTTCTCCTACTTAACTAATGTGTTGCTCATATAATGTGTTGCGTGATGAGCGTGACTTAAACTTAATAAAGCAACTGCTATGCCGTAAGTTGATTTATTTAAAAAGTAATTTAAAAACATGTGGTTATATTTTAAATTAAGGTTTTTAAGGCTGCAGAGGAGATTGGGTTTTTGAAAAGCCTGCATATATTTGTAAAATATGCAGACTTCGATTTAGTTACTCTTAGATGTATTTAAACGTTGGCTATATATTCGTGCGCTTTTAAAACATCGAGCGGCACTATTTCTAATGATTTTTTATTTGTAGCCTCAAGTACCACTGGTGGCGCAACGTTTGCTGAAATAGCATGAAGCCATCTTACTGCACACAAGCACCATTTATCACCGGCTTTTAAACCTTCAAAATCGTAAAGAGGGTTCGGGCTTATTAAATCGTTACCTTGTGATTTTGAAAATTGTAAAAACTCATCAGTCATAATTGCACACACACTGTGATTGCCAAGATCTGATTCTGGTACATAACAAAACCCTTCACGTGTGTAGCCACCATTACCGCAACATAGTTTTAAGCGTGTGCCGAGTACATTAAATTGATTCGCCATGAAATACCTTAATTAGTGGTGTTTAATAAATTTACTCTATCAGGAGTAACTCGCTTGAGATAGCTATAAAACTTAAAAGAGGGAAGGGCTACACAAACTTAAGCCCGCAGCAAATTGCGGGCTTAGTATTGTTTATTATTTAATACGCAGCGCCATACAATCGCTATGGCCGTTTATGATCATGCTTTTATCAACACGCACGCCACCACCGGAGTATTTACCGGCGGCTGTAAAACTACATATTTGTACAAAGTAATCATCTACTTTAGGCAATGCAAATAGCTGTTGGTATATTTGGTCTTGCTCGGCAAAGTGCCCCATTGTCTTTTCTATAACTTGCTGCTGTTCATCAACAAGTTGAATATTAGCGCCACAGCGTCCCACTATTGGTTTAACTACATATCCGGTTTGTAATAACTCGTCGTTAAGCTCAAACGCGGTATTAAGTAAATATTTATGATTAGGGAATAAGCTCCACAGTATTGGCAAAATAGCCTTGTTACTAGGAATTAATGTCCACAGCGGTTCAAACACCATGACATTTTTACGCAGTAATACATCGACTAAGCGTGGCGTTTCACCAGCTTTGAATTGTGGTTCAAAGTTATCACCTAATGATTGGTCGGCTTCGCATTCTTCACGAATTTGATCAAGTGCGGTTTCCCACGACCAGGTTTTCCATACGTGACTCAGTTGTGCGCCATCAGTATCTACTATGTTGCCTGACTCATTCCAGCGAAGTGTGCTTAAGCCAATTACTAGCTTACATTCAAAGCCTGCGGCTTCAATAGCTTCTTTCATAAATAATGCGTGGTAATGTTCTTCTGGTTCATCATCTTGCAGAATATGAACAAGACCTTTTACCTCACTTTTACGCCATGCTTTTACGAGATCTTTAAATAAATTTTGGCCTGCATCTACACCCGTTTTAACACTAAAGTGTTTTGCCCACTTTCCCTGAACTTTGCCGCTTTCCATGTAACACGATGCCGAATCGCAATTGTATTCGTAAACTTTTAAACCTGCTGCTGTTAAGGCAAAGTCAAACCGACTGGTAATTAATTGGTTTAAGCGGTTATCCCACGATTGGCGAATTTTATTAAGTACAACATCGGGTAAATTAAACTTTTTTAATAACTCAGGGTGCTGCAGTACATAGTCGGTTGCATGCATAAATAAACCATGCAGCTCATTTGTTGCATGCTCAATGCTTTGCTGCGCCGTTTGAGATATTGCAAAGTAATTATGCTGATCTTCATCTACGGATGTAAGTTTATGGCCTTGCATCATTTCTACGTAGGCAGCTTCATCGTCATTCGCAATATTTAACCATGACTTGTTTGCTTGGCCTGTATCTGCTGCTTTATGGGCTTCTATAGTAAATAAGTCAGTGTTTAGCTCAAACGTTGGCTCAGCATATTCTGTTTCATCAGTTTGTGTCATCCAACCTAAAATAGTGGCGTCGCTGTAAGAGCACTCAATCCAATAGTCGCCATCTTTAGTTACTTTTGCTTTTAGTTCACGGCACCAGTTTTGATTTGTTGGCCATATTTGATGCCCTACATTTTGCTCAGCAAGACGTATTTTATTTTCATGCACTTCAACAATGACAGCAACATGGCCTGTTTCTTCAAACTCGCCGCCTTCTTCCCATATAAGTAAACTACCTACTTGAGGGTGATGTTTAGCACCATTTTTAAACGCGTTTAGTGGCAATCTGTTTTGGCTATTTACATCGCGCACTGAACGCAACTCAAAAATATCGTAAGCCATAGCTATATCATCAAAAATATAACCATGATTGAGGTACATCCATCTCCGGGCAAATTCAACGCATTGCCATTTATAGCCCATGTAAATACCGTCTAGGTAACTACGATAGGCACTACGATTAGGATAAATGCTTTCATCAGCCGTATCATAATCAGATGAGTAAACAGCAACATTACCAGGTGCATAACCTAATAAAGTACCAAAATCACTAGCAGGAGCAGAAGATTTCATAAACAAAGATGTTCAAAATAAGGTGTGATAATTTGCTGACTATATGAGCCAAACTGCGTTATAGCAAGATATTACTGAGTATAATCTTTAATTAAAAATTGGCGCTAAATAGGGCTTAAAATTATATTTTATCAATCCATAGTTTTAAAAGCAGTAGTTAAGAAATCCATCCTTCAAAGTGCTTATACATATAAAACTAAACCTATATCCGTACTTTGGTTAACTTTTTATTAAACTGTTGCGCTTGGTATAGCAAAACTAGCTAAAAGTTTTTAAAACAGGAAAAACAATGGAAGACATAATAAACAACATTGATATTAATCAATATTTACCCGCTGCAATTACGTGGGCAACCAACATATTACTAGCAATTGCAATTTTACTTGCGGGCTTATGGTTAGCGGGCAAAGTACGCAATTTAATTATTGGCTTGTGTCATAAATACACTCATCTTGACGATACGCTTTTTCGCTTTTTAGGCAGCATGGCTCGCTACATCATATTAGCGTTCGTTATTATTGCTGTGTTAAATCGCTTTGGTGTGCAAACAGCCTCTATTATTGCTTTACTCGGTGCTGCGGGACTTGCTATAGGCTTAGCATAACAAGGTGCAATGTCGAACCTTGCAGCGGGCGTTATGTTGCTAATATTTAGACCTTATAAAGTGAATGACTTTATTGAGGCTGCAGGGCGTTTTGGTAAAGTAACAGAAGTAGATATGTTTACTACTATTTTACAAACGTTCGATAACCAACAGGTTATTATTCCAAATAGTCAAATTTGGGGCGCGCAAATTATAAACCATTCACATCATCCAATTTGTGGTGTGGATATGCATTTTGGTGTTGCTTACGGTGAAGATACAGCGGCTGTGCGTAAAGTTATAGATGCGTACTTGCAGCGCACCCACACATACTAAAGGATCCAGCGCCTTTTGTTGAAGTAGAAACACTTAACAACAGTTCAGTAGACTTTTTAGTAAGACCTTTTTGTAAGGGCGAGCATTACTTCGATATTCTTTACACGGTGCCAGAGTTAATTAAAAAAGCACTTGATGAAAACAACATCGAAATACCTTTCCCGCATCGTAAAGTTATTTTAGTTAACGAAAGCAAAGATTAACTAAATTTATAACGGTTTAAACGCAAGAGCACTTTTAAGTGCTCTTTTTTTGTGTGAAAAAGTTACATACCTGTGTAACCTTTTCTTTTATAAATCACCTCAAATACTACATTTTTATCTGTACAGCCCTTTTTTACTAGGTTAGATGGCTGGTCTTTATTTTGCATTTGCATAGTCGCTTTTAGCTTTAAAGCTCATAAAAACTATTGACCCATTAAATCAAACTGTATGAAGGACTAAACATGGCTGAATCATTTAAATACTCAGGTAATAAAGGGCATGGCGGTGAATTGCATCAAAAAGCGTCGGATGAACACCCTACCATGACCACCGCGCAGGGCTGCCCTGTAAGTGACGATCAAAACTCATTACGTGCAGGAAAGCGTGGCCCAGGATTATTAGAAGATCACATAATGCGCGAGAAGATCTTTCACTTTGATCACGAGCGCATTCCTGAGCGTGTAGTGCACGCTAGAGGCTATGGTGCACACGGATATTTTGAAACTTACGACACGCTTGAAGATTTAACCTGTGCAGATATTTTTCAGCGAAAAGGTGAAAAAACCCCAGTATTTACTCGTTTCTCTACAGTTGCAGGTAATAAAGGGTCTCCAGATTTAGCACGTGATGTACGTGGTTTTGCGGTAAAATTTTATACCCAAGAAGGAAACTGGGATTTAGTTGGTAACAATATACCGGTATTCTTTATTCAGGATGCGATGAAGTTTCCAGACTTAGTTCATTCAGCTAAAGCCGAGCCAGATCGTGGTTTTCCGCAAGCGCAAACAGCACATGATAACTTTTGGGATTTTGTGAGCTTATCGCCTGAGTCAATGCACATGGTTATGTGGGCAATGTCTGATAGAGCTATTCCGCGCTCTTTACGCTTTATGGAAGGTTTTGGCGTTCATACCTTTAAATTTATTAATGCCAAAGGTGATGAAAAATACGTTAAGTTTCACTGGAAACCAAAAGGCGGCATGCAATCAGTTGTGTGGAACGAGGCGCTTAAATTAAATGGCGCAGACCCTGATTTTCATCGCAGAGATATGTGGAAATCTATTGGCAACGGCGACTTCCCAGAGTGGGAGCTAGGTGTACAGGTGTTTGATCAGCAATTTGCTGATGAATTTGAATTTGATGTATTCGATGCCACCAAGCTTATACCTGAAGAGCAAGTACCAGTGCAAATTGTTGGCCGTATGGTGCTTGACCGTGTTGTAGACAACTTTTTTGCAGAAACAGAGCAAGTAGCATTTTGTACTCAAAACATTGTACCAGGGCTCGATTTTACACCCGACCCGCTACTGCAAGGTCGTAACTTTTCATACTTAGATACTCAAACTAAGCGTTTAGGTGGTCCTAACTTTACGCATATCCCGATCAATGCGCCTAAATGCCCAATGCGTCATTTTCAGCAAGATGGCCACATGGCAATGCATAATCCAAAAGGGCGTGTTAATTACGAACCAAACTCATGGAGCGGCGACGAAAACAACCCACGCGAATGCCCAGTACACGGCTTTAAAAGCTCAAAGGAACCTGAAGTAAGCGGCGGTGATAAACTGCGTTATCGCTCAGAAACATTCAGCGATCATTACAGTCAAGCTCGTCAGTTTTATTTAAGCCAAACAGAGGTAGAGCAGGCGCATATTCAATCTGCGTACGTGTTTGAGCTTTCTAAAGTTGAGCATTTACCAATACGAGAGCGTTTGGTATCGCACTTGTTAAATATTGACGAAACCCTCGCAAATAAAGTTGCCGAAGGACTTGGCTTGCAAGAAATGCCAGACCCAGCTGAAGCGGCTATGCCAACACGTAAAGACTTACCTGTATCTGATGCGTTAAGTATTTTGAAAAATGCGCCCAACACCTTCAAAGGCCGTAAATTAGGTATTTTAGTAAGTGATGGCTTTAATGCAGACATCTTTGAATCGGTTACCAATGCACTTAAAAGTGAAGGCGCAAACTTTGAAATTATTGCCCCACAAGTTGGCGGTGCTAAATGCAGTAAAGGTAAGCACTTTAAAGCTGATCAGGTTATTAATGGTGGTCCATCGGTTTTATACGATGCGGTACTTGTACTCACCACTGAAGAGGGAGCCGAAAAACTAGCTGCTATTGCAGAAGCTAAAGACTTTGTAAGCGATGCGTATGCACATATGAAATACATAGGCTACACACAAGAGGCTAAGCTTTTATTTAAAGCCGCAGGGCTCGATGACAAAGCAGATGATGGTTGGATTGATTTAGAGGCACACTCTGCCGATAAATTTATAAATACATTACGTAATTTAAGATATTGGAAACGTTAGTAAGCTCAATAATTAAAAAACCACAGCATGTAATTGTTGTGGTTTTTTTAGCTCACCTAGTTAAGGTATTAGTTCAAGCCAACAATAAAATTGGATATATTATGAAGCTTAATGGCGCTTGTCACTGTGGCAAAGTGGTATTTACGGTCAACTCAAAACACCCTTATCCTTATAATTTATGCTATTGCTCTGTATGTCGTAAAACCGCAGGGGGCGGCGGGTTTGTTATTAATTTGAACGCACAATACAGCACGCTTGAGGTTACAGGGCGTGAACACATAACTATTTATCATGCAAAAATAGGCGATAAAATCAGCCCTGCAGAGCGTCATTTTTGTAAGCATTGTAGTGCTAACTTGTGGTTATACGATGCACGTTGGCCTGAGCAAGTTCACCCCTTTGCAGGTGCAATAGATAGTGAGTTACCCATACCGCCAGAGCGCACTCATTTAATGCTTGGTAGTAAAGCAAATTGGGTAAATGCGCCCATTAATGAAGGTGACAAGCAGTTTGAAGAATACCCTGATGAAAGTATTGCTGCTTGGCATAAGCGTTTAAACCTCGAAAAGTAACGCAATTTTTTGTATGAGCTAAGCTTAAATTTAGGGGTAATTAAACGCATATTTAGTTAATTAAATATTAAAAATCACCGCGTAAGTAAAGGAGAATATTATGGCAGTCTCAGCAATACCAAAAGGGTTTCATTCAGTTACACCTTATCTAATTATGAATGACGCACAAAAAGCGATAGATTTTTATTGTGATGCATTTAGTGCTGAACACGTAATGCAGATGCCTTTACCTGATGGTGGAATAGCACATGCAGAAATAATAATTGGTGATTCGCATATTATGCTTTCAGATAATGGTTCTGAAGAGCATTTAAAAAACCCAAAAGAGCTCGGTGGTACAGCGCTAAGCCTTATGCTTTATGTTGAAGATGTTGATACCGTATTTAAAAAAGCAATTGAGCTTGGTGCAACAGAAATAAGACCCGTACATGATCAGTTTTATGGTGATAGGGCCGGCACGCTACAAGACCCATTTGGTCATATATGGATCATTGGTACACATAAAGAAGATGTTAGTAACGAAGAGTTAAATAATCGAATTGGGAATATAACAAATCAAGAGCAAGACGCATAACCCGCATGCTAATTAGATTTATGTAGCTTTCTAATTACGTTGATGACTTCAATGGAAGGCTTGTGGCTTGTGGCTTGTGGCTTTTGCTTCAGCTTAACTAGGTTTTGCCTTGTTATCGACACGGTTTTCTTACCTAAAAGTAGCTCACTTAGTAAAGCGAATTGGTATAGATTACTAGTTAAATTTTAGGCATAAAAAAACCTCAGCCAATAATTAGCTGAGGTTCAAAAGTGGTACCAGCGGCCGGACTCGAACCGGCACTCCTTTCGGAAGGGGATTTTGAATCCCCCATGTCTACCAATTTCATCACGCTGGCATAATTTTTCTTTAATCTTTTAAGCATAAAAAGATAAAGAAAAACCACTTAAAATAAAAAGGATACTTATATACCTCTTATTCTGTATCCGCATTATACAAACAAAAGAGGGGGCGGCAAGCCTTTTCTTTTATTTGCATAAACAACTGATTGATAATTAATCGTTTATAGCAAGGAGACTCCACCGGTAAATTTTTTAAGTCTTTTTGGGCCGATATATAAAGCGAATATTTTGGGTTATGAGTGCTATTAAATTGTTATGCGATTGAATAAATGAGCAATTGAACTATTGATAATAGTTAGCCGTATTACAATAATTATTCCTGATTTATGCCGATTTTGCGCTTGATTCAGGTATTATTTGTACAACAAGGTTTTTAAGACATTAATTATGACCCAATTAAGTGCCAAACAGAACATTCAATCGATTGTTAAAGCTATTAAGGCAGAAGAAGCATTACTTCGTCAACAGCACCCATTACTTGCACATCAAAATACCTTAGGGTTAATTATTTTATTGCTATCATTTAGCGCGTTAATTGGTGTTGGTGCTTTATATTATTTAGCCCTAATACCTGCTTGGGTATGTATAGTACTTGCGGCTATTGCTGCGTCTATTTCCCATGAGTTAGAGCACGACCTTATACATAAACAATACTTTAGCAATCAGCCTTTCATGCATAACTTTATGATGTTAGCAGTATGGTTAATGCGGCCAAATACTATTAGCCCATGGTACCGACGTAAAATGCATTTACACCATCACAAAACCTCAGGCACACAACAAGACCTAGAAGAACGCTTGGTGGGAAACGGTATTAAAAATCCATTTTTACGTGCGCTAGTTATTGTAGATGGGTTATTAGGGCTAATTATTTCTACTAAACGTTTTAGAAAAGAAATTAATGGCTTTAGTTTTTCGAGTGTTTTTAATGCGGGATTTCCGATAGCGACTGCGTATTTTGCTGTTTTATATAGCGTTATTGTATTTCATATCGTTGATTTATTTATACCACTTTCGCTAAATTCACCTAGTTGGTTGTTAAGTACAATGGATGTGTTTGAATTTTTAATGGTTGTGCTCATTGTGCCTAATATTATTCGCTCAAGCTCGCTTAATTTTGTTACCTCAAGCATGCATTACTATGGTGGCGTTAATAACATGCTTGAACAAACTCATGTGCTAACGAGTCGTTTATTCATGCCGTTTCACTTATTTTGTTTTAACTTTGGTAAAACGCATACCATCCATCATTTTGTGCCAAATCAGCCGTTTTATTTACGCCAAATGCTAAGTAAAAAAATACTTAAAGTAATGGCGCAGCACAACGTGCGCTTTAACGATTTTGACAGCATTAAAAATGCTAACGCGTATAAATAATTACCCCCAACATAAGGGGAGGTTCTGCATTGCTATTCTTATTTTATAGTTTGAATAGCGATTATGTGCCAAGCCCATTACCCGTGAATTTACTCTATCCATCGCAACGTTTATTAAGCCCGACTGTCCGTGCGTTGGTGGACTATTTAGTGGCATTTTTAAATCAACAAAAGCAAAAGTGGTAGGCTTAATTAGCGCTAAACCTTTAAACTAAAAATAGATAAAACCAGTGAAAAGTGAAGTGGCCCTTCATAGTTGAGCATCTAGCTTAAATGGGATTGATTATTGTAGAGCCTTCAGTAATAGTGGTTATAGAGCAAACTAATTATGTTCTCAATAATACATAAGAGCTCGTGCTCATCAATATTATAAAACCAATAAATATAATAAGGACAAACAGGATGAAAAAATCACTAATTTCAATAGCGTTGGGCTTTGCTGCCCTTAGTGCGTTTAATGCCAATGCAAACATTGATCAGCAAGTTAAAAAGATAGAGCAACAGGTTATTGATTGGCGACGTGATTTTCATCAAAACCCTGAGCTTGGAAATCGCGAAACCCGCACAGCAGGTATTGTCGCTAAGCACTTAAAGTCGCTGGGTATGGAAGTACAAACAGGGATTGCTTATACAGGTGTTGTGGGGCTATTAAAAGGCGCAAAGCCTGGCCCGACAGTAATGCTACGCGCAGATATGGACGCGCTGCCAGTTACTGAAAAAGCAGATGTTGATTTTAAATCAACTAAAACCACCAATTACCGTGGTGTAGATGTAGGCATAATGCATGCTTGTGGGCACGACACCCACGTGGCTATGCTAATGGGCGCTGCACAAGTGCTTGCAAACATGAAAGATGAGCTACACGGTAATATTATGTTTGTATTTCAGCCTGCAGAAGAAGGCGCACCTGAGGGGGAAGAGGGGGGCGCTGAGTTAATGCTTAAAGAAGGCATATTTAAACAATACAAACCAGAGGCTGCTTTTGGGTTACACATAACATCTAGTTTGCACAGCGGTAAAATTGGCTATAGAAGTGGCCCTGCAATGGCCAGTGCAGACCGGTTTGAAATAACAGTACATGGCAAGCAGGCACACGGCTCTGCACCGTGGACTGGGGTTGACCCCATTGCCGCAGCTGCGCAAATAGTAACAGGCGTAAATCATATTGTTAGTCGCCAAATCAACATTACCAAAGAGCCTGCTATTGTCTCGTTTGGTAAGATAGCGGGTGGGGTACGTAATAATATTATTCCTGAAGAAGTCGAAATGGTAGGTACAATTCGTAATTTTGATATGGATAACCGAGCACAAATATTTGAAAAAATAAAAACCACAGCCACGCACATTGCTAAATCGTCAGGTGCTACTGCAGAGGTACACATTCACGAAGGTTATCCGGTAACGATTAATAACCCAAAGTTAACTGCGCAAATGTTACCTAGCCTTAAAAAAGCAGCAGGTAATGAAAACGTAGTTGAAATGGGAAAAATAACCGGCGCAGAAGACTTTTCGTTTTACGCATTAGAAGTGCCGAGTGTATTTGTATTTTTAGGCGGCACACCAAGTGAGCAAGATTTAAATACAGTGGCTAGTAATCACTCACCTTATTTTTATGCCGACGAATCATCGTTTAAAGTAGGCACTAAGGCGCTTAGCCTGTTAGCTGTTGATTATTTAAACGCACATAAAAGATAGCTTAAACACACCACGTTACGCTATTAGCTTAACGTGGTATTGCTGTTTTATTTAAAACATCGGATCATGTTTTTAGCACTTGTTCAACGTTGAAAATCACTCTCAAAAATTAAAAATCTAACCGAACATACAAATGAACCGGCGAGCAGTTTTTTTATATTTTAAAAATAATGAATCGATATTGCCGGTCTTATATCTCGACTCAATCTTCATAAGCATTAAGGATTTAAATAATGGAAATTACTGGAAGCTGTTACTGTGGTGAAATTAAATACCAAGCAAAGTCTCAAAATAACAACGCACTTGTTTGCCATTGTAGCGATTGCCAACGTATGTCGAGCGGCCCATTTAGAGCAGTCATAATTGCAGAGCCAAATTCGGTCGTGTTTACCCAAAGTGAGCCAAAAGAGTTTGTTAAAACAGCGCAAAGTGGTAACAAGCGTGCGCAAGGTTTTTGTGGCACATGTGGTACAACACTTTATGCAACTAACGAAGCTAAAGCTGACCGTGTATATGGCTTGCGTATTGGTGCGGTTGATCAGCGTGATCAGTTTACGCCAACAGCACAAATTTGGGCTAAATCAACATTGAGCTGGTTGAGCGACTTACACGAAGTACCTGCGTTTGATACAACCCCACAAAATTAGTAATACTGATAAAAAATCACTTTTTAGTAAGCGGTTTGAAATTTATTAAACCAAATGACTGTCTACTTATAAGTCAGTCATTTGGAGAATAATATGTGTAGTTCACCTAAAAGCAGCCGAGCAGTGAAAAAAACAGCCATTAGTTTTAATGATGAGCTTACTCAAGAGCAGCGCTTGCGTTTTGCTGCAAAAGCTAATTTAGCACAAGAGCGCCGTGAACAGCGCGAAGTAACGAATAAACGCTATGAGCAAAAACATACGAGCAACAAACCTTCGTCTGGTTTATTTTCGTGGTTACAGCAGCTAGTTAGCTGATTTAGCTAAAGTGGTGTTTTTACCACTGCCTAAACCACATAATGCACACAGTACTCCGGCAATAGCGCACAACCACAATGGCGCACTCCAACTTCCCGTAGTCGTGTGTAATACACCAGCTAGCATAGGACCAATAGCCGCGAGCAAATAACCTACGCTTTGCGACATACCTGAAAGCGACGCTGCTTGTTGCGAATCGTCAGTTCGTAAACTAATAAACGACAGCCCCAATATAAAACATGCCCCAGAGCAAAAGCCCAGCATTAGGGTCCAAACAAAAGCAAAGCTAGGCATGTAAAGCAGCCCCAATGCACTGAGTGCACTCAACATGGCTAAAATAAAGCTAAGCGCGCTTTGATCTTTTAATTTGGCAAGTAACGGAATTAATATTAAACCCGGTAATGCAGTCGCTATTTGAAAAGCCCCATGATAAGCACCTGCTTGGGTAGCTGAGTGACCGGTTTCGGTTAATATGCTTGGTAACCACGTAATAATTATATAATTTAAAAACGAGTTTAAGCCCAGCAGTAGGGTAATTTGCCATGCTAGTAAATAACGCCAAACACTTTTTGACGTGTTAGCGTGTTGAGCAATACTCGCGGGTTTTGTGTGCTTACTTAATTGCGACATCCATACAATAATACTCGCCAGAGTAATAATGGCTGATGAGCCCAGCGCAAGTTGCCAGCCTAATCCGTTTAACTGACTCAGCGGAAATACCAAAGTAGAAAACCCACCCGATACCACGCCCATAGTAAGCACGTAGGCTGAGGTCATTAACGCAACCTTTGCAGGGAAGTCACGCTTAATTAAACTTGGTAATAATACGTTTGCAATGGCAATACCCACACCAATAATAGCGGTGCCCACAAAAAGCATGGCTGAGGTATTTATTACCCGCGCTGCAACCCCTGCAAGTATAAATAACAAAGCCAAAAACAAGGTGCGCTCTAACCCTTGCTTTTTAGCAAGAGTTGCGGCCATTGGCGATACAACCGCAAAGGCAATGAGTGGCAATGTTGTTAAAAAACCAGCTTGCGATGCGCTAAGCCCAAAGTGATTAATAATTTGTTCAAGCACAGGAGCAATACCTGTAAATGTGGCGCGTAAATTCGCGGCAATAAGTAATATGCCAAGCACAAGTAATATGCCAGCAAAGCGTGATTTAGGTGTGTTATTTAACAAAAGGGAAGACCATTAAAGCTAATAGTTAATGGGCGCTAGTATAAAGGCTTAGCAAAAACTATAATTTAGAGATAATGACATTAAATAACTAAAAACAGACAAAACTATGTTTGATGCAATTGGCTGGGACGACATTAAAAATTTTGAAACTATGGCGCAGCCCATAATAGCCAAAATAGAGCATGCCCATGCAAGTCACGAAATACCACTGCATACCCATCCAAAAGGGCAATTAATTTTAGCGCTACATGGTTATGTAACGTGTGAAGTGTCGGCAAAAATGTGGATGGTGCCTACGCACAGTGCAATTTGGATCCCAGCACAAAAGGTGCATAGCAATAGGGCGTCTGATAACGCGCAGCTTTGTCATTTATTTATTGATAGTAGTAAAAACGGTATGCCGCTAAATACCTGTACGTTAGCTATTACGCCGTTGGTTAAAGAGCTAATGTGTGAGTTGGCTGGGCATAATCAGCACTATACTTTAAATAGTAAAACAGCGCGTTTAGCGCAGGTGTTATTTGATCAACTTATTGAAATGCCCGTACAACCACTGGATTTTGTATTATCTAAAAATGAGGTAATTCAAACTATGAGCGATCAGCTTATAAACAAGCCAAACAATCGAAAAACACTACCACAATGGGCTAAGCAGTTTGCATTAACTGAGCGTACATTAGCGCGGTTAATTAAAAAAGAAACAGGCATGACATTTGGAAAATGGCGTACGCAATTGCATATAATTACAGCCTTAAAAGCGCTTTCTGATAAGCAAAGTGTGCAGCAGGTGTCGGAGTTATTAGGGTATGAGTCGGTGAGTGCATTTATTACTATGTTTAAAAAAGTGATGAAAAAGTCGCCCATGAAATACATGAGCGACTTAAATCAGCTAAATTAGCTTAGCCCTTAAATAAGCATTACCACGTATAAGTTGCCGAAAGCATCGCGTTACGAGGTCTACCCGGGAAGTATCTGTCGCCGGTGAAACTGGTGTAATCGGCGCGCTCCGCATAAACCTCATCAGTTAAGTTAATAATACGAGCAAGTAGCTCAAGATTACTAGTAACTTGCCACTGTGCGCGTAGGCTTAAAACATCATGCCCTTGGTATTTATTTAAGTTTTCTGGGTCGGTGTAGTAGTTACCAACGCGGTGCCACTGCAAAGCAAATTGCGCGTTGTTTAATGCCTGCCATGTTAAATCGAGATTAGCAATATTACGCGGCGCGGTATCTATGTCGTTGCCGTTTATATTTAAACCGTTAAGTATTTGGTTGTTAGTATAAGTATGCTTTGCGTGTGTGCCTGCAAAGTTAAGTGCAAGCGACTTAGTGAGCTGGTAGTCAAGCTCAAGCTCAATACCACGATGGCGAGAGCTGCCATTATTTACCGTAAAAAAGTCACTATCGCGGTAAATCGTATTGTGTTTACTCATAGCGTAAAGTGACACACCATAACGTAGTTTTTCGTAAATCCCTTTAATACCCAGCTCTGCGTTATTAGCTATTTCGGCGCTTAAAATTGCAGTGGTTTGCTCGCGTTGTAATTGGTATAGCTCAGCCGCTTGTGGCGCTCTGTAACCACGAGAAAAGTTCGCATAAAGCGTGTTATTTGTATTGTACTGATAACTAACCCCAAGCTTTGGCGATAGATTACTAAAACTATTTTTAGCACTCGCTGGGCGGCTGTATCGGCAGCCACCAAAGCCGCATTCTGTGCCATCGTCTTTTGTTCTACCTGCTAGCATATTATTGGTGTAGTCGTACTGCATATGCTCGTAGCGCACACCTGCGGTAAGTAACCATTTATTTAATTGCCAATCAAGCGATGCAAAAGGGGCATAAAGCGTGGCGTTTACATCGTAATCGTAATGCTTACCTTGGGGTACTGTAGCAACTAAAAATGCAGAACCTTGAGTGGGCTCATTTTGACTTTGAGTAAAGTCGGCTTGCGTGTATTCGCCATCAAGCCCGAGGTTTACTTTTACATTGCTTTGTAAATTATGTTGATAAAGCGATTGTATGCCAAAACCAGTTTGACTGTTTGTTTCAAGCGGTGTGCCGGGTAAAAAGTGCTTAAAAAAGTCCATGCTTTGGTCGCGAAAATATAACGTAGTAGAGAGCACATCATCGTTATTTAATTGCCATGTTGCATTGCTCCATGCTCTAAATGCGCGTGCTTTTCTAAATGCGTCAGGGTCAAAGTTTTTTTGCGCTAGGTCTTCGTTTTTATAGCTTTCAAAGCCCGTAATAAATCCCGCAGTTTGCTGATCAAGATTTGTGTAAGTAAGCCCAGAGGTAAGTAATAAATTATTATTTGAATAGCGATGGCGAATATTTACTTTTTGTTGCTCTACGCTTTCGTCGTCGCGGTAACCGCTATCGTCGGTAACACTTGCGTTAATGCCTATACCGCTGTTGCCGTAATCTTGCCCTGCGCGTAATTTGTAGCGAGTATAACCGTACGAGCCATAATCTAAACCAACTAAGCCACCGCCTTGTGTGGTGTCGGGCGTTATTACATTAATAACACCATGCACGGCGTTTGAGCCATAAAGTGCAGAGCCAGGGCCTTTTAGCACTTCAATGCGCTGCGCCATTTCGCTGTGCGCCTCAAATAGCTCGTTTATGTTACAAAACCCAGCGGCTCTCAGTGATATGCCATCCTCCAAAGTCAATATGCCACCACAAGCGCCAGCGCCCGAAAGTACGGGGGAGCGAAGTGCGGGTAAATACTCTTGGCCATTTCCGCGTTGAATATTAGCTCCTGCTACACGTTGCAGGGCTTCTTCAATATGGGTAGGCGCTATGCTATTTAGCTGCGCTTCGCTGAGTGTACTTATTGATAAAGGGAGTGGGGTAGATAGCGCTTCAATACGTGATGCCGTAGTTGTTATGGTTTCTATTACATCGTTGTTTTGATTATCGGCAAACGCGGTGTGGCTAAAGGGTAATATCAGCGGCAAAAAATAAGGTTTCATACATTCCTTGAAAGTAATCTATATTGCATTGCCTCTATAATATGCGGTTTTAATATGCATTTAAACTTGTTGCGTTAAAGCGTACGTAACCTATAAACCCGATACGTAATTGATAAAACAAAACAAGCCACAGCAGGAAACACTAAAGCTAGCACTAAGTAATGCTTAAATAAAACGTAGCCGGTTATACCGCCTAGTAAAAAGCCTGCAATAATGAGTAAAAACATAACGCCTTTACGGGTATCAAATTGCTCATCTTTAAGCGCTTTACCTAGCATTAAACCAAGGTCAGTAAAAATACCGGTTAAATGTGTCGTACGTATAACAGCACCACTGTAATTAGTTGCTAGCGCATTTTGTAACCCACACGCAGCAGACGTTAATACAATGCCGTAAACGAATGTGTTTTTGAGTAAATAAGCACTCGCAAGTAGCAGCAATCCTTCAATAAAAAGCAAAGTGTCGTAATGACGACCAAGTTTTAATGAGCCACCAGAGAGCAAAAAGCCCGACAGTGCCGAACCCAACATAAAGCTAACAATTATTGAAAGTAACAATAAGGCAGTACTAGGATTAGTTATTGCTTTAATACCAAGTAAAGTAACAGAGCCAGATACATGCGAAATAGCCTGGTGCTCAAATCCTAATAAGCCTACAGCGTTTACTATGCCCGCTATAAATGCGAGCGTAAACGCGCCATATTCAACCCACTTTGGTAGTTTTGTAAACATTGGTTATCTCTTAACGTGTACAGTGTTAATTATTGAGTTTGTGCTTTAAAACGCTTTATTTGCTCATCAACTAATTTTGTATCTATTACGCCACGCTTAAAAGCAATGTAAGTAGGAAACGTAAACTCATTGAGCTGCCTAGCGGATACGTTTTTATATTCCTTTGAGTACCACAAACCCGCTTGATAGTTAGTTATTGCGTATTCAACGCGATTTTTTTCTAGCAGCTCAAAAGTGTCTTTAGTTGAAAGTGAACGAAGCAGATTATTCTCATCAAGGTTATACTTTTTAGCAATAACCTCAGGCACAGGAACGCCGCGCAGCATTGCTATTGGGGTATTTGATAAATCGTCAGTGAGCAATTTATCTTTGTTTAAAGCAAATAAACCATACTTAGTAGTATGCAAGGGCACGCTTGTAAAATCTAAATACTCTGCTCGCTCTTTTGTATTGGCCAAAGAGAAATAGCAGTCGTAGTAGCCCAGCGCCATTTCTTTTTTAACGCGCGCCCATGGCAGATGAATTACGTCAATTTTAAGATTTAAATTACGCTCAATAAAGGTTAAGTATTCAATATCTAAACCTGTGAACGTTTCGCTTTTCTCATCAAATATAGTAAAAGGCGGGTAGTGAGTTGTTACGCAGCGCAGGGCTTTACTTGGCGCTGCAAGTAATAATGAAGGTAAAGTTAAAGCTAAAAACAGAAATATTGCGCGCATAAATAAAAATTCGATATCTTTTAAAATACATAAATTGAACGCCAATTATACAGTTACTGAGCTTAATTGCATTGATCTAAGTATTTTTACCTAGCGTATAAGTTAAATTTTGTGAGATATACCATGTTTAACGCAGAGCAGCAGTCACGCATTATCGAAATGGCGTGGGAAGATAGAACCCCTTTTGAGGCAATAGAGCAGTTATACGGATTAAAATACCCGCAGCTGGTGGTATTTATGCGCGAACATATTTCAAAAGGCAGTTTTAAAGTGTGGCGTAAACGCCATGCTGGTCGTAAAACAAAACACTTAAAATTACGCGATCCCGCTATTATGCGAAGCCACTGTAAAACACAATATAAACAACGTTAAATAAGTGTAAGCTGTTTCATATGATGTTCAGCCGTGTTTGTTAACCTTTAGCTATTAATTACGCTAGAGATTATTTATGAGAGCACTAACATACACAGCACTAATAGCATTGGCTTTATGTTCAATAAGCGCAGATGCGAAACCGCATAAAGATAAGCATGGTCATAAACACGGCCATAATAAGCATCATTCACATAAACACAACGACAATGACTACCTTTCTAAAAAAGAGGCTAAGCAGCTAATTCGCGCAGGTTGGACGCCACCAGGGCTAAGTAAAAGCTACCACCGAGGCGACTATTTAGATCGTGATTTATATAAACGAGGTAGAGTGATTGAACGCTCTAGAGATAATGGTACAGTGAGTATTGAAATAGACCGTACAGTTATTCACATGGTGCACGACACCCGAGAAATACTTTCAATTTTAAGTCGCTAAACTAACTTTATAAGGATATTAAAATGCTTATTGCGCTGGCTATAATTATTGGCTTTTTTTTACTGGTTACCTTGTTGCCTATGTCGTACAGCCAGCATTACTTAGTACGTAGCTGCGACTTTGTGCGCTTACAGGTATTTTATATTGCCAGTTTTGTAGCCGTTACATCGTTGTTTTTATTATGGCAAAGTAGCGCAATAGGTTATGTATTTATAGCCTTAACCTCATTATTTATAATGATTTTACAAGGTAAATGGATTTACCCGTATACGTGGCTTGCTAAAAAAGAAGTGCAAAGCGCACCAAAGCATATAGACCACAGCGTACGAATTATGTCGGCAAATGTACTTATGTCGAACCATAAAAGTGAGCAGCTAATTAGCCTTGTAGATGAGCACCAACCCGACCTGCTCATTACGCTTGAAAGCGATAGCTGGTGGGAAAATAAATTATCAGTCATTAAAAAAAATTACCCGTATTACATAGAATGCCCTAAAGACAATCGTTATGGCATGCACTTATACAGCAAGTTTAAAATACTCGATGCACAAATATGTGAGCTAATAGAAGAAGATATACCTTCAATTCATATTCTGTTTGAAAATGATGAAGGCCTGCAAATGCAAGGTCACTTTATTCACCCCGCACCACCAAGCCCGACAGAGGAAGATTCATCACGTCCTCGCGACTCTGAGCTAATAATGGTGGCTAAAGCACTTAAAAACCCTACACGGCCTACTATAGTTGCCGGAGATTTAAACGACGTAGCATGGTCGCGCAGCACTCGTTTGTTTATGCAAATAAGTGGCTTTTTAGACCCTCGAAAAGGCCGTGGTTTTTATAACACCTTTCATGCAAGTTACTTTTTTATGCGTTGGCCGCTCGATCACTTATTTCACAGCGAAGGCTTTAAAGTAAAGCGTATTAAGCGCTTAGCTAAGTATGGCTCTGATCACTTTGCGCTACTCACTGAGCTTTCATACGAAAACGCTAATCAGCAATCACTAGAAGATAAATCCGATGAACTTAAGCAAGAAGAAATCCAAGAGCTTGCTATGAATAAGGCAGACAAGCGAAAAGTGCCGAGGTTTGAGGAAAAGTTATAGCTATTAGGCAGTGTAGGTCGGATAAGTGGCGAAGCCACGCCATCCGACAAAAATAATGAATTGGCTAGCAACAACACGACTACCACGTTTATGTTGTCGAGTGGCTAGAAAGTGCCAGTTGCAGACGTTCGATAATGAGATTCATGAGCCAAAATTTGCTCTTATTCTCTCTTAGGGATTTTCTAATTAATTAGCTTTCACGCGTTGTTTACGGCATCTGCAACTTTTTCTGCAATTTCATATACCGTATTAGTTGCTGAATTAAGAGCAAACTTATCCACAAGCGTAGGACTCAACTTCATAATCTCATCTTTACTAATATTATGCCAAATAGGAAGAATGACTTTTTCACCCTCCATCTCTTTTGCGACTAATCCATTTAGTTCATATTGTGTCCAGTTTTTTTCGAAAAAACTTTTAGATAAAATAATTAAACCAAACCTAGATTGAGAAAGGCCTTTATCAATGGACTTCCTTAAACTATCACCAATTCTTAGTGCGTATTCATCATACCAAACTGAAACTCCCTGTTTTATGAGCTCATCTGCTAATGATTTCACAAAATCAGCTTTATCTTCAGAGGCGTGTGAAATAAATAAGTCGCTTGCTTTACCATCTTGCTTAGTTAAATCCTTAGCAAAACTGATCGGCATATTTTTTAATTGAGACAATATGTTTCCCTGAATTTTTAATTCTTCATTTAATGATTGATTAAGTGCAATATTCTTTCTTTTTTGAACTTTACCACCAAATTTTTCTTTATTTCGCTCAGCTAACTTTCTGGTTTTTTGAGCTATTTTTGACTTAACTTGTCGTCTAGCTTTAATAACAGACTTTTCTTTACTTTTTAAGGCCTTCCTTAATTTATGTATATCGTCATAAGGATCTGCATTTTTTAATTTTTTTACTGCCCACTCGAACTCTATCTCTCTAGTAATTACATTTTGTTCAAGTTTTCGTATTTCTGCATCTAGAAAGTTAACACCTTTATATTTGGGATGTTTCAAATTTATTCCTTAAATGCTTAACATTTCTTAGTGTTCGAAGGGC
Source organism: Pseudoalteromonas sp. SWYJZ98 (assembly GCF_015864495.1). Lineage (NCBI taxonomy): Bacteria > Pseudomonadati > Pseudomonadota > Gammaproteobacteria > Alteromonadales > Pseudoalteromonadaceae > Pseudoalteromonas > Pseudoalteromonas sp. SWYJZ98. The sequence goes on along the minus strand of NZ_JADYXA010000001.1, from coordinate 95,395 downwards.
ACATCTGAGCGGATGTAAAGCTCGCCTTTATAATCTATATAGTTTTAACAAATAACTTTAGATATTACTATCACAGTTTTCCATTGTATTTAACCAACCTCAATGGCCGGTAATCGCTCTTTGCCGAATTTGAGCTCAGTGCCATGAGCAGACACTGAAGATCTTTAATGTCTGAAATCAAGATTTGGGTGATGCCAATCATACCCATTGCTAGGCCACAAAAAGTGGGACGGGATAGTCGCCTGTTTATTTATTAGCTGGTTTTGTTTACTCTTATTTATGTTAATTGCACCACTTAAGCCTAATGACAAATAGTGGCGCTTAAAAAGCGCTCTTTGCTCATCAACATACCCTAATCAAAAATAGTAATTTGGTGTTGTTCGCGTATTAAATTAGGTTTTGATTAATGGCTTTTATAACGGCCTGAGTGCGGTCTTTTACGTCTAATTTGGCAAGAATTTGTGACACATGATTACGAATAGTCCCCTCAGAGTTATCTAATTTTTTGGCAATCACTTTGTTTGGCATACCTAAAGACAAACACTGCAGTACGGTTTGTTCTTTGCCCGTTAAGCAGAGTTGAGGGCTTAGTTGCTTTTTGAGTAAAAAATCAGTCACCGCACTTTGCAATACTCGCTCACCTGCAACGACCTGCTTTATAGCGCTAATGAGTTCTTCAAGTTCAATGTTTTTAAGCACATACCCACGAGCACCTAGATTAAGGGCTTTGACTAATACATCACAATCTTCAAATGTGGTAATGATCAGCACGGGGGTTTTATCACCCTTCTCGCGCATTTTTTGCAGCACGCCGAGCCCATCTAAATTCGGCATTCTCATATCGAGTAAAGCAATGTCAAAACTATGCTCAGCTAATAGTGCAAGCGCTTGCAAGCCATCTTCAGCTTGGGCTTCTATATTAATGGCGTTATCGAGGTTAAGTAAATTAGCGAGGCCTAAACGAACTAAGGTCTGATCTTCAACTAGTAGGCACTTTATCATGGCTTTTTTCTTCTAAATTTAGTGGTAATGTCATGGTATTGATCAGTGTTTCTTGCTCAATATGTTGTGAAAATTCACCGCCAAATTGTGCCATTCGCTCATTTAATCCTGCTAATCCGTTTCCTTGTTTAGGTAAATGGGTCTCTGGTTGATTGTGATACGCTTTTGCAATTAACAGAGGGTGTTGGCCAACGTGGGAGACATTCACATGCAAAGTAAAATAGTTTGCTTGGGTATGTTTAAGGGTGTTGCTGATCATCTCTTGGGTAAACCGCAATACACACAGGGCGTAGTCTTGAGGGAGCTGCTCTGTCCCCTTACTTAGTTGGAGATTACAGTGTAAATTAGGTGTTAGTTCGCAAATGGCCTCAAGAGCTTGCTTAAGTATCGTTTTGTCATTGCGTTGAGTGGAAACGATTTCGCGTACTTCTGCCAATACTTCTTGGCTAAGTTGGTGGCAAAGAGAGAGGGTTTCAACGGTGGCTTCATTTGCTGCTCTTTTAGCAAAATCTAAATTAATGCTGAGCGCGGTAAGCTTATGGCCGAGTGAGTCATGTAGCTCGCGTGATATATTTTGTCGCTCTTGCGCTGCATGCATCGCGCCCATCATGTGTTGGGTGGCTTTTAACTCTTTGTAGTTTTGGCGGGATTGGTAATGTGTATTTAAACTTTCGACAATACGCCGGCTAACAAACCAATTCATCAAGCAAAAGAAGAACCAAATTGTAAACGTGATCCAAGGAATGCCATTTTCCCAGCGCGAATAATGCGTTAAACCATACACCAGCATGACGGCCACAACACAAGTCAGTATTTTAGGAAGCGAAAAATGAGGACTAAAAACCGCTGTGAACATCACTAGGTGGATAAAAACTAAGGACGTTGAACTCAGTTGTATCATAACCAAAATCAGCAGGAAATAGCCAAGTGCTACGCCGTGAACAAATTTATTGGGTTGTTTTAACACATACAGCAAAATGGCTAAAATGGAACCACTTACTATGATTTGCAAATATAGTGCTAATTCTGAGTTTGCATAATAGGCACACGCCGATGTCACCCCAAGCCACGATGCCAATGTTGAGAAATGCCAATCGGTTGTATGTCGTATAGTTGATTCCATTACTGCGGCCATATTTTTTTAGCAATTATTGCAGAACTCGCATTGTAAAAACAGTGACATCTGTCATAGCTCGGGCTATGAGCTTTGTGACTAGTGCCATGAAACCTCATTCATTTATGCTTTATTAATAAAAATTAGTTGGGCACATTAATGAATAAAGACATTCGATTACACTATATTGATAATTTACGTAGCCTCGCGCTATTGCTCGGCATCGTATTTCATGCCGCTTTAGCCTACAGTCCGTTCTTTAGCAATATTTGGTTTACGGCAGACCCAAGCACACATGGTCTATTTGATTATATTACGCATACGCTGCACTTATTTCGGATGCCGTTATTTTTTATTATTGCAGGGTTTTGCAGTGCACTTTTAATAGATAAATCGAGCAACGCGGGCTTTTTACGTCATCGCAGTAAACATATTCTACTGCCTTTTATTGTTTTTTTACCGCTAAGCTTTGCTATTTACTACCATGCCTTGAGTTTTGGGGCCGGTATAGCTAATCCAATACCGCCGATTTTTGCTGTGTTTCAAGTTATTAAAGAGCCTGTTGTTAGCACTATGCACTTATGGTTTTTGTGGAATTTATTCCAGTTTTGCTTAATTCACTGGTTGTTGAAAACAACTAACTTATTAGGTAATAAATTCGATGGGCTTAGCGTTCACCCTTTATTTATGTGGGTTGTACTTCCCATCGTGTTAACGCTTTCTTTGATGGGGAAATCTATTCCATTTCCTGCTCCCGATAAACTCACTCCACAGTTGTGGTCGTATGGTTTTTACGGCAGTTTTTATTGCTTAGGAGTGGGGCTTTATAAAAAACAACAGCTTATTTCGTCATATCATAAGTACTTATGGCCTCTTATTTTGGGTGTTGCAATATCACTGACTGGTTATTTTTCTTTATTACCAGCCGCGCCAAGCTTAGATGAAGTGATTGCTGCCGCAACTACGGGGTATTTTGCCGCAGCGGGAGAGCTATATGTATTGCATGTTTTATCACAAGGACTAAGTGTTATTTTGTTAACCGCCATAACGTTTTTACTTGGGCATCGTTTTTTAAATCACAAAAGTAAGCTCAGTCGCAGCATATCAAATGCATCATATTGGATTTATTTAATACATGTGCCAGTGCTGATTTATATTCAGATGCCATTGATTAATACTAATTTGCCAGTTTTAGTAAAGTTTATAGTTAGCGTGGTTGTTACATTACTTATAGGTCAAATAAGTTATTTATTATTAGTTAAAAATACGTGGTTGGGCGCACTACTTAACGGTAGGCAAACCAAGAAAAAGATAATACAGTCAGCTTAAATGTCGTCACTTGGTAATGACTTAAAAGCAGCAAAACTGACACATTAAGAGCTACATAAAGGGATACTATTATGCATGCAATAACAATCAAATCGACAATCGCCACGATTCAACAAGGGGCAATCAAAGCCGACGGCAGATTTTGGTTAACCAACACCGATATTCATTTTGCACCGTTTAATGCACAATTTGGGTTAGGACCTTATATGTTTGCACGGCGTGAAATTGTAAAAGTGAGTAAGTGCACTGGTAAAGTTGCGGGTATTTTGTCTTATACACGTGATGCAATTGAAATCGTATTAAAAGATGGTAATAAATATCAATTCATTGTGTCGAATCCGATTGAGTGGATTAAATTAATTAACCAATAGTTTAAAGCACAAATGCTGGTAGTCCACAAAAGTAACTATTGTTTTAATGTACCTAATAATGCACGATAAAACATGTCACTATTTTATTGGGTATATAGTAAGCACATGGGTTTGATTAAAACGCTTTTGCTTAAGCTCCGTTTGGGTAAAAAAGCCGAACCCCTCATCGTTTTAGGGAAAAAACTATCAAACAACAATAACGTGGTAGTTAAGTCGCTTGAGTTATATTGGTTTTCGCCTGAAGCATATTTCGACGATATCAGTGAATTTGAGAAAGACAATTGTTTTATTGAATCTGTAGGTGATATAACCCCTGTTGATGCATTGGTGAGAGCGCTGAGTAGTGCAAATGCCGTTGTTTGTGTCGATAATCGCTCTGAGCCTTTGCTTGTTTTGCCACTATTACAAAAGCTCGTGCCCATTTGTTTTGAAAAAGCCAACGAGGATCAAATCTTGACTTCAGACATCAAAACTTTTGAATGACTACTTCTCGCTCATTGTTGCCTGTCAGGTTAGGTCTAGTGAAATAGATTGCATAGCATAGGTAAAGTTTTTATATTGTTCGGCAATATTTTATTTGGTGCTAATAAAGCACTGCGTGCAAAGGAAAGCATGTGAATTATAAAAAAATATACTACCCAGTTAAGGCGCTTGCTGTTTTATCTTTAGTTGCTGTTGCTATTAAGTACTGGATGCCAACTGAAATTGGCTTTGCGTTTATGCTGTTGCCTTATTTGCTTCTATATTTTTTAGCTAACGCTAAAAACTATAAAAATAAACGGCTCATTTTTATTAGAATTATAGCTGCATTATGTACTATTACTTTAGCGCCAGTACTTGTCTTTGGTATTGAACCTGACCCTCAGGCTGGGATTGGTATTATGTTTTTGCTGATAATGCAGCTAGCTGCAATTAGTGCCTCTGAATTTATTATATTATTCTTTTATATTGATAATGATTAAAAAGCAAACTGCTCATTTACAGTTATTACTGTGTAGTTGCTTTGTGGTTTGAACTTAGTAAAGACTAAGCTCTTCTGTAATCTAATTTTAAAGTTAAAAAAACCTAAAAGCGGTTACCCACTTTTAGGTTTTTTAATGTACTAGTATTTAAGGCTAAATTAGCTATTGATCATAATACATTTGATATTCACAAATTCGCGCATACCAAAGCCGCCGTGCTCTCGGCCGTAGCCACTTTCTTTAACACCACCAAACGGTAGGTTAGGTTGTGCTAAACCGTAGCCGTTAATATTGATCATACCGGTGTCAAAGTACTTTTTAGCTAGTTCAATGGCTTTTTTCTCATCTTTAGAGAAAATACCGCCGCCTAAACCGTAGCGAGAGTCGTTAGCGATGCGCATTGCATCGTCGTTGTCCTTGGCTTTAATAAGCGAAGCTACTGGGCCAAATAATTCGTCGTCATAGGCTGGCATACCAGGGGCTAAGTTATCTAGTAGAGTAGGTGGGTAGTAATAACCCGTTTGCGAAGGTATTTCGCCGCCCGTTACTATGTTTGCACCTGCTTTAACTGATTCCATTACTTGGTCGTGAATGCCGTCGCGTAAATCTTCACGAGCCATTGGGCCTAAGTCTGTATCGTCAGCCATTGGGTCGCCCATTTTCATGGCTTCAAATTGCTCTTTAATTTGCGCTTTAAAGTCATCGTAAAGTGACTCTACAACAACAAAACGTTTAGCTGAAACACACGTTTCACCGTTATTGATCATGCGCCCGGTTACACAGGTTTTAACTGCAAGCTCTAGGTCTGCGTCATCAAGTACTAAGTAAGCGTCGTTACTACCAAGCTCTAACACTGTTTTCTTAACGTGTTTACCTGCTTCTTCTGCTACTTTTTTACCTGTCGCATCACTACCGGTAAAGGTTACGCCGCTAATTGCTTTGTGCGAAATTAAAGAACTGGCTGTTTTGCCGTCGATAAGTAGATTGTTAAAGCAATACTCTGGGAAACCAGCTTGTTTAAATAGCTCTTCTATTTTTTCAGCCATGCCAAATACATTACCAGCATGTTTTAATACGGTTGTGTTACCCGCCATGATGTTAGCTGCACTGTAGCGAATTACCTGATAAAGCGGAAAGTTCCACGGTTGAATACCTAATAATACACCTGTTGGTTGGTAGCTGATAATTGCGCGGCCGCCGTCCATATCACGTTCTTCGTCAGCAAGTACTTCTGGGCCTTGTTCGGCTGTATAACGACAAATTCCTGCACATAGTTCAACTTCTTGAAAGCCTTGCTCGTAAACTTTACCCATTTCTTCGGTCATGAGTTTTGCAATAGCTTCTTTTTGATCTTCAAAGAGTGAGGCTAACTTATTAAGGTATTTTGCACGTTCAGTGAATGACGTTAATCGCCATTTTAAATATGTTTCGTGAGATTTTTCGATTACCTGTTCTGCTTCCTTTTGAGAAAGTAGTGTATAGGTTTCAATGGTTTGCTCAGTTGCGGGATTAATCGTTTTAACTGTGTTACTCATTTCTATCTCCTTACAAATTTAGTTATTTAAAAGGTGCAAGGCTAGAGCCAGTTTTTAAAAAAGTTGCTTTTGTTTTTATCCATCTGATTTTATTAGTTAAATTTAGATTTTTGCTGAAGGGGGATTTTTTAAATATAAAAATTGAGGTGCTCGAGGTAGTAAAATATTCTGGGCGTTGCAAAATTTACAACACCCTCTGGGGCAAACACAGAGCTTTATATTAGCTCCTTTGCAATGCGCTTTAATAAGTAAGTTTCTCGTAAAATAGAAAGCCCTTGTTTTTCACTGTTAGCAATGGTGCGCTCGTTATGCGCAATTGCGTCGTTAATATCAACCCATTTAGCTGTCATGCCATTTTGCTGCTCGTAATGCTCTAACTGCGCTTTGCCAAACTCGTCGGCAATACTGCATACAAAGCAATACGATTTAATATGAATAATATCAAAATCGTCTTTATACCAAGGGCGATACTCTTCATAGAGTCCAAAGGCTTTAACTACACTTATTTGTTGTGCACCAGTTTCTTCGCTTAGTTCGCGAATTAAGCCTTGCTCAATACTTTCGCCGTCATCTACTCCACCGCCGGGTAGGCTGTAGTCTTCATAACGGTTTGTATACATTAAAAGTATTTTATTATTTTTAATTACAATAGCGCGAGCTGTTAAGCGTGTAAATTGAGTACCTTGGTCAATATTAATACCTGAATGTATTAAGGTTTTTAATTGCTGCATTTCGTCTCCTTTTTTAGGTTTTTAATAATAATAGTTGCTACCATTCTATAAATAGAAACGATTTTAATTATTAATCATAATTTATGATCGATTTTTTTCAGCATACGTAAATATTAGGTTGGTAACATTAATAGCATTTAATCGCTTAAGTTTATTTTAAAATTAGATTCTGGGCGCACCTTTAAATTAATATCAAGGATGCGTAGAATAAGAAAAAAGCATAGGGATTTATCATGTTAGACATACTTTTAGTAGATGACGACGTTGAATTTAGTGACGTTGTTTGCCACATAGTCGAATTCCTCGGCCACAATATAAGCACAGCTACCAGTTTAAAAGAAGCACATCAATGGTTTGAAAATAATGCGTTTGATCATGTGCTGCTTGATTTTATGCTGCCTGATGGTAGCGGTTTGCACTTACTTGATCACTTAAAAACGATTGGGCAATCTCCAAAAATTACACTTATTTCGGGTCATCCTTCAGTTAAAGGTATTTTAGCTGATATGTGTGAGCCAAATGTAGGGCATTTATTAAAACCATTACAACGTGAAGATTTAGAACTCGTTTTAAATGGCCCTAAAAAAGCAGTTAAAAAAGCAAAGTCGAGCGGTATTGTACGCCACTTTGGCGGTTTGATTGGTGAATCTGAGCCAATGCAAAAGCTTTACAACATGATTGAACGTGTAGCTAAAACAAATGCTAACGTGATGCTTATGGGTGAAAGTGGTGCAGGTAAAGAAGTAGTGGCTCAAGCTATTCATAACGCAAGCCAGTGCGAAGGGCCATTAGTTGCTAGCAACTGTGGCGCACTTTCAAAAGAGTTAATTGGTAGTGAGTTATTTGGCCACGAAAAAGGCGCATTTACAGGCGCAATTGCACGTAAAGAAGGTGTATTTGAGCAATCAAATAACGGTACTTTGTTTTTAGATGAAGTAACTGAAATGCCAATTGATATGCAGCCAAATTTACTGCGAGTGCTTGAAACTAAAAAGGTAACACGCGTAGGTGGTAACAGAGAAATACCAACCAATTGCCGTGTTATTTCAGCTACTAACCGCTCGCTTACCGATTTAGCACAAAATAATGTTATTCGTGAAGATATTTACTTTAGGTTGGCTGTTTTTCCTATTGATATACCGCCACTTCGCGATAGAAAAGAAGATGTACCTTTATTAGCAAAAGCCTTTTTAGATCAACTTAATGACGAAAACGGCACTGCCTTTAGTTGGACTGCCGCACAGCTCAAAGAGCTGCAAAGCTATGAGTGGCCGGGTAATGTGCGAGAGTTCCGCCATGCTATACACCGTGCATTTATTATGAGCGACCCACAAACTAGCGATATTATTTTACCTGATAACTTAGAGTCACCTTTTTCGCGCGTTAATAATCAAGCTGCCGAAAAGCCTGTATCAGCAGGGCAAACAATTGAAGAAGTTGAAAAAGAACTTATTCATGCAACGCTTGATAAGGTGCAAGGTAATAAAACGCTTGCTGCACAAATGCTGGGTATTAGTACTAAAACACTTTATAACCGCCTTAATGCATATGGCGGTATTGGCGAATATAAATAGATTTGAGGAAGGGCATGACATCCGATAACCAAACAGAGCAACTCAATAAATTAGTACACGATGCAAGAGGGCCGCTAAATCGTATTTCGATGAATGCTGAGCTGATTAAATTGGTACTTGAAAACGATATGCCAAAAGAAAAAGCGTTAGATGCACTTGATAAAATTATCAATAATTGCCAACAGTGCAGCGAAAGTTTGCAAAAAATATCAGACTCTCAATAAGTATTAAGTGTTGTATAAACTTTAATTCGGGAAGCTAAATGAGCAAGAAAAAACAGCAAGGTAAGGCTAATATTACGTGGGCAACATTTATGGTGGTTGTGCTAGGTATTATTGTGGGCAACGCATTTTTAGCATTGAATACGATTCAAGGCTTAACACAAACCCAAAAAAGTTTAGACAACACTAGCATGCTAACCACAGCAATTGAAAAGCTGCATCTATCCATAGTGCAGGCTGAGTCTGGGCAGCGTGGTTATTTATTGACAGAAGAGGCTGACTATTTAGCGCCTTATTATGACGCTATTGGGCAAATTGAGGCGCAAACAGATCATGTCAAGTCGCTTCACTCTGAGATTGACGGTCAAGCTGAGCGTATAGCCCAGTTGTTAGTTCTTGTAGATAGTAAAATTAAAGAATTAAAACAAACTGTAAACCTTGCGCTAGATGACAAAGAAAGACGTGCGATGTATGTATTAAATACACATAAAGGAAGAAAGCTTTATAAGCAAATTAGAGAGTATGTTAATGAAATTCAAGACCGTGAATTACTCTTTAAAGTAAGCCATTTTTCTAAATTAGCACAGATTAAAAATGAGGCTAAAATTACATTCGCTATAACAGCAATAACCAGTGGGTTGCTGATTATTGGTATGTTTATTATGACGCGCCTTAATTTAAGAAATGCAGCACAATATCGTTTTGAGCTTGAAAAACAAAACGAAACATTAGCAATTAAGGTTTCTGAGCGGACACAAGAGCTAACATTATATTCAGATGAATTGAGCCGAAGTAACCGAGAGCTTGAAGAGTTTGCTTTTGTAGCAAGTCATGACTTACAAGAACCTCTTAGAAAAATCCAAGCCTTTAGTGACCGTCTCGAAACTATGTTTAAAGATGAGCTGGGTGAAAAGGGGATGGATTACATTGGGCGCATGAAAAATGCAGCGCAGCGTATGTCTAATCTAATAAACGACTTATTAGAGTTTTCGCGTATTACAACGCGTGGCAAAGACTTTGACGATACGAATTTAAATGAAGTTGTAGCTGATATATTAAGTGATTTAGAGATAGCAATAAAAGAGTCTGAAGCACAAATTGATGTGGAGGATTTGCCAGTTATTCAGGCTGATAAAAGCCAAATGCAGCAGCTGTTTTTAAACTTGTTGTCGAACGCTGTTAAATTTAGGCGTCCAAATATAAGCCCGCACATAAAAATCAGTTATCAAGATGAAGATATTTTCAGCTCTGATCATAATACTCATTTAAGTTTTCAAGTTATTACCATAGAAGATAACGGTATTGGTTTTTCACAAGACTATGCCGATAAAATATTTGTACCGTTTCAGCGATTACATGGACGCTCACAATATAAAGGCACGGGTATTGGCCTTTCTGTATGTAGGCGTATTGTAGAGCGCCATGGCGGAACAATTACAGCCCAAAGTAAAGACGGTGAAGGTGCAACCTTTATCATAAAACTACCTGTGGAAGCTGAGCTTTTCACATTGCAAGGAGAGGCTTAAATGCCCTATTCAAAAGTAAAACCGATTACTATTTTAATGGCAGACGACGATGAAGATGATCGTTTGTTAACACAAGATGCCCTTGCTGAAAGTCGTGTACTTAACGAGCTTCACTTTGTTGAAGATGGCGTCGAGTTACTTGAATATTTAGAACGTAAAGGTAAGTTTGAAGACAAAGCAGTTTCGCCGCGTCCTGGACTTATATTACTTGATTTAAATATGCCTAGAATGGATGGCCGTGAAGCGCTTGAAGCCATAAAAGGAAACCCTAGCTTAAAGGGAATTCCGGTTGTTATATTAACTACGTCTAAACAAGAAGAAGACATGGTAAAAGGGTATAACTTAGGTGCCGCATCTTACATCACTAAACCAGTAACGTTTGATGGCTTAGTTGATTTGATGAAAACGCTAGGAAAATACTGGGTAGAATTTGTAGAGCTACCATCAACATTTAACGATTAAAGGGAGATTCTATGTTAGATAAAGTGACTAAGCTGCTGCTAGTTGAAGACGATGAAGATGATTACATACTCACCTGCGACTATTTACAACAATTAGATTCACATACGTTTAATGTAGAATGGATAAGCTCTCCAGAGCAAGCAATTGAAAAGCTGAGTAAAAATGAGCACGATATTTGTTTGCTCGACTATCGCTTAGGTGCATCTAACGGGCTAAGCGTTTTAAAAAAAGCGATAGCCAACGGTTTTAGCGGTCCTATTATTATGTTAACGGGGCAATCTAATGATGAGTTAGACTCAGCTGCGCTTGATGCGGGCGCCGTTGATTACTTAATAAAAACAGAAATGAGCTCGAGCCGATTTGCGCGTGCTATTCGTTATGCTTTAGCGCGTAAAGATGTAGAAGGTGAGCGAGTTGAACGCTTAAAAGCTGAAGCCGAAAATCGTTCAAAAGATCGATTTTTAGCTCATTTGAGCCATGAGTTACGTACCCCTCTATCGTCTATTTTAGGTTACACCGAACTGTTAATGCAGAGCGACTTTAGTCAGCAAGCAGAAAATGAATTGGGTGTTATTTATCGAAACGGTAAACACTTATTGAGCTTGTTAAACGATGTGCTCGATTTGTCAAAAATAGCAGCCGATAAACTGGAACTTACCCTAAGCGAAGTTAACCTTGATAGCATGCTTGCCGATGTATACACGCTAATGCGCGTATCGGTGCTTGATAAGGGCCTTACGTTGCGCTTTGAATCTCATAAGCCATTACCTCTAGTTGCACGACTGGATGCAACAAGAGTTCGTCAAATTTTAATAAATCTAATAAATAATGCGGTTAAATTTACCGATAAAGGCGAAATTGTTGTTAATGCGTGGACGCAATGGGTTGATGACACTGAAATGCTATTTTTTAGCATTAAAGATTCAGGTATGGGCATTGCCCCTGAAAAACAAGAACTTATATTTAAGCCTTTTGAACAAATAGCCGATGTAGAATCACGCTCTGTAGGTGGCGCAGGCTTAGGTTTGGCAATATGTGCTGAATTGTTAGCGCGTATGCACGGTGATATTAGTTTGCACTCTGAAATAGGCAAAGGTTCTACATTTACTATTTCGGTTTATCCGGGTGACATTAGTGGAGTAGAACGCCAAACGCTTAATTTTAGTAGCGCACCACAATTACAAAGTAAATCAGCTCCTTGTAAGGTACACGGACGAGTATTAGTAGTTGATGATTTACGTGATTTACGCATGCTAGTTGGTCATATGATCAGTACCTGTGGTGCGCGCGTAGATTATGCCGAACATGGCCAGCAAGCGCTTGAAAAAGTACGCATAGCAGATGCGTATAAAGCGCCTTACGACATTATTTTTATTGATATTCATATGCCTGTAATGGGCGGCAAGGAAGCTACCATAGAGCTTAGAAAAATGGGCTATAAAGGCCCAATAATTGCGCTCACTGCCGCTACGATGAAAGGCATACATGAAGAGCTTGCTGCACTTGGTTTTAACGATGTAATACCAAAGCCTGTTGATAGCGCGGCTTTATATCAATGTTTACAAGATTACTTGGTAGCGCCAGAGCATGCACCGCAAGCTAAAGATATAAGCTGTGGCAAGGACTTAACTGAGAAGAAACAACGTTTTTTACTGGTTGAAGATGACCACGATGCAGCACAAATTACGCAGCTACTTTTAGAAAGCTTAGGTGTTGAAACCGTCATTGCGTCTAGCTGCGCACAATGTTTGCAAATACTTAATCACGACCAGCAATTTAATAAGGTATTGTTAGATATGCATTTACCTGATGGTCGTGGCGTTGACTTAGGCCAGCAAATTAATGAGCGATACCCTGAATTACGCTTAGTGATTGTAAGTGGAGCAGAGCCAGATCCAAGAGAAATAAAAGATTTAAATATTGACCGAGTTTTACTTAAACCTATTAATTTGAGCTTACTTGAAACGCTTATTAGCTAAGGACTGTTTCTCTTTTTAGGTTGAATTCATCAGTATGTTTGGTGTTTAGGCAAGGCTGAGCCTGTGTAGTGTGGTTATTTCCTATAAATAGGCGATAGCGAAGCAAAAATGCCGAACATGCGTTGCCCGATAGCTCCTAGATTGAACAAATTTTAATTCTGAAAGGTCAACAGGCCCTAATAACTGAGACATTATTTATATGCATTCAATAAAGTTAGTATCTGAAGAGTTAACACCATCAAAAGTAGTGTGTGTTGGGCGTAATTATACCGCACACATTGCAGAGCTAAATAACGAAACGCCAGAGCAAATGGTTTTATTTAATAAGCCAAATAGCGCAATTACTAATACGTTATTTGCAGCTCACAACGGCGATACGCTGCATTATGAAACCGAGTTGTGTTTTGTAGTTAAAAATAAAAAATTTGTAGGTGTTGGACTCGGCCTTGATTTAACTAAGCGTACTGTGCAAAGTAAATTAAAAAATAAAGGGCTTCCATGGGAGCGCGCTAAAGCGTTCGACGGCTCTGTTATTTTAACTGATTTTGTAGCGCTAACTGATGCAATGAAGCACTTTACCTTTGAACTTAAAATTAATAATGAAGTGATTCAGCGAGGTGATACTCATTTTATGCTGCACAATCCTGACTCAATTTTACAAGAAATTAGTGAATTTATGAGCTTAGAAGACGGTGATGTAATAATGACAGGTACACCGTCGGGCGTAGGTGAGGTAACAGCTAAAAGTATTTTTGCAGTGGCGCTTTATGCTAATGATCAGTGTTTGCTTGAGCATCAGTGGCAAGTAAGTAAAAGTTAACGACTTGCTGTTGGTAGTGTTTATCAAAGTCAGTAAAGGTGGTTTTAAGCCAACTATGCTGACTTTGTTGATACTCAGGCGATTGGAGTACATTATTTTTTAATGCGCGGTTAATTTTTTTAAGGGCTTGCTCTGCAAAATTATTAGGTGCTTTAGCCGCACAGCCTATTGCTCCTCTTATAAATTGAATGTCATTTTCTGCAATTGGCACACTTTCTATATACGTATACTCCCCTTGTTTATTAAAGTAATCAGCCATAAACGGGTAATCAATTGAGTAGTCTAAAAAGCCGTGACTCAAGCGTGCTATAACAGCCTGACTTTCATTTTCGCTACTCCAACTTAACGAAGACTCTTTATCTCGTTTTGTATTTTCAATAATTGTATTAATTTTAGTTGTAAATTTACGTGCAGCCGCTTGCCCGTATACATATTGCGGGTCGGTTAATAAATTAATAAGGTGAATAGGCGAGCCGTGCTTTTCTTCTAATTGCGGCTTTAGCTCTTTAGTCGTGATAATTGAAAATGGGGGATATACCGTTGTTGGATTTGAGTAGTTAAGTTGTTGGTTATTATTTTTTTTATAAATAACACACGGAAAACATACATTTTTTCCTTCATTTAAATATTTATTTATACGCTGCTGAGGAACAATTAAGCGGGTATGTTTTACATCAGTTATGGTTCTGATGAGTTGCTCGGTTAGGTTGTCGCAAATACCGCCTTGTGGTGCGCTTTCACTTTTAGCTATATGAAAAGGGGGCGTGTAACTTTGCAGCCAAATAATCTCTTCTAGAGGTTGTACTTTTTGCTCAACGGCGTGCGCGTTGAATACAATTAATAAGCAAAATGCATAGTATCCGTTTTTCAGCATTGATAAGTGTTCGTTGAATTAAGAAAACTTAATAAAAGTATAGTGTTGGTTGTAGTAGGGTCAAATATTTTAGTTTAAAAGCAACCTCATTCAAGGCTGCTTTTAACTCATACATGCTTAATAAGGCATCGGATGGTTTCTAAATATGGTGTTAATATCACTAAGAATTTCGTCGTTTAGCGTTATGCTAAATGCGTCTATATCTTCCTTTAATTGAGCTATAGATGTTGCCCCGATAATTGAAGAAGTTACGCCATCTACTTGGTTACACCATGCTAAGGCTAGTTGTGCTGGAGTAATATTGTTTGCATGAGCCAGCTCAACATACTGCTTAGTGGCTTGCTCTGCATTGGGTGTATCTCTAAAAATACCGTTACGCTGCATGAAGGTCCAACGAGAGCCTTCAGGGCGAGCACCGTTTAGGTATTTACCCGTTAATAAACCGGCTGCTAAAGGCGACCACGGTAAGTAGGCAATATCTTCGTGTACACATTGTTCTATTAAATACGGCCAGTCTTTAGCGTGCGCTAAGCTAAACTCATTTTGAATAGATACCATACGCGGTAAGTTATGCTCTTTGGCCAAACTTAAGAACTGGCTTATACCCCATGGCGTATCGTCAGATAAACCGCAGTGCTTAATTTTACCTGCTTTAACACATTCATTAAGGCCTTCTAGAATATCAAGCATACTAGCTTGTTGCTCTTGTGTATTTACGTCGGTAAATTTAAGAGTGCCGGGCCATTGTCTGCCAAAGTGAGGGGTAGAGCGGTTTGGCCAATGTAGTTGATATAAATCAATGTAGTCTGTTTGAAGTCGCTTAAGTGAATCATCTACGACTTCTATTACTGTTTGGCGAGTAATATTGCCGCCATCACGTACCCACGATAATCCATTGCCTGCAATTTTTGTAGCTAGTACCACTTCGCTGCGCTTTTGCTGATTACGCGATAGCCAATTGCCAATAATTTCCTCGGTTTTACCATAGGTCTCTGGCGAAGGAGGCACAGCATACATTTCGGCTGTATCAATAAAGTTTACGCCTTGCTCGAGCGCGTAGGCTATTTGTTCATCAGCGTCGCTTTGAGTATTTTGTTTACCCCAAGTCATACTCCCTAGGCACACTCGAGATACGTTTACGCCACTGCTACCTAGTGGGTTGTATTGCATAAAAATTCCTTAACTAAATTAGTTTTGAGCATGGCTGATTAAAGCCGATAAAAGAGGCTCGGAGATTGGGGCTTTTTGCCCTGTAGTAAAATCAAACATTACAACTTTAGATGCACCCGTAGTCGTTATTGCTTTTTGTGCATGGCTGTAAACGGTGTAGTTCATGGTAAAGCGATCTGTTTTAAGATCTGTAATTGTAACGCCTACAGTGAGTGTGTCGGGAAAAGTTACTGGGCGTTTATAGCGAACGCTATTTTCGCTGATTACTGGGCCCACACCGTTTGGGCTTATTGTGTCGAACAGATTTATTTTATTTAAAAAGTCGATCCGGGCTATTTCAAAGTAACGTAAATACACTACATTATTTACGTGTTGTAGCGCATCCATATCAGCCCATGCTACGGTGATATCGGTATGAATAGGGTGCTGATCTTTAAACGTTTGCATTATTTATTGGCCCTTGATTTTTAAAGTACTTAGATTATCAACATGGTGTTACGAGCTCAAGGTAATTAATGGCATGTTTTTTTATAAGATGATTGTACCTGTTTAATTTTAGGTCTACAGTTAAATTACACAGACACACAAAAACACACAAAGGTAAAAATATGCAGAATATAATTAATTGGGCCTTAGCTTGTTTGGTTTTTATAGCCTCTTTTACCTGTTACGCGATGGGGAATGAATCTGGCGCTATCATTTTAATGTTGGCAGGATTTTTATTTGAGGTTATGTATTGGCTACGTGGTTATAAAGAGCAAGAAGGTAATAAGCGCTTTTTTTAATCGCTAACTAGGGCCTGTTGACCTTTCAGGATTAAAATTTGTTCAATCTAGGGGCTATTTAATCGCGGCGCGAGGTTTGTGACCTAGTGGGCTAAGTAAAAGCCGAGCAACAAAGAGTAAATTGCCCCTAGGCAGAACCCTTCGGGCAGCGTATGTTTGGCATTTGTGCTACGTTATCGCCTATTTATGGGGAATAACCACACTACATAGGCTCTGCCTTGCCTAAATACCAAATATACTGCTGCAAATTTAACCTCGAAAGATAAACAGGCCCTAGGCTTGCTTATCACATTTGATTCTATAATAATGACTGTATAAATAACCAGTTATTGTTGTGGTGATGAAGAAGTTTATTCACATAGATATGGATTGCTTTTATGCAGCAGTAGAAATGCGAGATAATCCAAAACTTGCATGTGTACCGCTTGCTATTGGAGGCAATAGCCGACGAGGCGTGCTCTCAACCGCTAACTATATAGCTAGAGAGTATGGCGTACGATCGGCTATGTCGAACTATCATGCTAAACAATTATGCCCCGATTTAGTTATTGTCCCAGGGCGCATGGCTGTATACAAAGAAGCTTCAAACCAAATACGTGAAGTATTTAGACGCTACACAGACTTAATTGAACCTCTTTCTTTAGACGAAGCCTATCTAGATGTAACAGACAGCACCGCTTGTAAAGGCAGTGCCACACTTATTGCACAGCAAATAAGAGCCGATATTTACAATGCTACAGGGCTCACTGCATCAGCTGGTATTGCACCGATTAAATTTATTGCTAAAATAGCCAGTGACGAAAATAAACCGAATGGTCAATTTGTCGTTTTGCCTGATGAGGTTGATGACTTTTTAGCGCAATTACCGCTGGGGAAAATTCCAGGAGTGGGCAAAGTAACGCTCGAAAAGCTAAATTTAAAAGGCTTATATACCGGCAAGGATGTACGTGAAAAAGGCATTAACTGGATGCAGCAACATGTGGGTAATTTTGGTGTGTCGCTTTATCAAAAATGTGCAGGTGAGTATGTTGGTAAAGTATCCACAGATCGCATAAGAAAATCGCTGAGTGTTGAACATACCTACGAGTACAACAAAACGAGTTTACAGGAGTGCTTAGATGAGCTGCCAAGGTTGTTAGAGGAATTAGTTTTAAGGCTTAATAAACAGCAGTTACAAAATCGTATTAATAAATTGAGTGTTAAGGTGAAGTTTGCAAATTTTGTAGTGACCTCAGCCGATCAGGTATATCACGAGCTAAATATAGAAATATTTGTTCAACTACTTACTAAGGCCTACCAGCGAGGGCTACAACAGCCTGTAAGATTACTTGGCATAGGCGTTGGGATTAAAAACGAGCCAGAACAAAACTTCCAACTTAGTATTCTCGATTAAGCTGTAAAGCCTGTAACTCCAAGTTGCCATTTATTGATAGGTTATGTGATTAGCTCATCGCTCCTTGCTGGTCTTCAATATATAAATCGACGATAATAGGGGCTTATGTTTTCTAACAGGACCTTATTTATGGCATACCCTCAAGCGGTTAGTGCAAGCTTTGAATGCACATCTCATGATGCGCTTATTATTATTAGTAATGACTTTTCTCAGTTACCAAATAACTCATTACGTGATGCTATTTTAGCTCAAGCAAACGTAGATTCTCGCATCGGTAAGCAAGTTACTTTATTAGTAATTGAAAACAAGCGCGTTGTACTTGCGCCAACCGGTCCGTTAAATAGAGATTACGACGACGTGCGTCGTTATTTTGATGCTGCTAAATTAGCAATTAACGAAGCAAAAGCGTCGGGCAGTGTTAACCCTGCATTATTTTTACCAAATTTAAATGGCGATAGCCGTTATCAGCATGCTTTAGAAGTTGCTTATTTAGGCGCTTGCCAAGCCTTATGGCAGCCATTAGAAGCGCGTGAATATCACGGTGAAAGCATTGAACCTATTACACAGATTGGTTTAGTTGGCGCAAGCGAGCAAACGATTAAAGCTGTTAATGCAATTGCAGCAGGCCAATATGCAGCGCGTGACCTGTGTGGTACTGAACCTGAGCGTATGGCTCCACCACGCTTTGCAGATTACTGTGTTGATTTATTTAAAGGCTCAAACATTGCGGTTGACGTAATTGACGATATTGCAGCTATTGATAAAAACTACCCAATGCTGAGTACAGTTGCTCGCGCATCGTATGCAGTTGAGCGCCATCACCCACGTGTTGTTAAGCTTGAATATGTACCAGAGGGCGAAATTACTCGCACACTTATGTTTGTAGGTAAGGGGCTTGTATACGATACAGGCGGTGCAGATTTAAAAGTAGGCGGTTATATGGCAGGCATGAGCCGTGATAAAGGCGGCGCAGCTTCTGTTGCTGGCTTTATGAAAGCCGTTGCGGATTATCAGCCTAAAGGCGTTAAAGTGGTATCGTACTTAGCTGTTGTTCGTAACTCTATTGGCTCGGATTGTTTTGTGCCAGATGAAATTATTACTAGCCGTGAAGGTGTTCGTGTACGTATTGGTAATACCGATGCAGAAGGGCGCTTAGCAATGGGCGACCTGCTTAGCGAAATGAAAGATTTAGCTAAAACAGAGGTTAATCCAACGTTATTTACTGTAGCTACATTAACGGGTCATGCAGCTCGTGCAATGGGTCCTTACGGTGCGTATGTTGAAAATGGTCCAGCTCGTAGCGCTGGTGTTTCACGTCAAATAGCTGATTTGGGTGACTTATGGGCCGATGGCGCTGAAGTATCGCGTTCACGCCGTGAAGACTACGACTTTATTAAACCACGCACACTAGCTGACGATGTTTTATCTAGCAATAACGCGGCATCGGCTGTTACCGCTCGTGGTCATCAGTTCCCAATGGCATTTATGGCTATTGTTGGTGGGCTTGATAAACACGGTAACGATTCGGTTCAGCCACTACCTTATGTTCATATGGACATTGCAGGAAGCGGTGTTGAAGGTGGTGATTGGCAGCACGGTAAGCCAACTGCCGCATCAGTAACGAGCTTGTTTGCACGTTACTGTATGTAAGCTAAAAACTTTCATGCAATAAAAAAGCCCTGTTAATTCAGGGCTGTTGCGTTTCATGGTAACGGTATCGCTATCAATCTAATTTAAAGCGATTAACTACGCTCGAAAGCCCTTGGCTACTTTGTTTAAGGTTATCGCTGGCATTTGTAAGCTGTTTAGTATTATTAAGTGACTGCTCTGTTGAGTGTGATAGCTCGTTAATACGTAAATTAACTTCATCAGCGGCTTGAGTTTGTTGCTCTGTGGCACGTGCAATTTGGCTGTTCATTTCGGTAATAATTGAAACAAGTCGTTCTATTTCATTAAGTGAAGTATTGGCAGACGACGCCTGTTCTACGGTAGAAAGC
Organism: Pseudoalteromonas sp. SWYJZ98; assembly: GCF_015864495.1. NCBI lineage: Bacteria > Pseudomonadati > Pseudomonadota > Gammaproteobacteria > Alteromonadales > Pseudoalteromonadaceae > Pseudoalteromonas > Pseudoalteromonas sp. SWYJZ98. The sequence continues at coordinate 75,550 of NZ_JADYXA010000001.1, read as the reverse complement.
GAAAGTGCTTGGCTTGATTTAACTGCTTCTACTGCTGCTTTTGCACCTTCTTGTAGTTTAGTGATCATGGTTTGAATTTCGTCAGTACTTTGCCCTGTACGGCTTGCCAATGTTCTTACTTCATCTGCAACAACTGCAAATCCTCGGCCGTGCTCTCCTGCGCGAGCTGCCTCAATGGCGGCGTTTAATGCCAGTAAGTTTGTTTGTTCCGATATACTTCTTATTACATCAAGTACCGAGCCTATATTATGACTCTCGTTGGCCAAATCAGCAGTTACACGGCTGACTGTTTCAATGTTGCTTGAGAGTGTTTCTATTGCTGTAATTGTTTGCGCAACCACATTTTTACCCGTTGATGCGTTTTGTGCTGCATCCTTAGCTGCTTGCTCTGCGGCTTCAGCGTTACGGCTCACATCGTGTATTTGGTGAGTCATTTGCTCCATGGCAGCTGCAACTTGGGTTGAACTATCGTTTTGAAGCTCTATAAATGAGTGGCTTGTTTTACTTGATTCGTCAACGATTTGTGCATGCTTGCTTACGCTGTTTGCGCTTTGTGCTACATGAGCAAGTGACTCTCGTATTTTTAAAACAAACAAATTAAATGAGCGCGATAGTTCAGATATTTCATCGTTACCGGATTCATTTAATGTACGGGTTAAGTCGCCTTCGCCTTGTGAAATGTCCTTCATCATATCGGCTGCTAAGCGAGTAGGTATTAAAATACTTTTACCTATAAAGTAACTAAGCAAAATAACAGCAATAATCATAATTATTGCACTGACTATAATTAGGTTACGTTGTTGGCTAAATGCCTCGTCAATTGAATCAAGGTATACACCCGAGCCAATAATCCATTGCCATTGACTAAACCCTTTAACAAAAGCAACTTTCTCTACAGGTTGGTCTTTACCTGGCTTTGGCCACTTATAAGGTATAAACCCTTCACCATCACGCTTAACTATATTAGCCATTTCTACAAAGAGCGCTTTGCCATCGGGATCTTTATTATTACTTAAATCTTTATTATCGAGGGCAGGTTTAATCGGATGCATTATCATTGTAGGCTGATAATCATTTATCCAAAAATAATTAGTACTGTCATAGCGCAGTGCTTTTATTGTTTCAAGAGCTTGCGTTTTAGCTTGCTGCTGGGTGAGTGAGTTATTTTGTTCAAGGTCATGAAAGTGCTCAATGATGCTGTGAGCAGTTTCTACTACATTTTGTGTTTTAAGGTACTGCTCGTTTTTAAGGGCATTATATTGGTTAGTTAGGCTGGATATGCTCAGCACTATAAGCCCAAGCACTACAATGGCTATTAACAGTGAGAAACGTTGAAATATACTAAAGCTACGTAAACTAGGCATACATTCATCCTTAAAAATTGGCGCTTTTGCGCATTGAATAAGCGTAGCTAAAAAGAGAGTTTAATCTAGGCTTAACAACCATTAATGCAAAAAAAAGGCTGATTTATCAATCAGCCTTTAGTCTACTTTTTAAACTTGTTTAACTATTTAACATCAAAATGACGATTAAAGAAATTTGTAATTGTTTGATGCAAGTGCGTTTGCACTTGTTTACCACGTAGGCTGTGCTTAGAGCCTGGGTAGGTCATCATTTCAAACTGTTTTTCGTTATCTTGTAGTTGTTTAAATAATTTAGTTGAATGCGTAAACAATACGTTATCGTCAGCCATTCCATGGTAAATCATTAATGGGCCTTTTAAGCCATCTGCATATGGAAATACTGCGCTGTCTTCATAGCCTTTAGCATTTGTATCGGGGTGACCTAAATAACGCTCTGTGTAATGCGTATCATATAGAGCCCAATCGGTTACTGGAGCACCTGATACGCCGGCTTGAAAGTAATCGCCCGCTTTAAACATAGTCATAAGCGCCATGTAACCGCCGTAACTGTGGCCATAAACACCGATGCGTTGTGGGTCAACGTAATCCAGTGTACGTAAAAACTCTACGCCTTTAATTTGATCGGCAACTTCAACCACACCTAAATGTTTATAAATAGCATCTTCAAACTTTTTACCACGGTTGTACGAACCACGGTTATCCAGTTGAAAAATTACGTAACCTTGTTGCGCCATGTACTGAAAGTACAAGTTTTTACTGCGCCAGCTATTCGTTACTCGCTGAGCATGCGGGCCGCCGTATACGTTAACAATAACAGGGTGCTTTTTGCCATCAGCAATGGTGCTAGGCTTAAATAAACGGTAATGCATAACTTGGCCATCATCGGCTTTAATTGTGCCGTATTCTGGTTTTGCTAAGTCGCTTAAATAAGGAGTAAGCGGATGGTTACTATCAAGCTTATTTTCTTCAAGCCAGGTAATGAATTCGCCGTTTACTTTACGAAGTGCTGCTGAGTTTGGTTTATTATCAGACGAGCTATTATCGATAAAGGTTTTATTGTCTTTTGCTAGCACAACATTGTGGTACTGACCTTTTTCGGTAATACGTTTGGCATCGCCTTTTTTAAATAAAGGCGCGCTGTATAAATGGCTTTCAAGCGGTGTATCTTTTCGACCGGCAAAGTAAACAATGCCTTTTTTCTCATCAATACCTTTTAAGCTATCAACAGCCCAATCACCAGAGGTGATTTGACGTACAAGTTGACCGTTTGTGCGATACAGATATAAATGTTTAAAGCCGTCTCGCTCAGATGCCCATACAAAATGTTTTTTGTCTTTTAAAAACTCAAGATCAAAATGTAGGTTAATCCACGTTTTGCTATTTTCGGTCAGTGCTACTTTTTGGGCTTTAGTTTCGCTGTTATAAAAACGCAGTTCTAATTTATGTTGCGAGCGATTTTGCCATTGGTACGACAGTGTATTGCCGTCTTTTAGCCATTTAGCGCGCGCAATGTAAATGTCTTCATCTTTACCTAAATCAATCCAATCTACTTTTTGGTCGTTTAGCTTAACCACACCAAGTTGAATTTTAACGTTATCGGTACCTGTAAACGGGTAGCGCTGGTTAAATAATTTAACTTCGTCAGCGTAAATTTCGTTACGGATAGCTTCTTTTACAGGGGTTTCGTCAACGCGGGTATAGGCAATTTTAGTTTCATCACCTGACCACCAGTAACCTGTCATACGGCTCATTTCTTCTTGAGCAACAAATTCGGCCATGCCGTTTTTAATTACGCCGCCGCCATCTTTACTAAGCTGAATCTCTTTACCTGATTCAAGCTCTAAAGCATAAAGGTTTTGCTCTCGAATAAACGATACGTAGTTACCTTTAGGTGAAAAGCGTGCATCGGTTTCAAATGCTTCAGTGTCGGTTAGTTTTTTACTTTTAGCTGAGGCTAAATCGTAATAATAAAGGTCACCATTGAGTGGGAATAAAAGTGCTTTGCTATCTTTAGACCATTTGTATTCAAGTATGCCTTTACCAAAAATACGTTGGCGTTCGCGGCGTGCTTTTTCTTCATCTGATAGGTTTTCTGGGCCTGAAAATAACTTTGCCGAATCAACTAGCACACGGTTGGTGTTATCTTTTAGATTGTACTCCCATAAATCGTAGCGGTTGTAGTCATCGCTTTTGCCTTGTAGGTAAGTTACACGGCTGCCATCAGGCGAAAATTTAAGTTGTACAGGCGATTTACCAGAAAGGCTCGGATCGTCAAAAATACGCTCCAGCGATAAAGGTTTTGCTTGAACACTAATAGCGCCAACCATTAACGGTATAGCTAGTGAGAGGTGTTTTATTTTTTTTAGCACAAGGTTGCCTTAGCTTATTATAAATATTGCTTTGATGGTAAAGCCAAGCGTGTGCAACTGCAACTAAATGCTATAAAGTGGCGATTATCAAAGACAAAGTAGGACATAGCAATGACTCACCCTGAATTTAAACTAGCGCCAGAACTTAAACGCGACTGTATAGAACTTGCCGATTGGCCACTGTGTAAAGTGCTTTTACTGAACGACAGCTTGTATCCGTGGTTTGTATTAGTGCCTAGGCAGGCTAACTTAAAAGAGATAATTGATTTATCTGAGGATGATCAAATTGTTTATTTAAAAGAGTCAGCCAAGCTAAGTAAATTATTAATGGATGTATTTAAACCAGATAAATTAAACATAGCGGCTTTAGGGAATATGGTGCCGCAATTGCATATTCATCATATTGCGCGTTTTACGAGTGATGCTGCATGGCCTGCGCCAATTTGGGGTAAGCACCCAGCAGTGCCTTATACAGATCTACAAATCACAGAGCTAAAAAAAGCGCTGCAGTTATAAGCTGCAACGCTTTTTTAGGGTTTAACTAAGTTTAACTAAACTTATTTAAGCCCTAGTATTTCCTTACCTTGCTTAAATGTTACATCTACAGGGATATTAGCTTTGCTTAGTTTTTCTAAGTCTTTAGCAAGTTCTTCTTTAATGTCGCCATGCGTTGCAATTAGTTGATCTACTTTTTCGTAATCGCCATCACCTTGTAAGGTTAAAATTAAGCGAGAAAGCTTAGCCATTGCAATGCTCATTTTTTCCATATTAACGCGGTATAAGCCTTCTTCATTTTTAGAAAAAGCACCTGCTTGAGCAAAAAAGTTAAAGCGGATCATATTTGCTTTACCATGCGCGCTTGATGCGCCAAAACGAACTGAGCGGAATATACCTGCCATGAAGGTCGTGTAATAATCTTCAATAGTGCCTTCAGTAATTTCGCCTTTTTTAAGTAACTGTTCAATCATGTATAGACCTAAAATATCGGCTTTACCTTCTTCAAGGGCACTTGCGTGTTCTTGTAAGGATTGACGAACAGTACCTTTACCAGTAATTGTATTTTTAATACCTAAACCGTGAGCCACTTCATGGAACATCGTATTGGCAAAAAATGCATCAAAAGTAATGTGTTTACGCTGCTCTGGTACAATTAACTGCTCTGAAATTGGCACTAAAATTTTATCAAATTTAGCACGCATTGCGTTTTTAAGTTGCAGACGACGAGTTCCTTTTTCGAGCTGTACTTGCTCATCGTTTGGTAAGTTAATTGCAATTGTTTTACTACCCGCGTTTGAATGCCCAGCGTAGTAAACAACATCATATGCATTTAGGTCGGCGTCAGAGCCTGGTACTTCTTGTTTGTACTTAGCATCTACAGGTAAGCCTTTTTGAAGCTCAGGTAAAAATGCTGCAAATTTAGCTAAGCGTTCGCTCCATTTTAAATCTTTAATAAGTACGTAAGATTCATAAGCTGCGCGGTAACCAAATAATTGATCTTCATAAGTTTCAATTGGACCAATAACCACATCTACTGGGTTATTTTTCATATCCATCCAAGCAAAGTCAGATACTTGGAAGTCATCTTTTTGTAGAGCATCGGCACGCAAGTTTAGATAGTTAGCAAATTCTTTATCGTCAGCAAGTTTGCTTGCTTCACGTAAAATATCAGCGGCTTTTGCAAGCTCATCAGCGTATTCCTTTGAATAAGGTACGCTGTAAAGCTTACCTTGCTCATCACGCTTAATTACAGAATAAAGCCCTGTTTTGTCTTCAACGTCTGCATTGTTTAACTCTTCTTTGGTTATATCAGCAGGGTAAAACTGTGCGCCAAGAGGTTTTTCTTTATAGCTGGATAAAAATGCTTCATCACCATTTAAACGATCCCATGGACCATAGTTAATATCAGCAAATTTACGTACTTTTCCATCGTTTAGTTTTGCTAAAAAAGCATCTTTATTTTCACCAAATGCTTGCTTCCAAAATAACTCATCCATTATTTTTGAAGCGTCAATAAGCTTTGCAACCATTGCTCGTTGATTATCGCTTAAGTGCGATAAATCACTTTGTAAGCTAAAGTCGGTGTAAATATCTAAACGTTGTTTATCTACATTAATAAGCTTAGGGCCTGACTGTGCACTGCTTTTTTGAGCAAGCTCTACGGCTGTGTTGTCGGTAGAAGACGGCGCTTGTTCAGAACATGCGCTAAGAAAAACAACACCAGAGAGCATAATTGCTTGGCTAATTTTATTTAAGATCATTATATTGCCTGTTAAAAAGTAAGTTTAATAATTTGTACTGCTTTAGTTAAAATATTAAGTATGTACAAACGCTTCCTTATTGTGAGTGCATTAAAGCAAAACTAAATGGTAAATAGCAAGTATTTGGCGTTGTAAGGCAAGCATGAGCGGTAAAGCATTATAAATAAAAATAAACTTCTATAATTTTCTTAACTTTATCGGTAAGTTAGACAATACTAATTATATTACTAATACGAAAATTAACTGCCTGAGTTTGCAGTTACTTTACAGGCTGAACACAAAAGGATGGCAGCTTTATGTCTACAGAAAACGCTTTATTAACGATTCTAGTCGATAGAATAAATAACGATACGTTGGTTTTACCAACGCTACCTGAAGTAGCGATTAAGGTTCGCCAAGCTGCAGATAACCCAGATGTGAATTTAATCCAAATGTCAGATGTAATCTCACAAGATCCAGCGCTTTCAGCTCGTATGATAAAAGTAGCTAATAGTGCGATTATGGGACGTTCTGTAAAAGTATCTAATTTACAACAAGCAGTGACTCGTATTGGATTACGTCAAATTAAAAACATTGCTACAGCTATGGCTATGGAACAATTATTTGTATCAAATAATGAGCTAATTAAAGGCTACATGGGTAAGGCATGGCAAAAAACATTAACTGTTGCTAGCCATTCAATATCACTCATGGAATTTTATTTAAAAAATAGTAAGCACACGTCACTAAACCGCGATTCTATTACACTCGCCGCACTTGTTTATAATATTGGTGTATTACCAATTTTAACCGAAGCTGAGCGCCACCCAGAGGTATTTGCCAACCCAAGCTTTTTAGCGCACGCAATTCAAAAGCTGAGTGGAAAAATTGGCTCATCTATTATGCAAGCGTGGGAATTCCCTAAAGAGTTTGTTGATGTAGCTCAGAGCTGGGCTGACCCAAGTTACAAACCTGAAAAAGTAAGTTACGTGGATTTTATTCGAGTAGGGGCTATTTTAGAGGGCACGTTACAAGTTTCTGATAAGTCGACAGCGCTGCAAACGTATATAGACAAAGGCGTTATACCGTCTATGCAGCTATTCACAAGTGATGAGTACAACGACATGCTAAAAGATGTGAAAAATATGTTTAGCTAAAAGTGCCTTCCTACACAACCAAAAAGGGTTAACTTGCGTTAACCCTTTTTTAGTTTTATTTTTCGGTGGTATTTTCTGTCTTAGTTTTTTCGTATCGCTTTATTCCTGCTACCCATGTTTGCAGTACGTTTGTTTTGTATATCTCGTCAACAGGCACTTTAAAGTAGTCTTTATCAATTAAAATAAAGTCGGCCCATTTACCTTTTTCTAAACTACCCACCTTAAATTCTTGATGAGCTGCATAGGCGCCGCCAAGAGTAAATGCACGTAATGCATCTTCGCGGCTTAGTACTTCACTTGCGCGCCAGCCGTTTTCCGGTAGTTTGTTATGATCCATGCGTGTAATGGCTGAATATAAACCATCAAATGGATTTGCAAGCTCTACAGGGTAATCAGAGCCTGCCGCAACCACCGAACCTTGCTGTAAAAATGTTTGCCACGCGTAGGCGCCGCTTAGTTGTTTTTCAGTTAAACGCTGCTCTGCCATATACATATCAGAAGTAGCATGTACTGGCTGCATTGAAGGGATTATTTTTAACGCTTTAAAGCGAGGGATATCATCAGGGGTTACAATTTGGGCGTGCTCTATTCGGTTTCGCAGTAATATACCGCCCGTTTTTTTAAACACATTTTGATAGGCATCAAGTACTACTTTATTTGCTTTGTCGCCAATGGCGTGAGTATTTGCGCTAAAGCCGCTTTTAAAGCTTTGTGTAAAGAGTGCTTCGAGTTTCTCTTGTGTTTCAAGCATTAAACCATGGTGACCAGGTCTGTCTGCATATTCTTCAATAAGTGCTGCACCACGAGAGCCCAGTGCGCCATCGGCGTAAACTTTAACACTGCGAATTTCCATAAAGTCATTTTTGTCGTGGTATCGGCCTGCCTTTAACATTGTGTCTAAATCAGGGCTTGCACCACTTAACATTGCCACAATGCGTAGTGGTAAATTACCAAGGTCGCCGCGCTCTTTGTAAACCTCCCAGGTGGTTTTATCAATACCTGCATCGTGAGTAGAGGTAATGCCTAAACTTAATAAATGTTTACCTGCTGCATCTAGTGAGTCACTTATATCTTGTTTTGAAGGGGCTGGCATATGCTGGGTAATTAGCGATTCTGCTTTGTCTACAAAAATACCCGTAGGATTGCCAAATTCGTCTTTAATTATCTCACCGCCTTCAGGCGCTTTTGTTTGGGCGGTAATACCAGCAAGTTCGAGCGCTTTTGAATTAACCCAAATGGCGTGGCTATCAACTCGAGAAAGCACCACAGGTCGATCGTTAACTACTTTGTCTAAATCTTTAGCCGTAGGAAAGCGTGTATCAGGCCATAGCTCTTGGTTCCAACCTCGCCCTATAATCCAACCTTGTTTGTTATCGGCAAATACTTTTAGTTTATTCGTTACTTCATCAACCGATTTTGCACCGCGTACATCAAGTTGCGATAAATTATCGCCAAGGCCAATAACGTGCCCATGAGCATCAATTAAGCCTGGTAATAAGGTATTACCGTGCGCGTCAATTAGCTTGGCATCTGGGTAGCTATCTTTAAGTGTATCGCTACCTAGTTTTACTACCTTGCCATTTTTAATAACGAGGGTAGTAAACTGCTGTACTTCACCTTGGTATAAAGGGGTATAACCATTTGCGTTATAAATTACTTTTGTTTGTGCAAGAGTGTAACTAGAACTAGCGCAAAGGCTGGCTAGTATGAGTGGTTTTATTATTTTTTTGAGCGACATAAGGCATTATTTTTTATTGTTAGTGCGTTAACACTAGCAAACCCAACTTTATAATACTAATATGTGAGACAAATTATGATGAAGAAAAAAGCAGTAAAGCTAGAACATAAAATATCTAGCTTTTGAAAGGGTTTATTTACTAGCGTATAAACTGTATTCACTTAGCGTTAGCTTGCCGTCTTTGTCTTGATCGTAGCTTGAAAACCGAGACCACAAAGCAGGGTCTACAGCGGTTTCTGAACGTGTTAAAAAACCATCCTGGTTTCTATCAAGTTTTTCAAATTGCTCTGCAACATTGTTGCTTGCAGCAAAGCCTAATGTGCTAAAAATACCAAACGCAAAAAGCGCTATATAGCTTGTTTTTTTCATGAAAAATACTCAGTAGAGGTTATTGGTAAGGTAATTTTTAAATTCGATTAACGAAATTTGGTTATCTTGGTTTTTGTCCCATTTTACAAATGTGTTTAATAGTTGTGGTTGGGGATCAAGTTCGTTATGCGTTAAATAGCCACTTTTGTCGCTATCGAGGTGATCAAAGCGTTGCTTTACATCAAGTGCAGCGGCATCAAAGCTTAATAGCATTAAGATGCTTATAATAAGGGGAAGTATCTTCATGGTGTTCCTTCCAAAAGATGTATTTAAAGTTTGTGGGTAAAATAAAGTGAAAAGGAAAAAGCACTTGCCGTAATTTAACTCCCAACATTAAATCCTTTTACACACTCCCTCAGGGATTATGGCAAATGCTTTTAATTCCAGTTTACCTATAACAAGCTTAAGTAAAGCTTAATCAGTAATTACTCATTAAGGTTTAAAGCTTTCAAATTCTTTTTTTGAGATTTTTTCATCACCGTCTTCATCTAAGTCGGCAAATTGTCTCATTACTTCCTTGTCTTCCTTTGCTTCTGCAATTGATATTTGTCCGTCCATGTCTTTATCTAAGTGGGCAAAACGCACATTTGTTGGCGATGCAATTACGGTGGCACTAATTGCTAAAAACATTAATGAAAAAGCGGCTATAAGTTGTTTCATAATCACGTTCCTTATTAAATAAGTTTATTGAATAAATTTTTTGAATTCATCTAGCGACAATTGCCCATCTTGATTAGTATCAATTTGAGAAAAATTCTCGTGTAACACAGCATCTTCACCTGCTTCGGCTTCACTTAATGTGCCGTTACTGTCTTTATCAAGTTCGTTAAAAGTCGCGTGAACGTCCATTGCGTGTGCATTAGCGCCTAAAAAGCCTAAAGCCAGTAGTAATGATGAAATTACTAAAATGCGTTTGTTCATAATTATTTCCTTATTGATTAAAGTTATTACTCCTATTACAAAAATGGTGCCAATAATAATTGTTGTTATTTTTCAATTGGTTATTGTTTTTTCTTTAAGCCAGTGAGAAGTTTTTACTGGGTTTATTGTAATTTTTGTGTGCCTTTTGCAACACTATTTAATGGGGTTAAAAGGGAGTTTATTAAAATCAACGAGTTACGTTGTCTCTATTTGGCGACACATTGTTTTGTAGTGCTGGCTGTTAATCGTATTAAATATAATTGCTGGTTCAGCTAGTGTATAAGGTAAGCACTTAATAATAGAACGCTTAACTTAAAAGGACTAAACGAAATGCCAGCAACCATAGCTAAAAAATACCATGCAATGCTTAACTGGCGGCCTAATTTAATTGGGCAATTTGCAATGAGTATGCTGCTTTCGTTACTCCCGCTTTCTGTAGTGGTGATCGTATTTTTAAATGCGCTTAATAAGCAATTAGCGGTTACTCAAAGTATTGTGAGTAGCAACTACCAAGTTACCAAATCGTTTAACACTTTAAAGCAAGAACTCAACAGTCTTGAACGCGCCACTAGGCAAAACTGGGTATTAAAAAGTGAATCGCTTGATAAGCTCATTGTCGATAAATGGCAATCATCCCTACAAAGCATTGATGAACTCAAATTTGTAAACACGAATAAAGAGTATATCCACCAATGGCAACGCTTATATACCACCTTACAAACCGCGCATGTAAAACTCGTTGAGCAAAAACAACAACAAGCTGAGCTATTTGTGCCAGTGAGCGACTTAGTTGCTGAGCTTACTTTATGGTTACGTGATAAAAACGAAGCGCAAATTACCAATAACCAAAATGAGCTTACAAGCCTGCAAGCGTCATTTATAAACTGGCTGGTGGCACTTATTCCACTGACTTTAATTGTTGGGGGAGGTTTTTTATGGCGCATAAGTGGGCGGCTAAAAGGGTTAACTACGGTTATTGATAAGCTTGGGCAGGGGCATTGGCAGCAAAAAATATCTGTGAAAGGTTCAGCTGAGCTTGTTGAGCTAGGAGAAAAGCTCCAATGGGTACAAGAACAACTTCATATGCTTGAGCAGCAAAAAGATACTTTTTTACGCCATGTAACTCATGAGCTAAAAACGCCGCTTGCTTCAATGGTCGAAGGCACTGATTTATTAACTGATGAAATAGTAGGTCCAATTACTGCTGAGCAAAAAGCGGTGCTTGAGCTTATTAGCCAATCTATGGTGCGCCTTCGCACAATGATTGACAGTTTGCTGAGTTATAATGCGATTCGCACCAGTAAAGACAGCTTAAGCGAAGTTGAATTTAGCTATCTTATTAATAAAATTAATAGCCATTTTGAGCATCGCTTAAGTGCGCGTGAGCAAGCTCTGCAGTGGCAAAACACTTTACCTAACAAACCGCTTGCTTTACCTAGTGAGCTTATTGAGATGATTTTAATTCAGCTTATTTCAAATGGCTTAAAATTTTCAGATAATAAGCAAAGCGTTACTATTAATTTAGCGCTTGAGCAAAACCAGCTTTGTATCGTTGTACTTGATAAAGGGGGCGGTATTAAAGAGCAAGAAAAAACTCAAATTTTCAGCGCATTTTATCAAGGTAAACACAGTAAAAATGTTACGCTGCAAGGCAGTGGACTGGGTTTAACTATTGTAAAAGAGTCTGTTGAACAGCTAAGAGGTACACTTAGTGTTGAGCATAACGAGCCACATGGTTGCCGGTTTTCAATTAAAATTCCCATAACAAAAAATCTAGGAGTTAATTAACATGCGCTTGCGTTTAATCGCTATTTTATGTGTGCTCAGTAGCAGCATGGTTATATCAGGTTGTGAAATTAATAATGGGCAAGAAGAGCGTGTGTCAATTACACCTGCACCTGTGGTCGATACAAAAAAAACGAACGACAAAAACAGTAACCCTAGTCCAAAACCTAGACCAAAAATTGAACCAAGCTATCCTCCTGCAGAGCAAGTTATTGCATGGCACGCTAATCAGTGTGGCGGATTTAAATTGGTACCTAGCAAAGATGTTTTTACAGGCGAAAACGAGCTTAAACGCTTTTTTAAGTTCATGTGCTTAAACATAAATGATGATCCAAATATGGTAATGACTAAGTTGCTAAAGCTCGATCTTGCTTACTTTTGGCCTGATGACATAAAGCAATATTTATGGCTTCAAAAGCAGCAAGTAACTATGCAAATAAATGCTAAAAAAGAGCAGCAAGCACTTAATAATAAAATGCAAGAAACTCTCTCATCGTTAGCAACGATTGAGCAGCAACTTTTACTACGAGAAGAAACGAAGGAGCAGTAACGATGGCCGCAACTAAAGTACAAGGTGCAAAAGTATTACTCGTAGATGACGACGCTAGCTTATTAAAACTGCTCGCTATTCGTATCGAATCAAAAGGATACGAAGTGACAACCTGCGAAAGCGGCTTAACCGCACTACAAATACTTAAAAGCCAAGTGTTTGACGCCGTAATAACCGACTTACGCATGGATGAAATGGATGGTATGGCACTGCATCGTCAGCTGCAAAGCCGCTACCCTGCGTTGCCTGTAATTATGATGACAGCGCATGGCTCAATACCTGATGCGGTAGAGGCTACTAAGCAGGGCATTTTTGCATTTATAACTAAACCTGTAGATAAAGACGAGCTATTCGACAGCCTTGCTAAAGCGATAGAAATTCACGGAGTGAACGCAGATGAAGCTGCACCTAAAAGTAATATAGTTACGCGCAGTGGTGCAATGCTGCACTTGTTAGAGCAAGTAAAACTACTTGGACCAACGCAAGTTAATGTACTAATTTCGGGGGCTAGTGGTACAGGTAAAGAGTTACTCGCACAGGCGATTCACCAGCATAGTCATGTAAGCGGTGGTCCTTTTGTTGCAATTAACTGCGGCGCTGTACCAGGGGAGCTTTTAGAGTCTGAATTATTTGGTCATAAAAAAGGCTCTTTTACGGGCGCAATTAAAGATCACCAAGGTTTGTTTCAACAAGCTGAGGGCGGCACGCTATTTTTAGATGAAATAGGTGATATGCCACTTAACTTGCAGGTTAAGTTACTGCGCGTATTACAAGAAAAAACAATTCGCCCCGTAGGCTTTCAAGAAGAAATCGCAATTGATGTACGTATTGTATCGGCAACACATAAAAATCTTCCTGAAGCTATTTTAAACCAGCAATTTAGAGAAGATTTATACTATCGCTTAAACGTAGTTAATTTAAAATTACCGCCACTGTGTGAGCGCCGCGAAGATATAAGCTTATTAGCACAGCACTTTAGTGCAAGCATTGCTAAGCGCATGAACCAAACTGAAAAACACTTTGCAAGCGATGCTATGCATGCACTTGTGCGTTACGACTGGCCAGGTAATATCCGCCAATTACAAAACGTAGTAGAGCAGGTTGTAGCATTAACACCGAGCGATGTTATTTCAGAGCATTTAGTGTTAGCTGCGCTAAATAGTAACGAAACAAACGTAGAACCATTATCACTAAACGACGCTAAAAAAGAGTTTGAGCGCGACTATGTAATTAACACTTTAAAAATGGCAGGTGGTAACGTAGCTGAAGGCGCTAAGCTTGCCAAGCGCAACCGCTCAGATTTTTATAAGTTGATTAAAAAGCATAATATTGATGTTGATAATTTAGGTTAAGGAAAAGCATGCAGTTATTTATGGTGTATTTAGGTGGCCGGATTCAAGGTTGCCACATTGAAATGCATGATATTCGTTTTGTAGTAGGGGAGAATATAGAGCAAACCTATTCAAAGTTAAAAAGCCAATGGGTAGGCGACAGAAGTAGTGTTCACATGGATAGCTACATGGCAATTAATCATATTGATGGCTTTAAAGTAGAAGTTGTCGACAGCTATGTGGAGCAAAATAAACAACTCTATTTTGTAAATTTAGGCGCTTACAGAAGTGATTCTATGGCTGAGCAACACGACTTTGCATTGTATGTTGCAAGCAGTAGCCATGAAGCTAAAGAGCGCGCTAAAAACGATTTACTCGCAGGGCTTAGTCATATTCATAAAGATGATTTACATGACGTAGACGATTGCTTTGCCATTGATTTACTCGACAGCCAGCTAAACATTAAACTCACGCCCAGCGGTATATCGCAGCCTATAAAGCCAGACTGGTTTGGCTATCACATACTTTAAATTATAATAAGTAGCTAAAACTGAGTAGGATTAAGAGTCCTGCTCGTTTTGTTCATCCTTTTCGCTTTTAGCCGCCATTTTAAATGCCACAATAACCAATCCAAACATAGCAAACGGCAGTGCTGCTAACATGTATTCAACTACATTACTGTCTTGAAAATTTGCTTGTAGTAAAAAGTGACCCGCCACACACATTAAAATAACCACTAATAAAATGGGTAGTAACATGAGTTCTTTTTTTGATGAATGGTTTTTCATTAATTGCGAAGCTATAGCTGAAAATAATGCGCCATTGTAATGAGCTTACTTAAGCTTGGCAAACACCGCAGAATTTTTTAATTAATGTTATGATTAGTATCAAACAATTTTATTAATGTTTATGGGAATAAAGTGAAAAGTAACTTAAAAAAAGTTTACCTCGTTGGTGGTGCAGTGCGCGACAAACTGCTAAATATAAAATCGAAAGATAACGATTATGTAGTGATTGGTGAAACGCCAGACACAATGCAGTCGCTCGGTTTTGTACCAATAGGTAGCGACTTTCCGGTTTACTTGCACCCAAAAACAAAAGAAGAATATGCACTTGGGCGCACAGAGCGTAAAAGCGGCAAAGGCTATACTGGCTTTGTGGTTGATGCCAGCCCAACGGTAACGCTCGAAGAAGATTTAGCAAGACGCGATTTAACCATAAATTCAATGGCGCTTGATGAACGCGGTAATATTATTGACCCGTTTAATGGCCAAGCTGACTTACAAAATAAAACACTGCGCCACACCACTGAGGCATTTGTAGAAGACCCTGTTCGAGTGCTGCGTATTGCCCGTTTTTTAGCGCGCTATGGCAGTGATTGGCGTATTCACCCAAGTACGTATGCATTAATGCGCGAGCTTAAAAATAAAGGTGAGCTAAATCATTTAGTACCTGAGCGCGTGTGGCTTGAAACTGAAAAAGCACTGGGTGAAAAGTACCCTGAGCTTTATTTTGAAGCACTGCAAGGTTTGGGGGTTTTTCCAGAGCTTGAGCGCATGGTTAATGTACCGCAACCGGCAAACCATCATCCTGAAGGAGATGTATTTGTACATACTATGCTGGTACTTAGGCGTGCAGCCGATTTAAATTTTAATTTAGAAACACGTTTTGCTGCACTAACCCATGATTTTGGAAAAGCGCTTAGTTTTAAAAAATATGGAAACCTACGTGGGCACGAACGCGAAGGTGTTGCAGTTATTGAGGCGTTTTGTGAGCGCTTAAAAGTGCCTAACCGTTTTCGCGATATTGGCGTACTCACCAGTGATAATCACACCCTTTGCCACACGATTGATCAGTTAAGGCCGCAAACCATTCACAAGCTAATAGTGACTAACTTAAATGCGTTGGTACACCCAGAACGTTTTATAGCGTTTACCCAAGCATGCCAATGCGATGCACAAGGGCGTGGTGAAACACTTGTTGATAAGCCATACCCGCAATCAGCTAAGCTGCGAGCAATTCATACTGAACTGCAAAAAATGGATAAGAAGCTGGTAGTGCAAAATGCACTTAAAAATGGCAAAAAAGGCCCTGAAATAGGCGAAGAAGTAAAACTTGCAGAAATAAACTGCATTAAAGCATTTTTAGAACATGAGAAGTCCCAAGCGTAATAAAATTAGACTAAGTAGTGCGATACGCCTTGGTTTTTGGTCGCGTCGTGCTTTCTTAGCTCTTTGTAGTTTGTACTTTTTGGTTTTACATTTTCAGGCTCAGGTTTTTTAGAGGGCCTGTATAAGTCAAAAATAAAGTCTAGTTCTTCACGCTCTAGTGATGGTTTCATGAGTATTCCTTCAATTTAATACTTTAATATGATGTAGGGTATGGTCATTCGACTGAATTAAAAGTGAATAGTTACATTTGAAGTTGTACTAAATTGTAACCGGCGGGTTTTAAGGGATGAGAGGAATTTGTTTGTTAATTTATATGGAGTTAAGGTAAATTAAAGTAACTCTTTTTAACTAAAAATATACAGCTGAATTTAACTTATTGCGTACTTACTATTTGCATATAATGCTGTGGCTATAAATACAACGGTACAAATATAACGGTATAAATACAGCCTTAACCATTTACTAACGGCAGTGTTACGGTAAATACTACACCATCACCTTGTTCGTTGTTTTGCGCTGTTACACTGCCTTTATGGTAGTCGCACACCAGCCTTACAATATAAAGACCTAACCCCAAATGTGGCTGTTGCTGCATTTGCTGGCTACGTACCGACACCATAGAGTCAAAAATATGTTCAGTTAATCCTTCGGGTAACGCGGGGCCTGTGTTACTCACTGTTAATGTTGCTTTATTTTCGCTCTGCTTAAGGCCTACATTAATAGCCGTATTGGCCTCACTAAACTCCAGCGCGTTATTAATAAGTTTATCAAGCAGCTGAGCTATAAACTCCGGTGCACCTTGCATAGGTAATTTGTTTTGGCATACATCAAGCGTAAATAACTGGTTTGGGTAAGTAAGCTGATAGCCTTGCATGCAACCATTTATTACTTTTTGTAAATCAAAAGGCTCAGGCTCGTTGCTTTGAATACTTTGCTCAAGGCGAGTTGCTTCACTCATGGTGGTTATTATTTTACCTAAGCGTTCAACGCCTTCGCTGGCGCGATCGAGGTATTTTTGACTCAGCTCGTTTTGTGGCAAGCTTTGTAAGTTTTCGAGTGATGAGCGCACTACGGCAACCGGCGTGCGCAGTTCGTGGGATAACCGCGACGACATATTCTCTAAGTAATCGGTATAGCCACCAAGTCGGCTCACAATGTTTGAAAAACTACGAGACAGGTCGCCAATTTCATCGTTAGCGTCGCTGTAATTAATACTGCCAGTAACACGCCCTTGCGCATCAATTGCTTGTTCAGCTGTATCGCGCAGCCGCCTAATTCGGTTCGATATACGTGAGGCAAAAAAGAATAAAGTCACAGTACCAATTAGCATCACAGCTAAAATAACGTTAAACAGTTTTTCGAGTGACTTATTACGCAGCGTACGTACGCCGTTTGTGGTTTCCTCTGCTATTACTGCGCCAATTACTTGGTCTTGGATCCAAATAGGATAAGCGGCCGATAAAATAACGGCTTTGCTGTCGGGGGTTAAGCGCCAAGACGATGCTGGTTGTCCTTTTAATGCTTTCGCTAAATGTGTGCCCTGCATAGAAGCTACATCGTGCAGGGTATCTAAAAACTCATTTTCGGGACGCGTTAAAATTTTATAGTAAATTGGGTGTAAGTAATTTTGCTCAAAGCGCTGCCACCAAGTTTCAGGTGCTTGGTTAGCAAGTCCATCAGCCCAAACGCCATCTGCATTTTGAATAGTACCCGACTGCGCAAGTACGCGATGATGGTTATCGACCACCCAAATGCGGCTACCACTGTGGCCCATACCTTTTAAAATACGGCTAATTTCTGGAGAAGGGACTAATACCGAGCCCAAATCGTTTGGGTTATTTAAGTTTGAGGTCGACATTATTTTAGGCTCTAATAATGCCTCTTTATTATCAACGTCAACAATAGCAAAGCCAAGTTTGTTGCCCAGCATGCTAATAGGAAAGCGCAGCTCTACGTTATAACCTGATTCGGTACTTTCAAAATAGCCCTGAATTTTTGTAAAAGGGGCTTTGGTATTTGCATCAAACGCATTAACCCAGCCATCTTGGCGTGGCGCAATTATATAGGTATTAAATTGGCCGTCAGGTGTTTTTAAGCCAATTTGTAAATAATCGTTATTGGTAATACTTAAGCTATTTTTAGCGCGATAAATAAGGGTATTGTCGGTGACTTTAAATACGGCGTATAAGTAGTTATCAAATTTTCCCACCATATGATCAAACGATAAGTCACTGGCTTGATGTTTGTTATCTGTTTTTTGTAAGTAGCGCTTGTCGTAATGCCAAAATAGCGGTTGATAGCTGTCCCAATCGTTAAGTTTACCGTCGAGCTGAATAGGGTTTTTAAGATTATAAGCGTATAAATCGCGGCCTTTTACTACTTGGTCTAAAAAGTTGGTTTGCTCGTCAAATAATGCGGGGCGCTCATGTAATGCGGTAGCAAGTGCTCGAGTGGTGCCTACGAGGGTTTTTTCTTGGCCTTGGCGTAAAAACTTTTCCATTTCCCATACGTACTCGTAGCCAAGCCACGGTAGCAAAAACAAAAAACATGAAAGTAATATAAATTTACTGCGCAGACCAAATCGTAGCATTAGTGTTGTTCCCACCTGTAGCCCATGCCATACACGGTATCTATGCAATCAAAGGTGCTATCGAGTGCTATAAACTTTTTACGAATACGTTTTACGTGTGAAGTAATGGTGCTGTCGTCTACATAAATTTTTGCATCGCTCATTAATTCGTTACGGCTTTTAACATGGCCAGGTCGCTGGGCGAGTGAATGCAGCATCCAAAATTCGGTTACGGTTAAATCAACTAATTGTTGCTGCCAAAATACCTGCATGCGTTGTGTGTCGAGCGTTAATTGTCCGCGTGTTATGAGTGCGTTTGCATCAGCAGGTTGTTCAAGTGCTTCCATTCGGCGAAACAGCGCACCAATACGTGCAGCCAAGTGAGCCAAGCTTATGTCTTTTGTTAGGTAGTCGTCGGCGCCCATGCGCAGGCCGCATACGGTATCTATTTCGCTATCGCGGGCGGTTAAAAAAATAATAGGCAGCGTTTTAGAAAGCGATCGCAATGTTTGGCACAGTAAAAAACCACCATCTATTTCATGGCCTAGGCCAATATCAACAATGGCTAAATCGGGCAGGGCATTTTTAAATTCAGCTTCTGCGCTGGCGCGATTTTCAAAGCCACTGACTTGGTAGCCCTGTGCGCTCAGCATTTCTATGTAGTTTTCGCGGATTGCGGGTTCATCTTCAACGATGGCTATTTTTTTCATCTTAATCATTATCCTATCGGCTCTGCT
The DNA here is from genome assembly GCF_015864495.1 of Pseudoalteromonas sp. SWYJZ98. Classification (NCBI taxonomy): domain Bacteria; kingdom Pseudomonadati; phylum Pseudomonadota; class Gammaproteobacteria; order Alteromonadales; family Pseudoalteromonadaceae; genus Pseudoalteromonas; species Pseudoalteromonas sp. SWYJZ98. Next base: position 56,252 of record NZ_JADYXA010000001.1, on the reverse strand, counting down.
GTGCACTATATCGAAGTTTTTAAGCTAAGTACGCTTAAAAAGGCAATTGCCATTTTTTTGCCACAATTGCTCAGCAGTTTGCCATTTTTGATCCCCTTTGTTGCCACTTGAACTTGTTTTAATAGGTCCATCAAAACAAAACATCACAAATTAAAAAGTAAGTTTAAGGAGCACGTCATGAAGAAGACATTAATTGCATTAACACTCGTTGCTAGTTTTTGTACTCCAGCAATTGCCTCAACATCTAACACGCCATCAAAAGAAGCCCATAAAGAAACGGCTATTGGACTAGGTGCAGGCGCTATTATTGGCGGCGTAGTAGGCGGGCCAATAGGTGCGTTTATTGGGGCATTTGCCGGTGGTTTAATAGGTGATTCAAAAGTAGCTGATAACAAAATTGCAGAGCAAGAGCGTGCAATTACGGTTATGAAAGAAAAAACCAGCGATTACCAACACGTGCTTAACCACAACAATATGTTAGAGCAACAGCTAGAAGTGCTTGCCAATCAAAATGAGCAGTTAACTCAAGTTCAAATTAATAACTTATTGGCGATGACGGTGCAATTTAAAACAGGTTCAAGTGTTATTGCCCCGCATTTTGCACTGCAGTTAGACCAACTCGTTACCTTGTTAAACAACCAACCACAACTCGCACTTGATTTAAGTGGCTTTGCCGATCAGCGCGGCGATGAGCAAGCCAACCTTTTACTTTCTAAAGCGCGTGTAAATGCCGTGCAAAGCTACTTAATAAAACACGGTGTGAGCCACAAGCGCTTAAGCACGCAGGCATTTGGCGAGCAGCAAACGTTGGCTAACAGCAACACGGTGGAAGATAACTTTTTTGATAGACGCGTAACGCTTACCACTCGCTCAATAAATCCAGTAAATGGCCAAACGGCGAGTAACTAAATCTAACTGAATCTAAGTAAAACAAAGCGTTCGATGGAGTGATTTTATGTTGAGTAAACCGACCAAAATGCTTACTAAAGTAAGCATTTTTATATTCATAGCGATTGTGCTGTTAGCGAGCTTTAAAAGCCATGCGCAATCACCCAAGTTAGAGCTTTTTGATAGCAATGGTGCGCCAGCAGGCCCAGCAATAATATTAAAAAGCGACGCCAATATGACCTTAACTGGCCTAATTAATCATGTTGTAGTAACGCAAACCTATCAAAACGAAAACCCGTTTGCGGTTAATGCGCGCTACGTTTTTCCATTGCCTGATGAAAGCGCCGTACATGCCATGACAATGCGTATAGGTGAGCGAGTTATTAAAGGCCAAATTGATAAAAAGGTAGAGGCCGAAAAAAAATACGAGGAGGCTAAAAAAGCAGGCAAGCAAGCGGCCCTAGTACGCCAACAACGTGCGAATATGTTTATTACGAATGTGGCTAATATTGGCCCCGGTGAGCAAGTGATTATTGAGCTTGAGTATCAAGAAATAATTGATTACAGCAGCGGTACATTCGCTATTAGATTTCCTACTACCATTACACCGCGTTATCACGCGATTAGTGGTGAGGTTGAGGTTAGTACTCAAAATCAAGCGCATGTTAATCCGCTCCCAACGGGATGGTTAAGCCCTGTTTACAGCATTAAAAGCAGTAATCAAACTGATAACGTACCAAGTAGCCAATTTAGCTTAAACATTGATATAGACGTAGGCTTAGAGCTGGTGGATATCAATTCTAAATTTCACAATGTTGATGTGCAAAACACCGCGTTTGGACAATATAAAATAGCGTTAAATGAGACAAATGCAGTTAATCGCGACTTTTTACTTGAGTTTAAACCGCTGCAAAAAGAGCAAGCTCAAGCCGCATTTTTTACTCAGCAGTTTGAAAATGGTGACCGATACGGGCTTGCTATGCTAATGCCACCAGGGGATCACTTTACACAAACTCAGCGATTACCTCGCGAAATGGTATTTGTAGTTGATACGTCAGGCTCTATGCACGGGCAATCTATGGAGCAAGCTAAAAAAGCGTTGTTTTATGCACTTTCATTACTTGATAGCGACGACAGCTTTAACATTATTGGTTTTGACAACATAGTGACTCCAATGAGCGATAAACCACTTATAGCCAGTGACTTTAATTTACGCCGTGCAGAGCGATTTATTTATAGCCTAGAGGCCGACGGCGGCACTGAAATACAAGGTGCGCTTAATGCCGTACTTGATGGCAGCGAGTTTGATGGTTTTGTACGCCAAGTTGTATTTTTAACTGATGGCAGCGTAAGTAATGAAGATGCATTATTTAAAAATATTCAAGGTAAGTTAGGCGATAGCCGCTTATTTACAGTGGGTATTGGCAGCGCACCGAATAGCTTTTTTATGCGCCGAGCGGCAGATATAGGCAAAGGCTCATTTACGTTTATAGGCAGCACAAGTGAGGTGCAACCTAAAATGCAGCAGTTGTTTGATAAGCTTGCACATCCGGCTATTACTAACTTGGCGCTAAGCGATGAAAGCGGTAACAGCTTAGATTTTTGGCCATCACCACTACCTGATTTATATTTTGGCGAGCCTATCATGGTCGCTATAAAACTTAATAATGCTAAAAATGTGGTACTTGCTGGGCAAACAGCACAAAGGCCTTTAAGTATTAAATTAAGTACACAAAATAGCTCAAGCGCTCAAGGTATAGCAAAACTGTGGGCGCGCCAAAAAATCAAATCATTACTTTTATACAACGAGGAAAGTGTAGTTAAAGATGAAGTACAGGAGCTTGCGCTTACTCATCAATTACTTAGTCCGTTTACTGCTTTTATAGCGATTGAACAAACTCAAATAAAAGAAGTGGCAGAGCAAACGGCGCAAGCTACTAATGCATTACCACAAAGTATGGCAATGCGTTTACCGCAAACCCATGGGCAAAGCAGGTTACATATATTACTAGGCTGTATTTTATTATTGGGATTTAGCGCGCTTAAAATAAATCGAGGGCTTAAATTAAGCAGGGCACGTAAATGAAAAAGTGGCTAAGCGCGGGTTTACTAATAGCTGGGCTTGGATTATTTGGTCACGGTGCTTATATGCAGGCAAAAGCATGGCTTGCTCAAGTATTAATTGAGCAAGCATGGCAAGAGGCGCTTAAATCACCCGGCACTAAAGTAAAACCGTGGTATTACGCCGACAGCTACGTTACTGCAAAGCTTAATTGGCCAAGCCATAATAAAACATTAAGTGTATTGGCTGGAGCGAGTGGTCGTAATTTAGCGTTTGCGCCAAGCCAATTTTTACCTGCAGGGGAGCTGGGCGGAAAAGAATTTGGAAACGAAAAGGGCGCGCTAATAGCCGGACATAACGACACCCACTTTGCATTTTTACAAAACGCAAAAGTGGGGGAGGCGTTTACTTTGCAACTTCAAAGTGGGGTGATACAAAATTATAAAGTAACGGGGATTGAGGTTATTCATCAATCCCAAAACTCATTTTTACAAACACCTGGGCTGTATTTGCTTACCTGTTACCCTTTTGATTCGCTTGCCTCGGGTACTGATTTAAGATTGCTTGTATCTGCGCAAATGTCTTCGCCCGATTCACTAAGCGGTATATCAACCACGAGCTCTTGATGGCGCTGGCTTACCATTACGCCAATAAATACCACAAATATGCTCAACCATTGCCAAACGTTGAGCACTTCGCCCAAAATAATAGCTGACAAAATAAGTGTAAAAATAGGAATTAAATTAGAGTACGCAGCAGCGGTTAATACCGATACCTTGCTAATTGCATAGTTGTACATGCCATACCCGCCAAGGGTTACACACGAGCCTAAATACAAAATGCTCATAAGCGCAGTTAAGTCGTGTTGATTTTCGCTTGGTAGGTCGATAAAAAATAAAAACGGCGCAAAAAACAAGCTGCCGCTAATACCTTGCAACGCAATTAAAGTCAGGGGCGAGTAGCGATTAGCTAAATGTTTAATACTTACGGTATAAAATGCAGCGCACACCATAGCCATAAGCTCTAAAAAGTTACCTAGTAACGGATTAGGTGCTTGGTCGGAACTTGGTGAAAGAAGCGTAAGTAAAATACTGCCGCCTATACACAGCGTAAAACCGACAACAATGGCTTTGCTTATATGCTCTTTAAGTAATACAAAGGCAAGCAACGCAATTATAATAGGTAAGCAAGAGACAATAACACCGGCCTGCGAGGCTGATGTGTATTCCATTGCATGGCCTTCAAATAAAAAGTATAAGCAAGGCTCAGCAAGCGACATACCCACTAAATACTTCCAGTCACCTTTTAAGTACTCAAACCGAATAACGTAGCGCCATAAACAAAGCGACAAAACTAACGTGGTGAGCATGCGTAAAAATATCACCAATGCAGGGTCGTAAATAGCAATGGCGTATTTGAGCGCAATAAAAGAGCTGCCCCATAAAAAGGTGGCAATAATTAAACATAAACTGGCAGGCATAGAGAGTAATTTACTTAATTTAATAAAATCAGATCCTAGCATGAAAATTTTTAACTTGTTCAAAAATACCGAGCTGGTATAAATTAATTCATCTTTAATTAATCAATAGTAAAAAGCACATGCAAAGGGAACAGGTAATAGTTGTAAAGCTTGGTACAAGCGTACTAACTGGCGGCACCGATAAGCTAGACAAAGCACATATGGTTGAATTAGTACGCCAATGCTGCGAGCTTAAAAAGCAGGGGCATCAGGTTATTTTAGTATCGAGCGGCGCGGTAGCTGCTGGGCGCGAACAACTATTAAAACCCTGTGGCAGAAGCTTAATTGATAAACAAATGCTTGCTGCAATTGGACAAGGTCAACTTATTCATATTTGGCAGAGCTTGTTTGCTTTATATGGGGTAAATGTAGGGCAAATGCTGCTTACTCGCGCTGATGTAGACGACAGAGAGCGCTACCTTAATGCCCGCGATACACTCACCGCACTGCTAAATTACGACGTTGTACCCATCATTAACGAAAATGACGCAGTCGCTACCAGTGAAATAAAAGTAGGCGACAACGATAATTTATCGGCACTTGTCGCTATTTTGGCTAATGCTAATAAATTATTGCTACTTACCGATCAAGAAGGGTTATTTACCAGCGATCCTCGCACAAATGCCGATGCCACCCTCATTGGCGAAGTAACACATATAAACGATGAGCTGCGCCAACTTGCTGGTGGCAGTGGTACAAACTTAGGCACCGGCGGTATGGCGACTAAACTGCAAGCCGCCGACATTGCAAGGCGCGCAGGCGTTGAAGTTATTATTGCTAAAGGCGCAGGTAAAAACGTTATTTTAAAATGCATGAGTGACGAGTTACCAGGCACGCGTTTTTTAAAACTCACCGCTCCAAAAGATGGCCGTAAAAAATGGTTACTAGCCGGGCCTAAAAGTACCGGCCAAATTGTTATAGATGCAGGTGCTATTGGCGCCCTTCAAAATAAAGGCGCAAGCTTACTTGCTAAAGGCGTTACTAATGCATTTGGACGTTTTGAACGCGGTGATTTAATTGATTTAATAGATAATAAAAATCAAGTAATTGCACGGGGCTTAACGCGCTTTAGTAGCATCGAGGTAAATAAAATAAAGGGTGCGCATTCTAGTCAAATAGGCCAGTTACTCGATTACGATAGTGGTGCAGAAGTATTGCATCGCGACGACTTAGTATTACTTTAATACCTATTCTAAAGGATTAGTTAATAAGTATTACCTCATAACTTAGTAAATTCATGAGTATTGTCTAGACTAATAAAAGTTTAATTAGTTTAGGCAGTGTAATGAAGGCAAATAAGTGTGGGCACGAATGGATTATTAAGCTTACCCAGCAAGAGGAAGAAAGTGATTTAGATAGCGCATTAATACAAATAATTAGCGACTTGCTCGAAGTTGATAATTTTGCTATTTACGTCAATAAAAATTTTTCAGCCCCCATACCCCCTACTCTTATTAATCCAAATAGTAATTTAGAGCAATTAAGCCCAGATGAAGCATCATTATTATTACAAAAGGTCACTCAAAATAAAATTAGGGTGAGCTATGCCTTTAGTAGCACAACAAGTTACGTGCCTATTTATCATTTTGGAAAAGTAGTCGGCACTTTATTAATAGAAACCGAGCAAGAATTACCAGAACGAACAACTATGTTAGCTGTACATATTTTAAATATTTATGCTAATCAGCTTGGGCTATTATATAAGTCGCGGTTAGATCCACTTACAGAGCTTTTAAATAGGCAAACATTTGATAAAAAAGTAATTGAGATTGTATCGGGTAACGGTTTTTTGTTACCAAGAAATGATAACAATAAAAAGCGACGTTGGTATTTAGCTATTGCCGATATCGACAACTTTAAAAATATTAATGATAACTACGGGCATGTAATTGGCGATGAGGTTATTTTACTTGTAGCACGGCGACTAAAAAATAATTTTAGAATTGAAGACTATGTATTTAGGTATGGTGGTGAAGAATTTGCAATGTTATTTCAAGCAAAAACAGAGGCTGATGCACATGTTGCACTTAACCGGTTACGCCTTAATGTTGCCCAATACCCTTTTCCACAAATTGGCCAATTAACCATTAGCATTGGTTTTTTAGAGTTAGTGAGTATTGATACTGTATCGAGTATTGTAAATCAGGCTGATTTAGCGCTTTACTACTCTAAAAATACTGGCCGTAATAGAGTTACCTCCTACAGTGAATTAGAAGTTAATAACGAACCAAAGATAGATAACAGTATTGAGCTTTTTTGATTGTAAATTTGTGCTAAAATCTGGCTCCTTAAATTGTTGTAAGCAGAGCACAGAACATGAAATTAGTTCGTTGGTTTTTAGGTTGTATAATCTTATTCTTTAATTTTGTATTTACTCCTCGCAGTAAAAAGCGTGCAAGCGACGAGCAAGCACAGCTTGATCAGCAAACCTCACAATTTAAACTGTACCAATTTAAAGCATGCCCGTTTTGTGTAAAAGTACGCCGCGCTATTAAGCGCGAAGGCTTAAACATAGAAACGCGTGATGCAAAAAATAATGAGCAATATCGTCAAGAGCTTCTTGAGCAAGGCGGCAAAGTTAAAGTGCCTTGCCTGCGTATACAGAAAAATGGCCAAGTACAATGGCTGTATGAATCAAACGATATTATTGCTTACTTAAACAAAGTAGCTGCATAAACCACTTTTATTATCTCACTTATTTAAAGAGAATTTACCATGACAATTCGCACCCGTGTTGCCCCGTCGCCAACTGGTGACCCGCATCTTGGCACCGCTTATATCGCCTTATTTAACTACTGTTTTGCTAAACAACAAGGCGGTGAATTTGTACTTCGTATAGAAGATACAGACCAAGTACGTAGCACGCCAGAGTCTGAACTTGCGATTATGGATAGCTTACGCTGGTTAGGGCTTGAGTGGGATCATGGTCCTGATGTGGGTGGCGAATTTGGTCCTTACCGTCAATCTGAGCGTAGCGATTTATATAAAAAATACGCGCATCAGTTAGTTGACGATGGTAAAGCGTTTTACTGCTTTGCAACAAGCGAAGAGCTTGATCAAATGCGTGAAGAGCAAATGGCAGAAGGCTTGCGCCCTAAATACGACGGTCGTGGTTTAAACCATACAGATGAAGAAATTAAAGCAAACTTAGCGGCAGGCAAACCTTACGTTATACGTATGAAAATCCCAAGCGAAGGCACATTTAAGTTTAACGACTACCTACGAGATGAAATTGAGATCCCGTGGGAAAACGTAGACATGCAAGTGCTTTTAAAAGCGGATGGTTTCCCAACGTACTTTTTAGCGAACGTAGTTGATGACCACCATATGCAAATTAGTCATATTTTCCGTGGCGAAGAGTGGATTAACTCAGCACCTAAGTTATTAAAACTTTACGAAGATTTTGGTTGGGAAGCGCCGGTACTTGGTCATTTACCATTACTACGTAACCCAGATAAATCAAAGCTATCTAAGCGTAAAAACCCAACGTCTATTAACTACTATAAAGAAATGGGTTACCTGCCAGAAGCCGTGCTTAACTACTTAGGTCGTATGGGTTGGTCAATGCCAGATGAGCGTGAAAAGTTCACACTTAATGAAATGATTGAAAACTTTGACATGAAGCGCGTATCGCTTGGTGGCCCAGTATTCGACGTGGATAAATTAAGCTGGTTAAACGGCATGTGGATCCGCGAAAATCTAACTGACGAGCAGTTAATTCAGCGCTTTGTTGATTGGAAGTTTAACGGTGAAATGTTAGCTAAAGTATTACCTGAGGCTAAAACGCGTATTAATACCCTTTCGGATATGGTTGAGCTTGCTGGACATTTTGTAGGTGGTATTCCAACTTACGATCCTGCGCTTTTAACTGCTGGTAAAGCAGACGAAAACGTAATACGCCAAGCACTACAATTTTTTGTATGGCAGCTAGAAGGCTTACGTAGTTTTGATAAGCCCGCTATTTTTGCAATTGCAAAAGAAGTGGCTACATTCCACGAGCTTAAAATTAAAGACTTTTTAGAGCCAATTTTTGTCGCAATTACAGGCAAAACATCAAGTACGTCAGTGCTTGATGCAATGGAAATATTAGGCTCTGACTTATCACGTGCTCGTTTACGTGTAGCGCTTGCTCATTTAGGTATTTCTAAAAAGCAGGCTAAAAATATAGAGCGTGCGTACCGCGAATACCCAAGTGCATAATTGCTAAACAATGTACTTTTAAAAGCCGAGCTTAGTAAAATAAGTTCGGCTTTTTTGTTTCAGGCTGTTTAGCTATATGACATCGTATTTTGATATTGTTTAACTAAAGTATTAGTACTTAGCCCAATGATACAATAGGGAATATAAAATAATAGGAGGCAGTATGATTGCACCTGTAAAAAACAAAGCCATTTTTAGCAGTAACACATTTTCGATAAACCTTGTTACTTACCCAACCAATCATAGCGTAATGAACCATATTGACCCTGTGCAGCAAGGGCGCTATTACAAGCTCAACTTTGTATTAGAAAAACCTAAAGCGGGTGGGGTATTTAAATGCTCAAAATGCATTATAAATTTATTTAATCGCGTGTATTTATTCAGACCCGATAAGTACGAACACAGCGTATCTAAAATCGAGTCTGGAAAGCGTGTACTACTGAGCTTTGCGCTTAATATATAATTTGCACTTTTACTTATTAATAGTCGTAGGCCTGTCCGGTGCATAAAACAGATAGGTCGCAGTACGATACAGAGGTTTCACTACAAGAATTAATAGTAAAAGCATTCCCGCCTCTATTCATAGTATCATTTTTAAGCGCGTCAATGGCGTGAGACTTAGCACGGTTATAGCTAATATTAGGCTTAGTATCATGATTTTTGTTAATACAGAACTGCCCTTCAACTCTACCTAAAAGTTTAGCGCCGCTCTCGTGCGCTTCTTGATCACTATAAAACTGCTGAAGATCTCCTCTAGCAACACGAGTACTGACTTGATCTGCTAAAATATCTTTAGTTATATTGGTGTGAAAGCGAGCTCCAGAACAGCCCGCTAAAATAATGAGTAAGCTTAAGGTTATTATTATTCGTAGCATATCTAATTGATCCATCAATTTATTAATTTTGTTAGGGAATAAAGATACTTATTTAATTTAATACGCGCAAGGCTTGTAGGTTAATAAATTGTTTGTTTTTGTAAGTAACTTAAACATCACTGAGCATAGGGTAAGTAAACAAAAAGAAGTGGCAAACGTTCACTAACCAATGGCATAAAATAGCCCACTCTAAGCGCTGCGTTTTATAAAAAATATAGCCATATCCTAAGCCTGCAATAAATGAGACCAATACATAGTTAAATCCTCCTGCAAAATGTGCCAAAGCAAACACTGCTGCTGTCATTATTGGAGCAAGTAGCGCTGGGCGAGTAGATGTGATTATTTGGCTAAGTTTGGTTTGTAATAAACCTCTAAACAAAGCTTCCTCAGCTACACAGGTAAATAAAAGATTAATAGCCATAAAGGCTAACCAAAAGCCAGGAACCTTAGGGTTAAAGCTTACAAGTCCAAGCATTAAAGCCGCAGTGAGCGCAGCTAAAACAGTAGCAATAATTATTAAAATGGGTTGTTTAACGTTTAATGGGTCTGCTTTATTAGAGTCTGCTTTTAAAGCTTTTTTATTCGAATAAAAGTAAGCACAAAGGAATAAACCAGCCATAGCTTTATCAAAATTAGCATAAAGGGTAAAAGCAATCGCATCGCTTGTAATACGCTCATCTATAACAATAGGGAGGTTATTAAAACCAGGCACCCAATGAAGTGCTAATGCCAGTGAGGAAATTATAAAAACAGTACCTAAAATAGCGCGTATTATTGCCCGCTTTGCATTTAGCACACAGTAGTATAAAACAACGTATAGCCCAGTGCTGAGCAGAGCATACAAATTTATATAACCTTGAAAATACCCACTTAGAACACTTAAAGCCATTAAGTAGTGCCAAAGGGGTTGCCGCATTATTGATATTTTGCAGTACGGAAATACACATATAATTGATAGCGCTAATAAATAAAAGGTCATTGTTTTTTATTGCTCTGTTTTATTTAGCAACTAATCTAACAGATTCGACCTCTCAGTATTTTTTTTCTGGTAATATAGATAGGTTATAAGCAGTTTAAGCAGTGAACAAACTATGTTAAGTCCTTTTTTTCAGCAGCATGCTGATTATGTTTCTATCTCTCGTGAGCAAGGTTGTCGATTCGCTAAATGCGTTGCTGATGATTACAATCCACTTCACGACAAAGATGCCAAAAAGTTTTGCGCGCCAGGAGACTTACTTTTTTCATTGGTACTAGACCGCTACGGTATTAGTGAACAAATGGAATTTACTTTTGCCGGTATGGTTGATGAAAACACCAAACTACATTTCCCTGAGGGAGCCGATGAGTTTGATGTTACCAATGGCGAAAAAGTAATTTTAAAGGTAAAGCGCAGCGGTAAAACCAGCCAATGCCCAGCACTAACTAATAGTCTAATAAAAAATTATGTTGAGTTTTCTGGTACTACCTTTCCGCATGTAATTATCCCATTAATGGGCAAGCAAGAGGTAATGATAAACCCTGCTCGTCCGATGGTAATTTACGAATCAATGCTTATTAATCTTGATAACCTTGATATTACAGCACCAGAACTTGAGTTTGCAGAGCCTAGTTTTGAGTACGCCGGCAAGCGCGGAAAAATTACACTACGTTTTAACCTGTTAGAAAACGGCGTTAAAGTGGGTTTTGGTGAAAAGCACATGGTGGTTTCGGGTATTCGTGAATATTGCCAAGCAACAGTTGACGATTTAATCGCGTTTTACAACGAACGTAAAGCGACGTTAAAACCCGCTTAAAGCTACATTAAATTATTAAAAGGCGCTAAATACACTGTTATTTAGCACCTTTTTTATTGGTTTTAAGAGTACAGCTAGATTAGCCGAGGGATTAAATACTTTTCTGGACTGGTTAATTTACGCAGTACAGTAATATGCGTACAATAGCGCTCTTTGTTATTTTAAAGCTAAGCCTATGTCTGCCACTACGTTCTCATCACTTAATCTCGACCCGTTATTATTAACAGCGATTGAGCAAAATAATTACACTCAACCTACCGCAATTCAGATTAAAACTATTCCGCCTATTTTAGCCGGAAGTGATGTAATGGGCAGCGCGCAAACAGGTACGGGTAAAACCGCCGCCTTTGTTTTACCTCTATTACATAAGCTTTTAAATACCCCTAAAAAAGATGAGCAAGGCCTTGCCCGCGTTGTAATTTTAACGCCAACACGAGAGCTTGCTCAGCAAGTATTTGCCAGCTTTGAAAAGTATGCACAAGGCACTAACATTAATGGCGCTTTAGCCTATGGTGGTGCAAGTATTGGCCCTCAAATAAAAGCACTTAAAACAGCACAAGTTATAGTGGCGACACCAGGGCGTTTGCTTGATCATATAGTTAAAGGCAGCGTGGTACTTTCAAGCGTAGACTCTTTAGTGTTTGACGAAGCTGACCGTATGCTTGATATGGGCTTTATTGATGAAATTAAACGTATATTGCGCCATATCCCGGGCGATCGCCAAACTCTACTCTTTTCGGCTACGTTTGATGACAGCGTGTTTGAACTCAGTAAAAAACTACTAAAAAACCCAGAACTAATTGAAGTTGATAAACGTAACTCAGCTGCGGTTGAAGTAGAGCAAGTTATTTACGCTGTTGATGAAGACCGTAAGCGCGAACTTGTATCGCACATGATTGGCATGAAAAACTGGCGCCAAGTGCTTATTTTTACTCGCACAAAACAAATGGCTGATAAGCTCGCTAAAGAAATGTGTAAAGATGGGTTAAAAACCGAATCAATCCATGGCGATAAATCGCAAGGCGCACGTGACCGTGCATTGCAAAACTTTAAAGAAGGTATTACACGCGTACTTGTTGCAACCGATGTCGCTGCGCGTGGTTTAGATATTTCTACACTTAGATACGTAATTAACTTTGAACTACCTTACATTGCCGAAGATTACGTGCACCGTATTGGCCGTACAGGTCGTGCTGGTGAACAAGGACTTGCTATGTCGCTGGTGAGTCTTGATGAGCAATGGCTGCTAGAAGAAATTGAAGTACTACTCGATACGCGTTTAACGCCGCAGTGGTTAGAAGGTTACGAGCCAGACTTAAATAAAAAGCCAAAAGATAATCGTAAAAATACTAACAAGTCGCGAAAAGATCGCGATAAAAAACGCATCACTGGTAAAAGAGAGCCAAGTAGACGTCGTAAATAATAGCTTTTACTTTGCTTTTTTGCCTATACTGGAGCTATTAAATAGCCGAGGTAAAGTTACTGTTTGAAACTGATAAATGGGCATTCTCTGGTGTTGATGGCCAAATATCTTTGCATAAATGGCAAAAAACAATCGACCTTATTACGGGGCTTTTTTCAGCCCCATCTGGTTATATAGTTCAGGCAACAAGCAAAGGCTATCGCGTTGTTATTAGAAGTAACGAAGGTGGCTCAAGCTTTGAAACCAACCCGATACTTCCTCCTCAAACACCTCTTTTTTGTCGGCACGTCGCAGAAACTAATAATATTTTATGTTAATGATGCAAGCAATAACGATGCATGGAACACCCTACCAGAAGTAGTTGAGGACGGTGTTGAATCCTACTTAGGCTTAGCTATTCATTGGCCAGAAGGTGAAGTATTTGGCACGCTATGCTTAAAAGACACTAAAATAACTAGCTATACCGATAAATACTTTGAACTCATAGAGCAACTACGCGATTTAATTGAAGACGACCTAGCGCTTGTTTACAGCTATGAACAAATGCGCGAAATAGCCATGTTAGACTCATTAACAGATATTTATAATCGCCGAGCACTTAACTTACTAGCTCAGCAAAAGCTTAACTTAGCGCTACGTTTGGGCTTCGACGTGTGTTGTTTGTTTATTGATATAAACGACTTTAAAAAATTAAATGACACCTTTGGTCATGAAGTAGGTGACAAAGCCTTAATTATTTTGGCGGATACGCTAAAAAACCATTTAAGGGATGCCGACATAGTAGGGCGTTTAGGTGGTGATGAGTTTGTTGCAGTAATGCAATTAAGTGATAAAAGCAAAATTAACTACATTATGGATAAAATTTCGACTGAGTATACAAATGCTTTACTAAAAGAAGGTGTTTGCGATTTATCGCTCAGCATTGGTTATAGTTTTACTAATAAACAAAAGCAGCCCTTTGAAGCGCTATTAAATGATGCAGACCACGCAATGTATAAAAATAAACAAGCGTATAGGCTCGCTAAAAAAGCACAATAATAAAAGGAAGTTCGTCATGACTCATGCCACAAAAACTTGGCTGGTTTTTTCTGCGACAGGTTTTATTTTTTCATTAGCAATAATAAGCTTATTTGAAGCGCTTCCTAGCATTAGATTTATATCTGATGATGGCATTATTTTTGGTGTTATGTGCTCCTCTATGGGGTTTGCCTTAAAAAGGCTTGAGAGTAATAACCAAAAATAGCTTCAATGAATAGCTTAAGCTGCAAATTTTTACTTGTACTTCTTAATTTATTTTTCAAAGTACGGACATAAAAAAGCAAGCCATGAGGCTTGCCAAGAAGGGTGTTAACTAGCTCTTACCTAGCCTTTAAGCTATTAGCTTTTCAGCAAGGTTTAATTCCATAATAGCTTTTAATAAACGGTATAAGTTAATTGATGCGTCAATTTCTTCTTTACGGTTTGTTAAGCTTTCAATATTTAAGCCCAGTGGCACGTCTAGGTGCGCACAGCTTTTAAGTATTAAGTCGAGGTTTTCGCGGCAAATACGGACGGATTCGCTTAATGTATTGTCTGCATCAAGCATGCGCCATTTAGTTGCCTCTGGCACTGAGATACCCAACCATTGCATAAACTCTAAGGTTTTTTCGCCGCCGCACGGGGTAAACGTTAATATAATACGTTGTGGTGTAATACCCTGCGCTTTACATGTACGTGCGTAGCTAGTGATTAGCTCTATAGTCGCTTGTGCATCGTAAACAGCTTGCGATATAAAAAACTGACAACCTTGTGCTGTTTTTTCTATTAATCGTTCGTGCTCATTTCGTTTACTTGAATGGCGCTCGGCAATTGTAACGCCACCTAAAAAGAAATCATCTGACTGCTCAGCCAAAGCTTTATACGCATCTGGCAGGCTTAGCTTTATATCGCCTATCGATGATGGGCTACCTACTAAAACAACATTTTGTAAATCGTAGTCGTTTTTAGTTTCACTTAGCCAATCTTTAAATTCGCCTACACCACGCTGCGCCACACTTTTATAAGTAATCACATCTTGTGCAGATAAATTACGAAGTAAATGGCTGTATTCACGCGGATCAACGGTTTGTTTAAACGCAAATGGACGGTCTTGATTAGTTCGGCTGCTTTCGTCTTGAATGTCGTAAATTATCACGCCGTCGTATTCAATTTCGTGTAAGCGACCTAATAGCTTTTCTGCAATGGTTTTTAATTGCGCTTTATCGGTGCCAATTTTAGGCGGGGTAGTACCAATAAGATAAACACCTTGGTTGGTGTCCACTATCTTCTCTTTTAGTGATAAAGCCATAATCCTCATTCCAGCTAAGTTTGTTTTGATGGATTTAATATAGCAGCCATTTAGACGTCTAGATAGATTTATTTAGTGAAAGTTTTTCAACTAACATGATGTTTATTCATAGTACTTGTTCCCATAATTTATAATTGACACAGTTGTTTACATAATAAATTCCCTTGGGGCTCTTATAATTATTGGCTTTGGGGCATAATTAAAGAGTTAAATCTGACAACAAATTTGCTCAATTTAAAAAGGGACAACAATGAAATTTAAATTATTAGCAACCAGCTTAGCGGTATCGCTGGCGTTAACAGGTTGCGCCATGCAACAAAACCAAAGCACGCAAACAACAGCACAACAAGAACAAGTAAATAAAGCTGATGATCGTGTTTTCTCGCAAGATTATTTAATTGAAGAGCTAGAAAACGGCTTACGTGTCATGGTTGTTAAAACCGATTACCCTGATGTAGTGTCGCTGCAAATTCCGGTATCGGTTGGATCGCGTAACGAAGTTGAAGAGGGCAAAACAGGCTTTGCTCACTTTTTTGAACACATGATGTTTAAAGGCTCACAAAAATACCCTGAAGATGTGTACTCAGACATATTAAAAAATTCAGGTGTTGATAACCGCGCTTATACAACAAACGATTACACAAACTACCATTTAAACTTTTCAAAACAGCATCTTGATAAAGTACTTGAGCTTGAAGCTGATATTTTTCAAAACTTAACCTACACCGAAGAGCAATTTAGAACCGAAGCACAAACGGTAAAAGGTGAGTACTTAAAAAACAACGCGAGCCCAATTCGTAAATTATTAAGCGCTGTACGCGAAGAAGCGTTTGATAAGCACACGTATAAACACACCACTATGGGCTTTTTTAAAGACATAGAAGCCATGCCAGATCAAATGGCGTACGGGAAAGAGTTTTTTGCTAAGTTTTATAAGCCTGAGTATGTGTCACTTGTCATCGTGGGCGATGTTGACCCTCAAGCAACAATGGCAATGGTTAAAAAGCATTGGGGCAGCTGGGAAAAGGGTAACTATGTTGCTGACATTAAAGCAGAACCTGTTCAACAAGCACCAAAATATTTGCACCAGCAAGATGAAGCGCTACCAGGGCATTGGTTACTCGTATCGTACAAAGGCGCTGCGTGGGAGCCTGCTAAAAAAGACAGAGCGGCACTAGATTTAATCTCACAGCTTTATTTTTCAAATAATTCAGATTTATATCAAGAGCTAGTGGTCGACAAACAAATTGCCAGCCAAATGTTTACCTATAACCCAGAGACTAAAGATCCGGGTTTATTACACGTATTTGTTAAAGTAGAAAACGCAGACGATTTAGCGACTGCGCGCGATGCCATTAACCGAACTTATGCAAAAGCACGCACTGAGCTTGTTGATGAGCAAAAGCTCAGTGATTTAAAATCGAACCTTAAATATAGCTTTATAAATGGCTTAGATTCGTCGCAAGCGATTGCATCAACCCTTGCCAGCTACATGCATTTTGAGCGCGATCCTGAGGTTATAAACCAGCTGTATAAATCGGCAGATAACATCACCAGCGCAGATATTAAAGCCGTTGCTAATAAATACTTTACTGATAACGCACGTACCACATTAACAATGTCGGCACTTGATAAAGCCCCAGGTTTTGAGCAAGAAGTTGATTTAAATGCGCTTACTGCAAAGCTTGAACAAGCACCTGCGGCACCTGTATTTAAAGTACTTGATAAAACCAATAGCTCGCCATTAATCGATGTTAACTTTTTATTCAATACCGGCGCGGCTGCCGACCCTCAAGGTAAAAAAGGTGTTGCAGCGCTCACTGCTGCAATGCTTGCACAAGGTGGCTCAGAGGCAACAAGCTATAAAGATATTCAAAAAGCACTTTATCCGCTTGCAGGTAGCTTTGGTTATCAAATAGATAAAGAAATGCTGTCGTTCCAAGGGCGTATTCATAAAGACAATGCAGCGCAGTGGTATTCACTTGTGAGCGATCAATTATTAAACCCAGGCTTTAGAGACGATGACTTTAAACGCCTTAAAAAAGAAATGATCGATGGTATTAAATCAGGCTTAAAAGCATCTAACGATGAAGAGCTAGGCAAAGAAGTGCTATACAGTGCACTTTACAAAAATCACCCTTACGAAAGTTACAACTACGGTGATATTTCGGATTTAGAAGCGTTGACGCTAAATGATGTTAAAGCGTTTTATAACAGCGAGCTTACGCAATCTAAACTCACGGTTGGCTTAATTGGGGCTGTGCCTGCAAACCTTAAAGCTAAAATGATGAGCGATTTTGCAACGCTACCAAAAGGTGAGCAAAGCCGTTTAAGTATTCCTGATGCGCCAGTGCTTAAAGGTCATCATGCAACGATTGTAGAAAAATCGGCGCAATCGACTGCTGTATCGTTTGGTTTTCCTATTGATACAATTAGAAGCAGTGAAGACTGGACAGCCCTTTGGCTTGTGCGTTCGTACTTTGGTGAGCACCGTAGTTCTAACAGCTTTTTATATGAGCGCATTCGTGAAACTCGCGGCATGAACTATGGCGATTACGCATACATTGAATACTTTCCACGTGGTATGTTTCAAACCAAGCCAGATGCAAACCTAGGGCGCTCAGAGCAAATATTTCAAGTGTGGTTACGCCCACTTCGCTCTAATAACGATGCGCACTTTGCAACACGTACCGCCTTGTTTGAGCTAGATAAGCTCATTAAAAATGGTATGAGCGAAGGTGATTTTGAAGCTACGCGTAACTTTTTAATTAACTTTGTGCCGCAAATGGTTGCAAGTCAAAATCGCCAATTAGGTTACGCGCTTGATAGCGAATTTTACAACACTGATAACTTTGTAAGTTACGTAACTAATAAACTTAAAACGCTAACGCTTGCTGATGTTAATCGCGTTATTAAAGAAAACTTACAAACAGACAATGTTCACTATGTATTTATTACTGGTGACGGCGCTGATATGCAAAAACGTTTAGCATCGCAGCAAACCTCACCAATGGTTTACAACACTAATAAACCTGCTGAGTTGGTTGCTGAGGATAAAGTAATTGCTGATTACAAATTAGCAATTCCTGCAAAAAATATTAAAGTGATGAAAGTCGATAAAGTATTTCAATAATTTAAGTGTTTTTAAACTATCTTTAAATGTATAAAAAATGCCCCAGTGCTTAAAGCTCTGGGGCATTTTTATTATTTAATAATGAAACTTAATAAACAGTTATACCTAATAACCAGAACAAATAACTAAGGGATTAACACCTTAGTGGTTAAATCCGTTAGACTTGGGAAAAGGCTATTTTATATCAACTTAAGGCAGTGCAGTATTATGCGTCATGCAATTTGGCAACAGCTTCGCGACGAAGCTAACGATGTAGTAAAACGTGAACCATTATTAGCAAGTCATGTTTATTCATGTGTTTTAAATCATGATTGTTTAGGTTCGGCATTGAGCTTTATTGTTGCTAATAAGTTGGCTGATGCGGTGGTATCTGCATTCACTATCCGAGAGCTGTTTGACCAAGCATTTGTAAAATGTGACCGTATGCTATCTTTTGTTGCTGAGGATATTAAAGCGGTAAAAGACCGCGATCCGGCATCAGAAACCTATCTTACGGTTATATTAAATCTAAAAGGTTTTCATGCTATTCAGGCGCACCGTTTGGCTAATTGTTTGTGGCAACAAAATCGCAAAGAGCTAGCGCGCTTTATTCAAAGCCGTAATTCTGAAGTGTTTGGGGTCGATATTCACCCAGCATGTAAAGTGGGTAAAGGCATTATGTTTGACCACGCAACCGGTATTGTTATTGGTGAAACAGCGGTAATTGAAGATAACGTATCAATTTTGCAATCTGTAACGCTTGGCGGTACAGGTAATGAGCAGGGCGATCGTCATCCTAAAATTAGAGCAGGCGTATTAATTGGCGCCGGCGCTAAAGTACTGGGTAATATTGAAGTAGGTGAGGGCGCACGAATTGGTGCGGGCTCAGTTGTGCTTAGCAATGTTCCACCACACACAACCGCTGTTGGCGTACCCGCTAAAATTATTGGTCGACCGGATTGTGAGTGTCCGGCGCAAAGTATGAACCAAAACTTTTTAGCAAATCCTGAGCCTGAAAACGAATCGCACACGAGTGCAATGTTATAAGTAACTAAAAATAATAAAACTTAAAAGGAATTAACATGAACAAGAATAGTTTATTGGCTCTAGGGATTGGGTTTATTGCGGGTGTAGGTTTAACTTGGAGCTACTTTAATGCAGCTTCAAGTTATCCGGAATCTGTTAAGTCGCAGCCAAGTTATGAAAAACAGAAAAAGCTTCATACTGAACAACAAAGTAATGAGGTATTGAGTAATACAGGTTCAGCACCTGAGCAAGTCGCTAGTATAGAGCCCGCTGAAGTCTCGCCTACAACCAATTCAGAAACCCAAATGCTTGATGAACTACCTTTAGAAGAGCAAGTAACTCAGCTTAAGCAGCAACTCGCCGAACAGAAAGCGGCGCTCAAAAGTGTTTTAAAGAAAATGAGAAGCCCTTCAGATTTTGAGCAGATTTTACGTGATAAATTTGAAAATCAAACGCGCGACGAAGAATGGGCTTATCGTACTGAAATGGCATTACAAGATTTTTTATTAACAGCTGATTTATCAATTATTCCTGACGTTGTTAGTGCAAAATGTAAAAAAACAGTATGTGAATTTGAACTTGCCGCCCCCACTGATAACGACACATTTGGTAATGCTCAATGGCGAGAGCTAAACGATAAGTTGATGGAACAAGAGTTTTGGCAACAATTTAAAAGCACTACCTCCACATCGAGCGATAGCGAACTTAAAATGTTGCTAAGTACAGAGCTTTAAATAATTTGTGATTCTATAGAGCCATCGACTAACTCTGTAACTAAAACATCGCCTGTTTTAATTTGCCCCACAGATTTAACTACTTTTCCTTGCTGTGTTTTAGTGATGCTATAACCGCGCGCTAAAACATTAAGCGGACTTACCGAGTCTAACCTGCTTGCTTGCAGTGCTAAGCTATTATTCGCTTGTTGTAACTGATGCTGTATAGCTTGGTTTAGCCTAGCTTGTAATTGCGAGAGTTGATGGCTTGCTGAAGCGAGTTTTTTATCAGGTGATTGGCGCATCAAACGCGGCGTTAAGTTATTGAGTGTGCGTTCTTGTTGATATAAACGATTGCGCATAGCTTGTTGCAGCGCAATGCTTAGCTCATCCAAACGTTGTGATTTTTGACTAAGCTGATTACGCGGATGACACAAATTAAGGCGGTGTTGTAACTGTGTTGCTAATGCGCGTTTATCGGCAATACCGTGCTTAAACGCGTTAGATAAACGATTAACCAATTGCGTTACTTTGTTGTGTAACTCTTGCGTATTTGGGCTTACAAGCTCAGCTGCGGCTGATGGAGTGGCTGCACGAACATCAGCAACGTAATCGCTAATGGTTGTATCTATTTCATGGCCTACTGCACTTACTATAGGTAATTCACTTTCAAAAATAGCCCGTGCGAGCTGTTCGTGATTAAAGCACCATAAATCTTCAAGTGATCCGCCGCCTCGTCCTAAAATAAGTACGTCTACTTCATCACGAACATTAGCTAATTCAATTTGATTAATTAAATGTAGGTGTGCTTCTTTGCCTTGTACCATAGCAGGGTAAATGATTACCTCTAGCTGCGGCGCACGGCGTTTAAGTACCGTTAAAATATCTTTTATAGCAGCGCCGGTTGCAGAGGTAATAACACCAATACGATTAATGTTTTGCGGAAGTGGTTTTTTATACGCAGAGCTAAATAATCCTTCGGCGGCCAAACGCATTTTAAGTGCATCGAATTCTTGTTTTAGCTGACCTTCGCCGGCCGGTTCCATATGCTCAACAATAAGCTGGTAGTCACCGCGAGGTTCATAAAGTGATACACGCGCTTTTACTGTAACTTGCGCGCCATTTGCAGGGCGATAGCTTTGGTTGCGATTATTCCCACGCCACATAGCGGCTTTAATTTGTGCTTTATCGTCTTTTAACGAAAAGTACCAATGGCCGGATGCAGGGGTAATAAAGTTAGAAATTTCGCCCGTGAGCACTAAAGATGCAAAACCTTGCTCAAGGATTGTGCGAATTTCTCTATTAAGGCGCGACACGGTGTAAACCGTCTGCGAAGGCTTCGAAAACATAAAAAACAACCTAAAACTATTTATAAAGCAAGGGTCTATTGACCTTTGTAGATTAAAATTTGTTCAAACTAGGGGCGATTTAATCGCGGCGCGAGGTTTGTAACCTAGTGGGCTAAGTAAAAACCGAGTAACAAAGAGTTAATCGCCCCTAGGCTGAACCCTTTGGGCAGCGCTTGTTTGGAATTGATGCTACGTTATCGCCTATTTATGGGGAATAACCACACTGCATAGGCTCTGCCTTGCCTAAATACCTAACAAACTGCTGCAAATTTAACCTTGAAAGTCTAATAGACCCTATATTATCATAAATATTTGCGAAATATTATTTACTCATGCCAACAACGCTGTTAAAATTTGGCCGCAATTCCTTATCTTAGATCCACATGTGAGAAGTTGCCAAAATGCTTAGAATCGCTAAAGAAGCTCTTACCTTTGATGACGTACTTTTAGTACCTGGTCATTCTACTGTTTTGCCACACACGGCAAATATTTCAACTCGCTTAACGCGTGGTATCAAACTTAACTTGCCGCTTATTTCAGCATCTATGGATACTGTTACAGAAGCTCGTTTAGCTATTGCCCTTGCGCAAGAAGGTGGTCTTGGTTTTATTCATAAAAACATGACTATTGAAGAACAAGCGAAAAACGTACGTAAAGTTAAAACCTACGAAGCAGGTATTGTTTCATACCCTGTAACGGTTACTGCCGATTTAACAATTGCAGATGCAATTGAGCTTTCGCACGAAAAAGGTTTTTCAGGCTTTCCGGTTACCGACAGCAATAATGTGCTTGTAGGCATTGTTACTAGTCGTGATATGCGTTTTGAAACTAAGCTTGAACAGCCTGTTTCTACCGTTATGACTAAAAAAGAAAAGCTTGTTACCGTTAAAGAGGGCGCAGCACGCGAAGAAATTTTAGGCTTAATGCACGAACACCGCATTGAAAAAATCCTTGTTGTTGATGATGAATTTAAACTCAAAGGCATGATCACAGTAAAAGATTACCAAAAAGCCCAAGACAAACCTGACGCATGTAAAGATGACCAAGGTCGTTTACGTGTAGGTGCTGCTGTAAGTGTTGGCGCAGGTACTGATGAGCGCATTGCTGCATTAGTAGAAGCGGGTATTGATGTTTTACTTATCGATACATCGCATGGTCACTCTCAAGGCGTTATTGACCGTGTTACTAAAACTCGCAAAGAGTACCCAGACTTACAAATTATTGCAGGTAACATTGCAACAGCTGAAGGTGCGATTGCACTAGCTGATGCCGGAGCGGATGCAGTTAAAGTAGGTATCGGCCCTGGTTCTATCTGTACTACACGTATTGTTACCGGTTGTGGCGTTCCACAAATTACCGCTATTTCAGATGCTGTTGAAGGCTTAAAAGGTCGCGACATTCCTGTTATTGCTGATGGTGGCATTCGTTTTTCTGGTGATATTGTTAAAGCACTTGTTGCTGGTGCATCGTGTGTAATGGTGGGCTCTCTTCTTGCTGGTACAGAAGAAGCACCAGGTGAAGTTGAATTGTACCAAGGCCGTTATTACAAATCTTACCGTGGTATGGGCTCATTGGGCGCGATGGATCAAAAAGAAGGTTCATCAGATCGTTACTTCCAAAAATCAAACGAAGCAGACAAGTTAGTACCTGAAGGTATTGAAGGTCGCGTAGCTTACAAAGGTCCTATTGCAACGATTATTCATCAGCAAGTAGGTGGCTTACGTAGTGCTATGGGCTTAACGGGTTGTGCAACAATTGAAGAGCTAAATACAAAACCACAATTTGTACGTGTTACTTCAGCAGGTATGGGTGAGTCGCATGTTCATGATGTGCAAATCACTAAAGAAGCACCAAATTACCGCTTAGGTTAAGCAGCGTAATTAATTTAATATACTGGGCTTGCTTTGCAAGCCCTCTTTTTAGTCGTTTACATTAACAAACGGCATTTAGCATCAGACTTTACGAGATACTCCATGAGCAAAGATATTCACGATTCACGAATTCTCATTTTAGACTTTGGTTCACAATACACTCAATTAATCGCCCGTCGTGTGCGTGAAATTGGTGTTTACTGTGAACTTTGGGCATGGGATGTGACTGAAGAGCAAATCCGCGAGTTCAACCCACAAGGTATTATTCTTTCTGGTGGTCCAGAATCAACAACACTTGAAAACAGCCCGCGCGCTCCTGAGTATGTATTTAATGCAGGCGTGCCTGTGCTAGGTATTTGCTACGGTATGCAAACAATGGCAGCTCAACTTGGTGGAAGTGTACACAGCTCTGATAAAAAAGAGTTTGGCTACGCACAAGTTGAAAAAGTAGGCAGCTGTGCATTATTTGATGCAATTGAAGACCATATTACTGATGGCGGCAACGGCATACTTGACGTATGGATGAGTCATGGCGATAAAGTAATGGACATTCCAGCTGATTTTACAACAACAGCTAAAACATCTACTTGTCCACATGCTGCAATGTCTAACGAAGAAAAGCGTTTTTACGGCGTACAATTTCACCCAGAAGTAACGCATACTCATCAAGGGTTACGTTTGCTTGAGCGTTTCGCTATTGATATTTGTGGCTGTGAAAAATTATGGACTCCTGCAAAAATCATTGATGATGCTATTGAGCGTATTAAAGAAACTGTAGGTGATGACGAAGTTATTTTAGGTCTCTCTGGTGGTGTTGATTCATCAGTTGTGGCTATGCTTATTCACCGTGCAATTGGCGCAAAGCTAACATGTGTATTTGTTGATAATGGTTTACTTCGTTTAAACGAAGGTCAGCAAGTGATGGACATGTTTGGTAATAAATTTGGCTTAAACATTGTAAAAGTTGAAGCTGAAGAGCAGTTTTTAAATGATTTAGCTGGTAAGTCAGACCCAGAAGATAAACGTAAAGCCATTGGTCACACGTTTATTAATGTATTTGATGAGCAAGCCAAAAAGCTTAAAAATGCGAAATGGTTAGCACAAGGTACAATTTATCCTGACGTCATTGAATCTGCGGCATCTGCCACAGGTAAAGCGCATGTTATTAAATCTCACCACAATGTGGGCGGATTACCAGATGACATGAAAATGGGCCTTGTTGAGCCATTGCGTGAATTATTCAAAGATGAAGTACGTAAAATTGGTCTAGAGCTAGGTTTACCGTACGACATGCTTTACCGTCATCCTTTCCCTGGACCAGGTTTAGGTGTACGTGTACTTGGCGAAATCAAAAAAGAGTACTGTGATTTACTACGCCGCGCAGATGCGATTTTCATCGAAGAGCTACACAAAGCTGAGCTTTATCATAAAGTAAGCCAAGCGTTTACTGTATTCTTACCAGTTAAATCGGTAGGGGTTATGGGCGATGCACGTAAGTACGATTGGGTTGTATCACTTCGTTGTGTAGAAACAATCGACTTTATGACAGCACGCTGGTCACATTTACCATATGAGTTTTTAGGTGTGGTTTCAAACCGTATCATTAACGAAATAGATGGTATTTCTCGTGTAGTTTACGATATTTCAGGTAAACCACCTGCAACTATCGAATGGGAATAATTAATTTTAGTTTTAATTAACTAATTTTAAGTGATTAAAAAACGGCGAATTAGCATGCTAATTCGCCGTTTTGTTTATTTAAAAAGCAGTTGAACTAAAAGAGTGATTTTTCTCTTTACCTTTGGCGAAACTTCTCTATAATTCGTCGTCATTGCAGGGGCGTAGTTCCAATTGGTAGAACAGCGGTCTCCAAAACCGATGGTTGGGAGTTCGAATCTCTCCGCCCCTGCCATTTCTTCTTTACATCGTTTTTATTACTTCTTATATTGTTCAAATGTCTAATCTACTGAGTTGTTATGCATCCACGTTACGCAGCTATTTTTGATATAGAAAATCTTGAACTCAATCAGCATTATTGTTCTCAAACAAATGACCAAGCAGATACTTTATCGCAAAGCACGACAGCTAGTTCTTTAACGATAAATGAGCAACTATTTGCAGACATTAAGCTCAGTGCAGGGGCTATTATTATAAATAGCGTTGTACAGGGTAGTGAGATGCAATTAAACAACAATCAGCTTACATTGCCAACCCCACAGCTCAACGCCTCTGAGAAGCGTGCTTTATGGGCTTTAATGAGTGAACACCTTGATAAACTTTAAATCAGTAGATGAAACTGCAATACCTCAATTAATGGCTATCGAAACAGCATGTCATAGCCATCCGTGGACTTTAAATACAATGAGTTCGTGTATAGGCGGGCGCTATTTTAATGTTGCCGCATTTGATGAGGTGAGCATGATTGGTTTTTATATTGGTGAAAAAGCAGGGCCTGATTTTACGCTTATGGATATTTGTGTAACACCAAGCCACCAGGGTAAGGGTATTGCAAGGCAGTTGTTAGCCCAGTTTATTGAATATGGTGAACAGCAAAATGCTGAAAACCTCTTTTTAGAAGTACGTGAATCTAATACGCGGGCTATTGCGCTATACGAGAACGCTGGCTTTACAGAGATGTCAGTGCGAAAAAACTACTATCCAAGTGATAATCCGGCCAAAAATGGCTTTGAAGACGCTATTTTAATGGGCATGGCATTAGGTTTAAACTTTTCATAATTAAAGTCGGTGGTTAGCGTTTTAAGCATAGAGCACTAACACACCGAACTTGTACTATTTTGTAAGTTTTCTTTTAGGTTACTTTGCCACTAATTGCTTGCTCAATGGCTGCTATTAATTTATTTACTAGCTCGTCTCTTGGCACTTTATTGTTACTTTTTAAATTTTCTTCAAGTGCCGCAGCGCTGTGATAAATTTCATCAAAATTAAAGCACCCAGAACTACCTTTAATACTGTGCGCTATACTTCTTAATGCTTCCCAGTCATTACAATGTTGCAGAGTTTTAACTTCTTCTAAATAAGTAGGTAAGTTGGCTAAATAGTTATCAGTAATTTGCTGAAACTTTTCGCTTTTTAATAAGCTGTCCCACTTATTTTGATTATCCTTTTCAAGATGTAGGTAGCTTACGAGTACATTTTCCAGAGCATCTTTATCAATAGGTTTAGCGAGTGCTTTGTTGCAACCAGCTTCTAGGTAAGTACCTATATCGTGGTTCATAACATTAGCAGTAAGGGCAATAATGGGGCCATCGTATGCTGCATGACGAAGCATTTTAGTCGCTTCTAATCCGCCCATTACAGGCATTTGCATATCCATTATAATAAGCTGGTAGTCATTAACGAGTGCCATTTCTACAGCTTGTGCGCCATTACTAGCAATATCGGGTTCAAGGCCCCAAGTTTGCAGTAATAATTTAATTAATAGTTGGTTATCAGGGTTATCCTCAGCGACTAAAATATTAGCCTCAAAGTTATTGGTCGCAAACGATAAGAGAGGGTCTTTCTCTGGTATTAACTGGCTTTCTTGCGTTAAAAACTCAAGCATTGGTTGATCATCAGATAACTGACACGACACCCTAATTGTAAAGCGGCTACCAACGCCAACTTCACTTTCAAGCGTTACATCGCCACCAAGTAACAGTGCTAAATTTTTAGAAATACACAACCCAAGGCCTGTACCACCAAAACGACGTGTGGTTGTGGCATCGGCTTGCTCAAACGGTTTAAACACACGCTCTATTTGATGCTCAGACATACCAATGCCGGTATCTTTAATTACAAATTCTAGCTTTTGACTTGCTTGTAAATAATGCACGCAAATAGACACACTGCCATTTTCGGTAAATTTAACAGCGTTATTTGCAATATTTATAAGTATTTGTTTTAAGCGGGTCACATCACTATAAATGGTGCGAGGTAGCGGCAGTTGGTAATCAATATTAAGGGTTAATTGTTTTTCTTGTGCCAGTGGTTGAATAATTGATTCAATGTCATGCACAAGCTGCACTACGTTTAACGCAGACAAATCGACAGCTAGCTTTTCAGCTTCAATTTTAGATAAGTCGAGTATATTATTTATTAATTCTAGTAAGTGTTTTGAATTACGTAAAATAGTGCTTAGATGTTGTTTGTCGTTGGCTACTTTGT
Organism: Pseudoalteromonas sp. SWYJZ98; assembly: GCF_015864495.1. Lineage (NCBI taxonomy): Bacteria > Pseudomonadati > Pseudomonadota > Gammaproteobacteria > Alteromonadales > Pseudoalteromonadaceae > Pseudoalteromonas > Pseudoalteromonas sp. SWYJZ98. The sequence continues at coordinate 28,931 of NZ_JADYXA010000001.1, read as the reverse complement.
CGTTGTGGAGTAATTGCTCTGTAAAGCCCATAATAGCCGTAAGTGGCGTTCGTATTTCGTGACTCATATTAGCTAAAAAACGACTTTTAAGCTGATTAGCTTGCTCGGCTTGGCCAATTGCAAGCTCTAGTTGGCTGTTCATGGCTTCAAGTGCTTTAGTACGACTTTCTACTTTATCTTCAAGGTGGTGTTTATATTCTTCAAGCTGCTGCTGGTAGTGTCTAATTTGATTAACCATGTGGTTAAAGTCGTTAAACAAAACACCCACTTCGTCATTTGTATGAGCTGGTAAGTGCACCGACAAATCGCCATCACCAACACGGTGGCTTGCAGCACCTAATAATTCAATTGGGTTAAGTAATAAATTACGTACCACTATAAAAATTAATATTGGCAGGGTGATTATCGAAATAATAACAATTAAGCCTGTTATTAAGCTTATGGCTTTACCAGATTGATAAAGCACACCTTTGGGAATGGTTGAAACGTAATAATATCCACCGGGCATTTGTACGGCAAAAATCATACGCTCTATTTTATCTATGCTTGAGAGTTCAATGGTAGAAAGCATGCCTATATCGGCAAGATCGTGTACTTGGTTAAGTTCATATTCGCTTATGTATTGGCCGCGCATGTTGTAGTCGGAGCTAAATAAAATTTTCCCGTCTTTGGTCAACATTAAATTAAGTGTGTTGTTATATGGCGCTTCTAAAATACTGGAGTTGAGTATTGAAGGCTCTATATGTATTACAATAAAACCAAGCTGCTGTGGACGTTTCAAGTAGTAATCAACGCTGTCAATTCGTTGAATGAAATATAAGCTCGTGGTGCCATCGTCCTTTTGAATCATAAATTGCTGTGTACTTAAATTACTTTGCAATACTCGATTAAAAAATGGATAGCTTTTAGGCGCTGTTGTTAGGTTATTAGAGTAGTAGGCATCACTTTTCCCACTTGCTGAAACTAAATTAATGCTAATTATATCTGGATAAGCTTCGCTGTAACTGGCAAATACATCCATAAGCGCGCCAAGTTTTCGGGTGTAATTACCGTTGGCACTAATATCGTTTGCTAAAAAGTCACTAAGTACTGGCGAATTTGAAAGTAGTTTTGCAGTAGAGTGAAAAGAGTCGATATAGTTGAATATTTTTTGCTGTTGTTGCTCAACAAAACGGCTCATTATTAAATCAGCTTGTTTTTGTGTTGAATTAGTGACATTGGTGAGCGTAAAGCCACCTAAAAATAGCAGTGGCAGAATAACAAGAGGTGTTATATACCATAATAATCTTATACTTAACTTACTGGTTTTCATGACCAAACGACTTATCCTCCATGCAATCTGCCAATAATATGCGTTACGACCTGATTACACAAGCTTATAGCGGTCTTGGTGGCTAAATTACAATCATTAGTTGCATGATCTTTAGCTCTTTTTTTTATGTTTAAGTTATTTAAATTTAACAAATCACACTGAATAATATCAATTCAGTGTTTAAAAACTTACATAGTTTTACATCTTTTAAAGTCAATAACTAAAGTTGATGCATTGCCAGGCGTGACATTAAAAGGACACGTTGACAGTCTAAGTCCAGCAAGTTACTCCACTATTGGTGCACATAATGCAACAGGCAACTTTACTAAAATAGCGCAGCGCCTACCGGTAAAGATTAGTTTAGATGCTAAGCAGCCTTTACTTAGTCAACTACGTGTTGGAATGTCGGTTGTACCTACTATTGATGTTGTTAAGTAACTACTCATTTTTCTTTAAACGATCTACGACTAAATTGTAAGTCGTTTAAATATCGCTTGCTGTACACATTTATTTTAAAGCTAAGATATTTTTAAGTAGATAGCACACTTTTATACCGACTCCTGTTACAATTGCCATTATTAAAAAATCAACTATTGACGCTTTATTATCAGCTGTTTGCAACGTGAAAATCAGCGAGAATAGTAGTTAATTACGATCAACATAACGGGTTTACTCGCAGACGCTTATTAAAATGCATTCAACCCCGCATATAAACTAAAAGAATTTATCAATGGCAGACCAGACTATTATCAATGAAATCAGCAAGCGAAGGACCTTTGCTATCATCTCGCATCCTGATGCCGCCCAGCCTTTCAACGCATAAAACCACCTTTCATTGCACACCACAATCACATCTCTACGTACTGAATTTAAAGGCTTTTTGTCTTTTTCTCGTTTCTTTGCTTTTCAATGATGTTCAAGCGTAACCTCGGAAAGTGTGTACAAACTTGAGTACAAATTCCGTTTTAGAGGTCTTTGGCGAAAATTCCATGATACAAACCTGGCTGTAGGCCTTGTCGTTACTGGGTTTGACGTAAAAAGTACTACCGTTAAAAAGAGTCTCTTTTTTTGGTAAATGTTTTCTTCTGTGCCAAATTACAAAATTTAATTAAGGGATTTATTGTTGGTGTAATTTTTGCTCTAGTGTTTGTTTTTGAAGATGCTTGAAGCGAACCAATACGGTTATTTCTAATTGAGATATCAGACTTACCTTCAAATTTAGTTGCTGTTTACACCATCATTTTGCACTTGTTTTTCGGCCTGTGTGTACAAAATTTCCTGTAACTGTGTACAAACTTCCTTTTTGTTGCACTTATCCTTCGGTTATTTGACGCGATTTCTTCTGTAGACCTTGTTGTATATGAGCTGAGCGACAAAAGTACTTAGGGGATTTGATGCGCTTGTTCGCGATTATCAGCTGGAGTATCGCTCTTTTGTTGATGATAAAAATCTTTGCCTTAATTATATGTAATTGTGTATCAGTTCATGGCTGTTGATATGCAATAGCTAATCAACTTTGTGCTTTTTGAGTTGGTATGATATAGTTTGGTATATAATATTTCTTCAGTGATGTATTAAGGTGTATCGAAATGAGCTATGTAACAGAGCAGATACTAGAAGGCCTTCGAGAAGCTCGGGTACGTAAAGGTTTTAGTCAAAGAGAGCTGAGCGCGCGTTCGGGTGTGCCGCAAAGCCATATTTCGAAAATCGAGTCTGGCGGTGTTGATTTAAGAATATCCAGTTTGATAGCTCTTGCCCGTGTACTTGACCTAGAGCTATTTGTTGCGCCTAAAAAATCTGTACCTGCCATCAAGTCGATCATTCAAAGTGGCCAAGGTATTAACGGCATCAGCGATGAGAGTGAGCCAATGTCGCCCGCATATCAGTTAGAGGAAGGCGACGATGACTAACCATGTCTCTACGCTCAACGTTTTGCTTTACGGTGAACCCATTGCAACGATCACCAACGTGGGCAATGACAGAACGCTTTTTGCCTTTATGGATTCGTACATTCATGACGAATCGCGTCCTGTATTAGGACTTGGATTTAAAGATTCGCTAGGAGGCTTGCTGACTAGCTTCAAACCGACCCAAACTAAGTTAACCCCGTTTTTCTCTAACCTTTTGCCAGAAGAAACCATGCGAAATTACCTAGCAGAGCGTGCCGGTGTTAATTCAGCGCGGGAGTTTTTTTTATTGTGGGTACTGGGACAGGATTTGGCAGGCGCAATCACGGTTGAGCCAGCAGATGGTGAAGCCTTACCACCTAATGTGCATCAAGACATAGAAGATGAGACGAAAACAGATGGGCCAATGCGTTTTTCATTAGCGGGAGTGCAGTTGAAGTTTTCAGCTGTGCAGCAGGCAAATGGCGGTTTGACGATCCCAGCAACCGGTCAAGGTGGCTCTTGGATTGTAAAATTACCGTCGTCTCGGTTTGAAGCTGTGCCAGAAAATGAATATTCGATGATGGAACTGGCTCGAATGTTGGGAATGGACGTGCCAGAAACGCAGCTACTCCCTATTAATCGGATTGCTAATATCCCCAATGGCATTGGCAAATTTGGTGACAGTGCGTTTGTGATTAAGCGTTTTGACCGTGCAGATGGTCAAGCTGTTCACATTGAAGACTTTGCGCAAGTGTTTGGTGTTTATCCTCAAGATAAATACAAAAAAGCCAGTATGCGCAATATTGCTCATGTTATCGGTATTGAAGGGCAAGACGAAGACATTGCTGAATTTACTCGCCGATTGGTGTTCAATACTCTAATTGGTAATGCTGATATGCATTTGAAGAATTGGTCTGTGATCTACAAAGATAAGCGCACAGCGTCTATTGCGCCTGCTTATGACTTCGTTTCAACCATTCCCTATATCCCAGATGATAGTGCATCGCTTAAGGTGAGCCGTAGCAAGAGATTCAGCGATTTCACGCTGGATGAGCTATCACACTTAGCGGCTAAAGCCATGTTGCCAGAAAAATTGGTGTTAGATACTGCAAAGCAAACTGTAGCAGGCTTCCATGAGGTATGGGCGAAAGAAAAAGCGCATTTACCCCTCACTAAGTCAGTGATTGAAGCCATCGAAATGCACTTACGAAGTATACCGCTACGCTGAACTCCTAGTAGCTAGAGCGTGCATATCGATAAAGATGGTTTAACTTAATGCGATTTTACGGCGCTTTTCGCCGTAAACTGGAAATTTGGTAAACTGCACAATGATACCGGTGTCTTGATAAGGCTGATCTTCTGAACAAATCATGCATCTTTCTGACCATCAACAAGTGATGAATCAGGCGATGATAGCTTTACATTGATTTTCAGGAGAATGCAGATGACAGCAGTAGCGCACCAGGTAACCCCTTTTCTAACATCTTACGAAGTGATGGCTCGTTACCACATTAGCTATACAACGCTCTGGCGAAGAATAAAAGATGGCAGCTTGCCGCAACCTCGTATCAACCGAAATACACGAAACAAGCTGTGGCACATTGAAGACCTAGAAGAGTATGAGAAGAAAGAGGATTGAGCCTCTTTCTTTTATTTTATTGTCCGAAACGCCAGTTGAATGGAAAGCCTGTCGGCTCGATGATGGTTTCTAGTTGTTGATACCAAACGTCGTAAGCATGACGCATTTCATCCAGGTACTGATATTGGTTGTAGATAGCATCCAACCCTTTTTTGCTGTGGCCAATCATCAACTCGGCAACTTCTTGCGTCGTGATGGCTAACATTCGCGTTCGCATCGTTCTGCGAAGGTCATGCATAGACCAGTGTTCCATCTCAATACCAAGCGACCTGCGAGCCCAGATTTTCACATTGTTAGGAATAGTGGTATCAAAGCCATTTGTGGCAAGCTCTTCTTGTCCGTTCGCGAAAAACAAGTAAGTTCAGGGCTTGGCAGGCGCATTTGATGTGAATCCTGTTCCGACGATTCAGAACATGGCAGCATGCTAGTAGCAAAATGCACTTTGTTATGATTCCTGGTGACTCAATGAAGACATTGGTTACGGTTTTTGCAGTAAAGTGAGCTAATGTAGTATTCGCACTTTATGAATATTACTTATGTGCCATTAGCGGCCACTCAATCTTGACACCAAGTGATCAAAAACCAATCGAATACGTTGTGGTACTGGACCACGTTGAGGGCGATAAATATATAACTCCCAAGGCACAGGCTCGACTTCTTCTAACACTCTCACAAGTTTCTCTTGGCGTAATAAGTCTTGGACCAAAAAGTCAGGAATTTGAGCAAACCCCAGTCCATTTTGTATAGCCATTAATTCAGCTTCGGTGTCGGCACTTCGAAAACGTGTTATGGATGGGGTCCACTGTCTGTCCATGGAAAAAATCCATGGCCAAAGCTTTCCCGTATTGCGATCTACTAACCCTGTAGCCGGCAAGTGGTTTAGATCTTCAATAGACGCAGGCTTTCCCACTCTATTTATTAACTCAGGCGAAGCCACGACATACATATTAATTTTGGTGAGCTGGCGGGCAATAAATCGACTATCTCTCATGAAGCCGATACGAATCCCAATATCTATTTTTTCGTCAACTACATCAACGCGTTCGTCACTAAGTGTCAGGTCTATATCCAGTTGAGGATGTATTGTTGAGAGTTCCAGTAATACTGGCATTAAGCATTTATGACCAAAACCAACAGGCGCTGCGATACGAACCCGCCCTTGTAATTCATTACCCGAGTTAGGGGCGCTTGTTTGAAACAATTCATCTACAGCGCGCAGGCGTTCTTTTGCTATCACAGCAAATTTTTCTCCAACTAGGGTCACTTGTATGTGTCGAGTATTTCGATGAAATAAAAGCTCCCCTTGCAATCGCTCTAACTCCTTCACTGCTCGTGTCACTGCCTGAGGAGAAATTCCCAGACGGTTAGCCGCTTCTTTAAAGCTGCTAGACTCAGCAGCAGTACAAAATATCCGGAGCATTTCTAATCTGTTAAGCATCACAGTCACATTCAGTTTTGATATGAATACATTAATACTATTCCATTTTTAGGAATTGTGAAATTAAAACTTTTCCATTTATTAATTTCTGAAGGTAAGTAATAATTTGTTTGATATTTAGACAGAGTCATTCATTCAACTGATTTGAGGATATTAACTATGAGCAGTGTTTTAGCAAACAACATCAGCAGTAAAGTCGTTGTTATCACCGGTGGTAGCAGCGGTTTAGGCGAAACAACAGCAAGATATCTGGCCAGTCTTGGTGCGTCAGTAGTGTTAGGTGCCCGCCGTATCGAGAAGCTTGAAGCTATTGCTGCTGACATTCGCTCAGCAGGCGGAAAAGTTGCGGTTCAAGCGACAGATGTGACTTGCCAGGACGAAGTCAAGGCCCTTGTAAATCTTGCACAGGAGCGCTTCGGTAAAGTTGATGTGGTTATTAATAATGCAGGGTTAATGGCTATTGCACCGTTAGCTGAGACTCGAGTTGACGAATGGGATCGCATGATTGACATCAACGTTAAAGGTCTGCTGTATGGAGTAGCCGCAGCGCTTCCGATCTTTCAGGCTCAGGGAACAGGCCACTTTATCAATATTTCTTCCGTAGCGGGTATCAAAGTATTCAGTCCCGGCGGCACGGTTTATAGCGGAACGAAATTCGCTGTTCGCGCTATTGCCGAAGGCTTACGCCATGAAGTTGGGGGTAAAATTCGTTCAACAATCATTTCACCAGGTGCAATCGAATCTGATTTAAAACATGGAAGTTCAGATACTCAGGGTGCAGCCTTTGTAAAAGATTTTTATCAGCAAAATGAAATTCCATCTGAATCTGTTGCTCGTGCTATCGCATACGCAATTGAGCAGCCTGCGGATGTGGATATCAACGAGATTGTTCTGCGCCCAACTGTTCAAGAGTTTTAATTCGTTTAATAAAAGACCTATTAACCAGCGGGTGATTTAACCACCCGCTGAATATTCAGTTTGTGAGGTTATTGATGACAGCGTTAAACAGACAAATGTGTGCTTTGGTATTAGATAGCTACGAAGAGGGTACAGTATTCCGGGATGCCCTGATTAACTTACCCTCTCCATCAGCAGGTCAGGTGCAAGTAAAAATATTTGCAAGTGGAGTCAATCCTATTGATTACAAGATCCGCCAAGGTATCGCTCCTTATGCCATGCCGGAATTACCCGCAGTACTTGGCACCGATTTAGCTGGAGAAATTGTTGCTATCGGCGACGGCGTCACCGACTTTGCAGTAGGCGATGCAGTTTATGGTCTGACTGGCGGAGTGCGAGGATTGCAAGGCTCATTGGCTGAATATGCCAACGTAGATGCTGAGTTACTTGCTCTCAAACCGAAAAATTTGTCCATGCGTGAAGCTGCGGCTTTACCTCTGGTTACACTTACCGCTTGGGAAGGTTTGGTTGACAAGGCGAATGTTAAAGCGGGCCAGAAAGTCCTTATCCAAGGTGGAGCTGGCGGAGTTGGGCATGTAGCTGTGCAAATTGCTAAGGCCTTAGGTGCCGACGTTTATGCCACTGCATCGACTGGAAAACAAGAACTGGTCAAGGCGCTTGGTGCCACGCCGATTGATTATCACACTGTAAGCCCTGCTGACTACGTGGACGCATACACCCAAGGCAAAGGATTCGATATCATTTACGACACTGTCGGTGGCTCTGTACTCGATGCCTCATTAGGTATCATTGCACATTATGGACATATTTTAAGTTGTGCTGCATTCAGCTCACATAACCTGGCACCGTCGTCATTACGCTCTGCAACATTGTCAGCGATTTTTGTGTTACACCCACAGCTCAGCGGAGAGGGGCGCAAACATCATGGTGACATTCTGCGGCAAATTACGGCTCTAGTTGAAGCTGGACAAATTAAGCCAATACTCGATCCGTTACGCTTCTCCCTTGACACGGCAATGGATGCACATAATGCTGTAGAGTTGGGGTCCATGGGTAAAGTAGTTATTGATGTAATTGCTTAAAAAGTCATTGTTGTAATTACTTAAAAAGTCATTGTTGTAATTACTTAAAAAGTCATTGTTGTAATTACTTAAAAAGTCATTGTTGAGGATGCATATGAGCCCAAGAAAACTAATTCGAACTGTTCGTTTCCATGAACTAGGTGGCCCCGAGGTATTAACTATTGACTCGCTGGCGAGTCCAAGTTTGCAGGCTACTGATGTACGCATTGCGGTCAAAGTTGTTGGGCTCAATCGTGCTGATGCCATGTTTAGGCGAGGCAGCTATATAGAAAAGGCTGACTTCCCTTCGCGAATCGGCTATGAAGCATCCGGGATAGTCATTGAAGTCGGGGAAGAGGTAAATCATTTACGCCTTGGGGACGAGGTTTGTATTGTCCCTCAGATGGGGCTTTCTCAGAACGGCTGCTACGCAGAAGAGATTGTCGTACCAAGTGAATATGTGGCACTCAAACCAGCAGGGCTAACCTTTGCTGAAGGTGCTGCAGCTTGGATGCAGTACCTGACAGCTTATGGCGCTTTGGTCGAAATTGCTAACGTGCAAAAAGGCGATGCAGTACTGATAACCGCCGCATCGAGCAGTGTTGGATTGGCTGCGATTCAAATTGTGAATGCTCTAGGGGGTATCCCTATCGCTACAACTCAAACAGGAGCTAAAAAGGCTGCTGTGCTCAAGGCTGGCGCGGCCCATGTGATTGCAACCCAAGAAGAACCGCTGCTGGATAGCTTGATAAGCATCTTGGGAGAAAACAATTTAAAAATCGCATTTGATGCTGTCGGTGGGCCGCAGATAGCTGAAATTGCTGAAGCAATGAGCCCTGAAGGAACAATAATAGTACACGGAGCATTAAGTCCCGAAACAACTCCTTTTCCCTTAAAAATAGCACTTCGTAAAAGTCTGACAGTTAGGGGATATGTGTTTACTGAAGTTATAAAAGACATCGAGCGTTTTCGCAGAGCAAAGCAATTTATCCACTCGGGTTTATCCAAGGGAACACTCAAGCCTGTCATTGATCGAAGCTTTAAATTTGAAGAGATAGTAGCAGCGCATCATTATCTGGAGTCAAATCAGCAGATTGGTAAAATAGTGGTCGAACTTGATTAACAGTTCGTAGCTTCCGCTGGTCTCTCGACTCAGTCAGTGCCTGATAATAATTAGCGTGAGCTTTGTTGCGGAAATCGAATGAACTAAATCAGAATCTTACGATCAGATTAGGGACATTCATTTTGATTGCACGTGTTACGGAGATGCATGCCCATTATTACGCGACAGTGGCTGATTTTGGTCGGGAATTTGCATGTTCAGTGGCGAGTAGCATGGCGGAATTTATTGGAAGGCTAGATAACCCATGCAATGAGATTTGGACGATCAAACGGGACGATAAAATTCCAGCTTCTGCTGCCATTGATGGTGAAGAACTTGGGCATAATCGAGCACATTTACGATGGTTCATTGTGGACGACTCTTTAAGAGGTTTCGGACTAGGTAAACAGCTTCTCAATTCTGCATTAGCTTTTGCCGATGCTCAGGGTTTCGTCCAAATCAACTTATGGACTTTTTCAGGGCTTAATGCAGCTCGATATCTTTACGAAAGTCAGGGCTTTGCATTGGTGGAAGAGAAACTAGGCTCACAATAGGGTATAGAAGTTTTGGAGTAACGCTTCACCAGGTGCCTATAAACGTGAATAAATATTTAAGGAGTCTCAATGACAGCTACAAAAGAAGAAGTTATCGCTTTCATGAAATCGGAGTTTCCACAAAGCAAATGCGTTGTGGAAGCAGTGAGCAACGGTGGAGCGACTGTATCTCATCATGTAGGTCAGGATGAATTACGTCCTGGCGGAACGGTTTCGGGGCCTGTTTTAATGAGTGTGGCTGATGTGGCAATTTATGTGGCGATACTTGGTAAAATTGGCATCGTGCCATTGGCAGTAACAACTAGCCTTAACATCAACTTCTTACGTAAGCCATCGGCAAATGAGCGAATCATTGCGGAATGTTCTCTGATAAAAGTCGGCCGTACTCTCGTGGTTGGGGAGGTTTCTCTGTACTCTGAGGGGGTGAGTGATTTAGTAGCACATGTTGTGGGTACATACTCTATACCGCCCTATACATCGGAACGAAGTGAGAATATTAAAACAATTAACTCTCTGAAAGCTTGACTCCGTTTAAAAGGTTATTGTTGAGGATGCATAAGAGCCCAAGAAAACTAATTCGAACTGCTCGTTTCCATGAATTAGGTGGTCCCGAGGTATTAACTATTGACTCGCTGGCGAGTCCAAGTTTGCAGGCCACTGATGTACGTATTGCGGTCAAAGTTGTTGGGCTCAATCGTGCTGATGCCATGTTTAGGCGAGGCCACTATAGAAAAGGCCGACTTCCCTTTGCGAATCGGCTATGAAGCATCCGGGGTAGTCATTGAAGTCGGGGAAGAGGTAAATCATTTACGCCTTGGGGAAGAGGTTTGTATTGTCCCTCAGATGGGGCTTTCTCAGAATGGCTGCTACGCAGAAGAGATTGTCGTACCAAGTGAATATGTAGCACTCAAACCAGCAGGGCTAACCTTTGCTGAAGGCGCAGCAGCTTGGATGCAGTACCTGACAGTTTATGGCGCTTTTGGGGAGCATGAGTGCTATCGGTCATTGTGCCGATATATTTTTTACATCGAGCGGTTTCATAATCTAAGAATACGACGTAGAGTAGCGAATAAAGACAGGTAGTTTACAAACGTTTTAAACTGTCCGTAGAAACGGGGTAGAACCCCCGCCATAACAATAAGGCAAAGGGGGTGTGTATGGTAATTAACGATCTTCTCTGGCGGCGACCGCGCCATCACATGGATGTCGATGAAACCCACGACCACGTGCACTGGGTGGAACTTTTCTTCGATCTGGTCCATGTAGTGACAATTTTCATTCTGGGGAATTACCTGTCCCATCATCTGGGGTGGCAAGGATTCTGGGTGTTTACGGGACTGTTCCTGGCGATTTTCTATGCCTGGGCAGACAGTTCGGTCTATAACTCGCTGTATATCTCCACGGACATGCCGCATCGCGTGGTGATGGCACTTAAGATTGTCACGATGATGACCATCGCGGCGGCAATTCCCGACGTGGGCGGTGAAGGCTGGACGTATTTCGCGCTGGGCTATGCGTTGAATCGGGCGCTGACGGCCTATCTTTACTGGCGGGCGCGCTGTACCGACAACGCGGGCAATACGCTGGCGCAGGAACAGGGGCGGAATTTTTTCGTGTTGGCCGGGGTGTTCGCACTGTCGGCTTTTTTGCCCACACCGGTCGCCTATTGGGTCTTTGCCGCCGGCGTGGCAGCAATCCAGCTGCAGTACATGCTGCCGCGCGTGGGCACGCTCCGCTTCGAACGCTTTGTGCCTCAACTCGGACACATCTCGGAGCGCTTCGGCCTTCTGATGTTGATTTTGCTGGGTGAAGGCTTCTTTAAGCTGGTGGTCACACTGGCCGACAAGGGCGTCTACAAAGTCAGCGCGGGTACGCTGTTCAATGTGACCATGGGCGGCTTGTCCCTCTTCGCGCTGGCCTGGACTTATTTCGACTGCGCCGGCAATGCAAAACCGAAGAGCCGCACCAGTGCCGTGCTGCTGAGATACTGGTTTGCTCACATCGTGATTTTGTGGAGTGCGGTGACGATTGGCGTTGCGCTGGCCGGAGAAGTCTACGTCGGCCTGTGGGAGCCTTATCCGCCCGGCTACGCCGCGCTTGGCTCGGTCGGCCTTGCGGTTTTTTTAGCTTCGCTATGGGCGCTGCGTCGAACTGTGGCTGATGCCATCGACACTTACCATAGCGCCGGTCTGAGGCTGTTCGGCATTGTCATGGCGCTGGTTGTGCTAGCCGTTCATCCCCTCGTACCGTCGATTGTCAGCAACGCCCTTTGGGCCCTGGCGTTGTTCTCGCAGATTGGTGTGCCGATTTTTCTGGCGGTAAGAGATGCGCGCCGGTCTGATAAAATGCTGTGATGGAACATGGCTACGCCCATGCAATTTGACAGATAGCCGTCAGGGATTTGATGCGCTCTTCTTATGCTCATTAAGCCGTAGAACCACATTCTTTTCGGAAGCATTCATCAAGCCGGCCTTTTTGTTTTCGTGATCAGTGATTGTCCGTCGGCGCTGTCCACGCCGGCGCTTCGTCCTCAGTTCGCCGTGCATCCTCCCGCATGGCGTGCCCCTTCTAAAATAGCTGAGCCAATAATGTTCCCCTTTTATGGTAAAAATGTAACTATGATCATAAGAAGTAAATCATGGGTAAAAGTATCCGATATTCGGACGAGTTTAAACAAGAAGCAGTGAATCAAGTCGCAGTGCATGGCTACAGTGTGAATGATGTTGCTGAACGTCTAGGTATAAGCACTAAAACGCTGTATGGATGGCTTAAAAAATTTCAAAGCCAGCAAAAGCGCGTGAAGAAGAACAAGACTTACGAGCTGAAAATGCCCGGCTGAGACGTGAGCTGAAACGTGTTGAACAAGAAAGGAACCTGTTAAAGGAAGCCGCGGTGTTCTTTGTCGGTGAGTCAAAGAACGGTACCGGTTCATAAAATCTTGTAGTTCACGTTATCCCGTGAGAGTTTTGTGCCGAACGTTAGACGTTCACCCCAGCGGTTATTATGATTGGCTGAAATCGCCAGTCAGCAAGCGAGAGCGTGAAGACCAAAAACTCGCGCAAAAAATTAAGCAGTTTTGGATAGAAAGCGGTGGCTTTCATGGTTACCGCAATATCTACATGGACTTTCGTGACTCCAACCAATATTGTGGCCGTGATCGGATCTTACGCTTAATGCAAAAAGAAGGCATTCGTGCGCAGCGGGGTTATAACACGCCCCGAGGCTACTACGGAGGTAAGACCGATATTGTTGCCGATAACGCGTTAAATCGCGCATTTAACGTCGAGCACCCTAATCAATGGTGGGTGACCGACATCACTTACATTAAAACACATGAAGGCTTTCTTTTTTTAGCCGTCGTCATGGATTTATTCGCACGTAATATCGTTCGTTGGTCGATGAGCGAACGAATGCCCGAAGACTTGGCTATGCAAGCCATTGCAGCCGCTTATTGGTGACGAAAACCGCAGCAACAAGTCAGTTTGCACTCCGACCAGGGCTCTCAATATTCCAGTCGGCAGTTCAGAAAATTACTCGATGCATACAATATTAAAGCCAGTATGAGTCGACGTGGTAACTATCATGGTAATGCGGTTGCTGAGAGCTTCTTCAGCAATTTAAAGAAGGAAAAAATACGCCGTCGTATTTATCCAAACCGGGCTGAAGCCAAACAGGCAGTGTTTCATTATATTGAGATGGTTTACAATCCAACTCGGCGTCATACGAAAAATGACAGAGTATCGCCAAACAACTTTGGGCGTGAATATTTTAAAAGGGTAGAAGGTGTCTAGAAAAATTAGGCATTACCAGCTAAGCTTACAAGAGAACATCGCATATCGTGATGTCGTTTTAACAACAGGAGATATTCCATGGTCAAAGTAGCCTTGTTCGTTCGCCTTGAAGCGAAACCCGGAAAAGAGAAAGAGGTTGAGAGCTTCCTTATGAGTGGCCTTCCCATCGTCAATGAGGAGCCTGCCACCACTGCGTGGTTTGGCATTCGCCTTGGACCAAGCACTTTCGGAATCTTTGATGCTTTCCCGGATGACGCGGGTCGCCAGGCCCATCTCTCCGGCAAGGTCGCAGCCGCGTTGATGGCAAAGGCAGGTGAGTTGTTCTCCGAGCCCCCGTCCATCGAAAGCGTTGATGTACTTGCGGCAAAGCTACCTGGCTAGCAAGACTAACAATTCGTTCAAGCCGACGCCGGTTCGCGGCGCGGTTTAACTCAGGCGTTAGCGATACAAAAAGGAGAACTCATGAACACAAAACAAGTGTTCGGCTTAATCATACTTTTTATCGGAGTTTTTACACCGATTGTTAGTGTAGCTACCCCGTATAATAATACAGCTCACTCGTAGAATTTCTTTTAAACTAAAACAAAGGAGTTTTACGATGAGCAAACGCATGACAGAAAGCCAGATTGTGGCGATTTTAAAAGAGGCCAAAGCCGGTATGCCGGTGAAAGATATCTGCCGTAAGTACGGTATCGGTAATTCAACGTTTTATAAATGACGCGAAAAATACGGCGGCATGGAGGCGTCGTATGTGCGCCGCTTAAAAGAGCTTGAGGAAGAAAACCGTCGGCTTAAGCAGATGTATGCTGAGTTGAGCCTCAAGTCACAGATGCAAGAAGACATCATAAAAAAAGCTCTAGCACCTGTGGCAGAACGAAAAGTCTGGGCACGCGAGTTGCAGGTGCAGTATAAGGCGAGCGTTGTAATAGAGCTGTGATGTGGTTGGTATCAGTCGCACTGCTTACTATTACTAGCCGAAATTGAACGATGATGACGAAATCATTGATGCCTTGAATGCTTTAATCGAAAGGCACCATCGGTGGGGCTTCCCGAAGTGCTTCAAACGCCTTCGTAAGCTATAGGCAACCGCTGGAACCACAAACGAGTTTATCGCGTTTATACTAAGTTAAAACTGAACCTGCGACGCAAAGGTAAAAAGCGACTACCCAATCGCATTCCAGAGCTGCTCCAAATGCACTGGAGTAAGTCCTGGTCAATGGACTTTATGAGCGACAGCTTGCACAACAAAGTCAGGTTCCGCACATTTAACGTTATTGACGACTTTAATCGCGAAGTTTTAGGTATCGATATTGCGACCAGCATGTCGTCGCTGCGCGTCATACGCTATCTTGACCAACTTGCTGAGTGACACGCTTACCCTGAGAAAATTCGAGTTGATAATGGCAGCGAATTCACCTCGGAAGTGTTTGTGAATTGGGCAAAAGCACATGACATTATGATTGATTACATCAAGCCCGGCTGCCCATATCAAAACGCATACATTGAACGGTTCAACCTAACTTATCGTGACGATGTACTCGACGGCTACATCTTCAACAACCTGAATGAAGTGAAGCAAATAGCCGAAGATTGGATTGAGTTATGCATCAACGACCGCACGATTCACTCAATGATATGACGCCGTTTGAGTACCGAAATGCGGCATAAATATTCTACGAGATGACTGTGTTCTAAATGGGGTATTTACATTACCTGTCCTTGCGTAGCTTGTTCGATGGGTAAAACGAATTCAGCGGGAACACGCCCTGATTTATTCAACCAAAACCAGACGTTTTGCTGTTTTGAGTTGATGGCTCGTGCTAATGCTGATTGCCCGCCGAACAAGTCAATGGCACGGCGGAGATGTTTTTGTGTCGTGTTGAACACTTCCATACCGTCACCTGTTACAATAATAACTGTTACAAGATTGAGTTTTACAGTTTAAACTGTAGATTAGTCAACAGTTAAAATTGTTGAAAGGCTACAGTTTTATTTGTAGAATACGGGCTTATGAAAACTTTATCCGAACGACTAAACCATGCCTTGCAGCTTACTGGGGTGACTCAGTCTGAGTTGGCTCGTCGCATTGGTATCAAACAGCAGTCGATCAGCCAGATTTGCTCTGGTAAATCGGCTAGGTCTCGTTACACCATGCAGATCGCGGAGGCGCTTCGCGTGAATGCTCATTGGCTCGCCACAGGTGATGGCGAGATTGGCTTGGGGGTCGGTAATGTAGAAGTTGGGCCTGACATTAAGGGAAGAATTCCTCTCATTAACTGGGTTCAGGCCGGTGATTGGACTGAAATAGCGGAGGGATTTGCCCATGAAGATGCTGAAGAGTGGCGTGAAGTCACTGGAAAAGCACATGAGGGTTGTTTCGCACTTCGCGTAAAAGGCGACAGTATGGAAAATCCAAGCGGGAAAAAATCCATACCTGAGGGGGCAGTGATCGTTGTTGATCCTGAGTTACCTTGCACTTCAGGTTCATTGGTTGTTGCGCGTTTGGATGATTCGAAAGAAGCAACCTTTAAGCAGTTGGTCATTGACGGTGAACAGAAGTACCTAAAACCTTTGAACCCCCAATACCCTGCAATACCGATCAACGGCAACTGCACCATCATTGGTGTAGTACGACAAGCTATCATCGATTTTTGGTAGCGAAGGAATTTGTGGTTTAGCCACAGTTGTTCATGAGCTGAAGAAGCAACGATTGCAAACAGCTACAACTGAGCATTGGCGCACGCTGAGAGTAAATGGTAACCGATTAGATAACCATTGATTGTTTATAAAGTCAAGATCAGCGAAAATAGCGGCCAATTACGATTAACACGACGGATTTGACAAGCGAAGAACTGAAAGAGAGTACTTCCAAAAGTGTGTACAAATCCGTGTACAAACTAAAAGAATTTATACATGGCAAACCAAGATTTTCTTAATGAAATCAATAAGCGAAGGACCTTTGCTATCATCTCTCACCCTGATGCTGGTAAAACAACGATTACCGAAAAAGTATTGTTATTCGGACAAGCTATTCAAAGAGCTGGTACTGTAAAAGGTCGCGGCTCTAACCAGCATGCTAAATCTGACTGGATGGAAATGGAAAAAGAGCGTGGTATATCAGTTACTACGTCTGTAATGCAATTTCCATATAACGACGCACTTGTTAATTTACTTGATACGCCAGGACACGAAGATTTCTCTGAAGATACGTACCGTACATTAACAGCAGTAGATTCGTGCTTAATGGTTATTGATGCGGCTAAAGGTGTAGAAGACCGTACCCGTAAGCTAATGGAAGTTACACGCCTGCGTACCACACCTATTGTTACGTTTATGAACAAATGTGACCGTGATATTCGCGACCCAATGGAAGTGCTGGACGAAGTTGAAACAGAGCTAAATATTGCCTGTGCCCCCATTACTTGGCCAATTGGTTGTGGTAAAGAATTCAAAGGTGTTTATCACATTCATAATGATGAAGCTGTTTTATATAAAACGGGCCAAGGTCATAAAATTCAAGATGTTCGCACAATTAAAGGCCTTGATAATCCAGAGTTAGATATTGCCATTGGTGAAGACTTAGCTGCGCAGTTACGTGATGAGCTTGAGCTTGTTATTGGTGCATCAAACGAATTTGATTTAGATTTGTTTTTAGCCGGTGAGCTTTCGCCAGTTTATTACGGTACCGCACTTGGTAACTTTGGTGTTGATCACGTGTTAGATGGTTTAACTAAGTGGGCGCCAACGCCATTACCACGTGAAACCGAAGACAGACTAATTGTTGCAACTGAAGAAAACTTTACCGGGTTTGTATTTAAAATTCAGGCCAACATGGACCCTAAACACCGTGACCGTATTGCATTTATGCGTATTGTATCGGGTAAGTACAGCCAAGGCATGAAAATGAATCACGTGCGAATTGGCAAGCAAGTGAGCATTTCTGATGCAGTAACCTTTATGGCGGGCGATCGTGAACGTGCCGCAGATGCTTTCGCTGGCGACATTATTGGCTTGCATAACCACGGTACAATTCAAATTGGTGATACGTTCACGCAAGGCGAAAAACTTAAATTTAGTGGTATTCCTAACTTCGCCCCTGAACTATTTCGTCGTATTCGCCTTCGCGATCCGCTTAAGCAAAAGCAATTATTAAAAGGCTTAGTACAGCTTTCTGAAGAAGGGGCTGTACAGGTATTTAGACCACTTATTAATAACGACTTAATAGTAGGCGCGGTAGGCGTACTTCAGTTTGATGTGGTTGTAGCACGTTTAAAAGCAGAATATAACGTTGATGCTATTTATGAAGGCGTAAACGTGAATACGGCACGCTGGGTAAGCAGTGATGACGTTAAAAAGTTTGAAGAATTTAAACGTAAATGCGAAAGCAATTTAGCACTCGATGGCGGTGATAACTTAACTTACATTGCGCCGAGCCGTGTAAACCTTAACTTATCGGTAGAGCGTTACCCAGAAGTAACGTTTAGCCATACACGCGAAAACTAGAGCTCATTTACAAGAATTAAAAGAAAACCTGCTTTGGCGGGTTTATAAAGGTAAAAAAATATGAATATTCGTACTATTTTAATTGAAAAAGCCATTGCAGCTATGGTCGGTGCAGGCTTACCTGAAGACACAAACCCGGCAGTAACGCAAAGCACGCGTCCACAATTTGGTGATTACCAAATTAATGCAGCCATGGGCGCAGCTAAAAAAATGAAAAGCAACCCGCGTGAGCTTGCACAAAAAATTATTGATAACCTTGATGTAAGCGATATTGCACAAAAGACTGAAATTGCGGGTCCTGGTTTTATTAATATCCATTTAAAGCCTGAGTTTTTAGCGCAAAGCGTTAAAGCGGCTAACAATGATGCAAAACTAGCTGTAAACGAGCACGCTAAGCCACAAAAAGTTGTTGTTGATTATTCATCACCAAACCTAGCTAAAGAAATGCACGTAGGTCATTTACGTTCAACTATTATTGGTGACTCAATTGTACGTGCGCTTGAATTTAGAGGCGATACGGTTGTGCGCCAAAATCATATGGGTGATTGGGGTACGCAATTTGGTATGTTAATCGCGCATTTAGAAGATCAAATTAGTCAAGGCGTTGACTTAGATACTGTTGCGCTTGCTGATTTAGAAACTTTTTACCGCGATGCTAAAAAACGCTTTGACGACGAAGAAGGCTTTGCAGATAAAGCACGTGACTACGTTGTTAAATTACAAGGCGGCGATGCGCATTGTGAAAAACTTTGGAAACTATTTATAGCCACCTCAGTTAAACACTCTGAAGAAGTATACAAGCGTTTAAATGTAACGCTTACTCAAGCCGATATTATGGCTGAAAGCGCATACAATGCAGAGCTTAACGATATTATTAGCCTACTTAAAGATAAAAACATTGCCGTAGAGTCGCAAGGCGCGCAAGTGGTGTTTTTAGATGAGCTAGCTAATAAAGATGGCGAGCCATCAGCGTTTATCGTACAAAAATCTGGCGGTGGTTTTTTATATGCAACAACAGATTTAGCTGCATGTGACTACCGTTCAAATAAATTAGGTGCTGATCGCATCTTAATTTTTGTAGATGCACGTCAAAATCTACACTTTAACCAAGTAGAGCTAACAGCGCGTAAAGCTGGTTTATTAAGAGACGAAACAAGCTACGAGTTTTGCCCGTTTGGCACCATGATGGGCGCCGATAATAAACCATTTAAAACACGTACTGGCGGCACAGTAAAGCTTGCTGATTTATTAGAAGAGTCAATTAACCGCGCAGCAGCAAAATTAGCTGAACGTGAGTCTGATTTAAGTGATAGCGATCGCAGTGAAATTGCCCGTAAAGTAGGTATTGGCGCAGTTAAATATGCCGACCTTTCTAAGCACCGTACCAGTGATTACATTTTTAACTGGGACAGCATGCTAAGTTTTGAAGGCGCAACAGCTCCTTACTTACAATATGCTTATACACGCGTACGCAGTATTTTCCGCAAATCAGGCGTTGATGCTGCTACATTAAATTCAGACGTTGCAATTGTTGAGCCTCAAGAAAAAGCACTTGCACTTAAGCTACTGCAGCTCGAAGAAGTACTTGATTTAATGATCAGCGAAGCAACACCGCACGTACTATGTGGTTACTTATATGAGCTTGCAAGCTTATACATGACATTTTACGAAGCCTGCCCAGTACTTAAAGAAGGCGTAGAGCCAAGCGTGCGCGATAGCCGTTTAGTGCTGTGTAATCTGGTTTCTAAAACACTAGAAACGGGATTGGATCTGCTAGGTATTGAAGTTATGGAGCAAATGTAATCACCTTCTGCTGCGTGTAGTTCGCTTTGACTGCGTTGTCGTGCTTTTTTAGCCTAAGTCACATACTAAATGTATGCTCCTTGGCATAAAAAAGCACTCCGTCTTGTCAGCACTTCTACACTTGCAGATGTAATGTTTTACATTGTAGGTTGGGTTGAGTGAAACGAAACCCAACGATTCACCTGAGACTCTATACTTATTGCTATCGAATGCACCTGAGTCTCTGCGTTTATTGCTATCGTATATACCTGAATCTTAATGTTTGTTATTACTCAACATCTATTGTTTTAAGCTCGCTACTCTAAGCTCTTTTCTATGGCTTTATTTAAAGGACTTGTTATGAAACTCGAAGATATCCGTCGTGAATACCTGCAAGACGCGTTAAGCGAAGATAACTTGCAAGATGATCCGTTTAAGCAGTTTGAAACGTGGCTTGAGCATGCGGTAGCAAGTCAATTGCCCGATCCTACTGCAATGGTTGTAGCAACTGTTGATGAAACCGGTCAACCTTCACAGCGTATTGTGCTTTTAAAACATTTAGATGATAACGGCTTTGTATTTTTTACCAATACAGGTTCGCGTAAAGCGCAGGAGCTTAAAGGCAATAACAAAATTTCCTTGCACTTTCCGTGGCATCACATGGAACGCCAAGTTATAGTTTATGGCGAGGCTAAACCATTACCAACTTCTGTTGTGGCAAAGTACTTTCTATCTCGTCCTAAAGAAAGCCAATTAGCAGCGTGGGCATCAGCGCAAAGTCGTCCGGTGTCATCACGTAAAGTACTCATGGAAACCTTTGCTAATATGAAAAACAAGTTTGCTAAAGGTGAAATTCCATTACCTGATTTTTGGGGCGGTTATTGTGTAGTGCCCACTAAAATTGAGTTTTGGCAAGGTGGGGCGCATCGTTTACATGACCGTTTTATGTATCAGCGCCAAGCAGATAACAGCTGGCAAATTACACGCTTAAACCCTTAATAAATAGATGAGTAAGTAACCGTGCAATTTATTGACTCTCATTGCCACCTCGATTTTAGTGAGTTTGATTCAAGTCGTGAATCGCTCATAACCGAGTGTGTAGCAAAGGGAGTTAATCAGTTTGTTGTACCGGGTATTACGCTTGCTCAATCGCATACTCTTATAGAGCTCAAAGCAACCTATCCAAGTATAAAAATAGCGGCAGGGCTACATCCTTACTTCTTAGATCAACATAAAGAATCGCACATAGAAGCGTTATTCGAGTTTGCAACTACAAATAAGCATCAGTTAGTGGCCATTGGTGAGTGTGGGCTTGATAGAAGCATTGAAAACCTCTCTAAACAAACTTATTTATTTGAACAGCAAATAAAGCTTTCTAACGAGCTAAGCTTACCGCTCATTGTACATCACAGGCAAAGCCATGATTTAATTGCGCAAGCGTTTAAACGTTGTAAGCCAAAAAATGGGGGAGTGATTCATGCATTTTCAGGTTCAATCCAACAAGCGAAGTATTATATCAAACAGGGCTTTAAGCTTGGCGTAGGCGGTGTTATTACCTATCAACGTGCAGCTAAAACCCGTGCTGTTATTGCCGCTATTGAGCCCGAGCACTTAGTGCTTGAAACGGATTCACCTTCAATGCCGTTAAGTGGCTACCAAGGGGAAGTTAACACGCCATTGCATATACCTGATGTGTTTGACGCACTATGTGATTTAAAGCCACACAGCGAAAAAGAGACGCTTGCAAAGCAACTTTATGATTCTTGTTCAGATGTTTTTTGCATATAACGATTTACCTGCCAGCGCTTTAATCCACGGCCTAACTGCCACGTAAAAATACAAGCAATCACTAGCATTAATAAAACCTGTCTGCCTAAGTCATGAAAATGATTATGGCTGTCGGATATTGCAGCGCGAGTTAAATAAGTAATAGATACAAAACCTATAGGGCGGTCATCATCGCTTATTACAGGTTCCATAAAAGGTGTTTTTAACTTACTTATTCCGGGGGTAGAATCAGAAAGTTGACCATAAACATGATGCGACTGCCAATTGTCGCTACTGGCTAATAAAATACCCTGTTGATCGTAAATAGTGGCCGAAAGCACGAACTCATCTTTACTTATATCGTTACAAATTGCATTGAGCTGGGGTTTGTTTTTTTCGATTAAAGGTGTTTTAACATTTAAAGCCATAAACTGAGTGAGGCTTTTGGCGGTGCTGTCGGCGCTATCGTACAGTAACTGGTGACTCTGAAAACTACTATTAACACCCACCCAGCTTAGTAATACAAAACAGCCAGCCGCAAGAATTAAGCGAACGAGTCGCTTTCTTTGGGATGCGCTTATAGGGTTTTTAATATGGTTATTTTTCATAGTCACCGTTTATGCTACTGACAGCATTTTGATTTGATGTTACAACTACACTAACTATAACCTTAAACCCCACCTGATGGCGAATTTAGTGTTGAGAATAGCAGTTTTGAGATGCCAACTATCAGGAAAATAAAAATAAACACGGAGATCCCATGTCGCAAATCAACATGGCACAGCAAGCTGCTGAGCAACCATTACAACACTTAACTCTAAATAAATGGTTTAGCTATAGTGGTGGTGTATCTACACCTCTCGATTATATTCCAAACAAAGCATTAGGGTTATTTAGCATCGCATTTGCAGGTGATTTTGCAGAAAAACACATTGCCAATATTGTTGACTTTTTAGCGACACATAACCAAAACGTCACCGCTATATGCCAATACCAACCTGATTTAGGGCTTGCACCAGCACTGTGTTTTTACGCGCAAAATGCAGATAAAACTATAAACCCGCTAGTATTACAACAATTTTCCAGCACACTTGATTTTCAGCTAGTGCAAATAGCTTGCCCACCCAACTTGTATGAGCCAGGTTTATTGGTAATGGATATGGATTCAACCGCTATTACTATTGAGTGCATAGATGAAATTGCACGCTTAGCTAACGTATACGATGAGGTTGCTTCGGTAACAGCACTGGCAATGGCTGGTAAGCTTGATTTTAGTGAAAGCCTAAATCAGCGCGTCGCTAAACTTACCGGAATTGAAAAAAGCTTAATAGATGAGTTAAAAAATAATTTACCTTTAATGCCGGGTATTAAAATGCTTTGCCAAATACTTAAACAGCATCAGTGGCACTTAGCCATTGCGTCGGGTGGTTTCGTACCCTTTGCAGAGCAAGTACAAGCGTTAATCAATTTAGATGAAGTACACGCTAATGTGCTTGAATTTAAAGATAATAAGCTCACAGGTAAAGTATTAGGCACAATTGTAGATGCACAGCAAAAAGCCGTTATTTTAGAGTCATTACAGCAACAGCTGGGATTAATAAAGTCGCAAACAGTGGCGATTGGCGATGGGGCTAACGATTTAAAAATGATGGCAACAGCAGGGCTAGGTGTAGCAGTACATGGTAAAGCAAAAGTGGTTGAGCAAGCCCAAGCAGCTATTTGCCAAGGCTCGTTATTACAATTACTGTATATGCTAGCTATACCATTAAATAGTGTGGCTACTGTTTAACGCAGGCGGTTTAGCCAAAGCAGTTTGCGGCGACCCATTTGGTCAACTTGTTGCTGTTCAAGTTTTAAATGGCTTAAGGCTTCTTCGGTGATATCGACAATATCACCGACACCCGCTACAGACCACAATGCCTCTTCTAATTCCCTTGCTTTATGCAGCGCATACTGACTCACATATTTTAGTTCGTTAGATAAATAATCGGTATCTGGGCGTCCAGTACGTGATATGTACAAGCGCATAACAAAAATAAGATTCGACTTTAAGCCTTTGCTTATTTGTTCCTGAAAATCATTATAATCCTCACCTGCTATGCAATAACTGGTAGTAGACTCTGAAATACTGCCCTTACGGGGATCAAAATTAATCACAAGTGTAAAGGCGCTTGGCGGATCTTGGCGGCTAAGATCTTTTATCTGTGGGGTGATCACATTAACGATTTGCTCATCAGTAATAATGCTCGATAAATCGGTTTTATTACTCAACAAACCAAAGTTTTGTAAAAGCACATGTAGTGGGCTAGGGTATAAGCCAAAGCCAATTGCACCTGCTTTAAAGTGCGCTCCTTCTTTATGTAAATAAAGTGGGAACTGGCAAACGCTTTTAGTTACCATATTTCTAAGTGCTGTAGAGAGCCCTGGCACTTTAGGCGCTTCTTCTGACACTTTTAGTTTATCTTTATTACTGTTAATTAACTGCGTAAAAAACAGCACTCCAGCATGGGGTAAGTCGGCAACTCGGCTGGCTTTTAAATTAATAATAGTGAACGACTTATTTACAGCCATCACTTCGTACTTTAGCTCACTAAGCTGATATGTTTTGGTTATTTTTTGTAAGTCAGGAAACGAGAGTAAAACAATGTCGCCTTTTTTTAAGCTTACTGGTTGTTTGCATTCAAGCTGCAAGCCCATAACCGAAAAGTCGCGAGTAAGGCCATGTACTACCTCATCGTTTACGCTAATCGACACATTCGTTTTATATAAGTAGCGCTTATCAGAGCGAAGATTTACATACTCTAAAGGTACAATATCTAAATAAGGCGCAGACTTACTTTTGCTATGGCCAAAACTCTTCAATTGATTAATCAAAGCTTTATCGTAATTTAATTGCTGATAGTGTTGCTGTTCAGTTTTATTACCAATAGCAGTTAGTACCACCATATATTTTACATTTTTCACTAACCCTTCTACCCGAGGAGAAGGCGGCTTATTGAGCTTTTCAATATTTTTACTTACAGTGTTTGGTAACGATAAAGGAATAAATGAGTCATCTGGATGGCTTGGCATAATTTGTATTTTAAAGCACTGCCAAGTGTCTTTTTGACTGCCAAAACCTAAAAATAAGTTTTTTAGCTGAGGGTTTTGTTCAAGCTCATTACGTGTTGCAGAATAATAATAAATTTTGCCCGCTGAAATATGAGTAAAAGTATATAAATAATCTTCTTTAACTGGAGCCTGTTTTAAAAGTAATGCATTAATGCGTTGCTCATTAAGCACACTGTATAAACAAGGGTTTTGGCGTTCATCGGTAAAGTAACGTTGAATAAAAATGTTGTTTTCGGTGGTTAGACTTAAGCTAGGATAAAGTACATTGTCTTTTTTACTTAAAAACACATATAAAGAGGTGACGCGTGGAATATAGTATTGCTCGTAACCCTTAGAAACCACAGCATCGAGCGTATTATCAAGGTTTACTTTATAGCGACGTTTATTACCGTGGATAAAGCTTTCTAAAAAATTATCAAACGCTTCATTATTTTCAATAAAGGTGCGTTTTAAACGAATATGATTAAACTCTTTAGAAATATTTTCTACGGCGACAACCTCATACTGAATGCCATTTTTTAAACCTAGCTCAAAGTCTTGCTCTAAACCTACCAAACGCAAGGCGATTAAATGTCCTTTTTTTAGTACATAACGAGTGGCTAGCTTTATTTTACAACCACTGAGGGATATATCGGAAGTGCTAGCAGCAATACTTTTTTTGTCGTTGTATTCAACCGTTACTTTAATTGAATAGTTCATTCGCTCTTCAGAGCGGCTTTCATAAGAGGCAAACTTTATAACATTTGTATTAAGGGAGTCATCAATGGCTTGCTCTGCAATTTTTTCTGTGGTTTTGCGTTGTAACACCCGATGATTATTTTCGGTGTTCATCACTGCCTCATAAACGGCAAGGGTATAACCACCGTGTTGTTTTAGCGCAGCTTCAAATACTTCAATCGCTGTTTCATCCATGAAATGTTGTTTGCCATTGTGATCATAAGGCTTTACCTGCCCAGTCACTAAACCACGTAAGTCAATAAAGCGCGCTATCGGCTGAGATAAGCGTGTCATTTCCATTTTCATTAAAAACTGTTCAGGCTTTGTAAGCCCAGCTATTTTAGACTTAAAAATTAAATCAAATTTAGCGTTGCCTAAATATGTTTTTAACTCATTCACGAGGTCTTCGTGTTTGAGCATTATGTCATCAGCCATTTATAAAACCATCACCGTCTAATTGAAAAAGTAGGTATACTGTTAAGTCCATTTATTAGAAGTTCAATAAACGTTAAATCGCGCTATGTTGTTAATATAGGTACAATTATTTGAGTTACTACTGTTTAGCTCTTGTTATGTATGTGTTATTTGCCATTTTATTGGCAAGTTACTTTAAACTATTACAAAGCAAAAAGTATGCCCTAAATTATAGCTAAAAAGAAACACCATGTGTATTTATTGATTGTGACGCTAGATTTTTAAGCAGGCAAGAGTTTGTTGCTAAGTAAATGCCTGAAATGGCAAAATAAGCGCTTAATAGTAAGAATTTTTTTAATTTAAAGAATAGTAGGTAAAGTTATCAATGGCTAAAGCGGCAAAAGTAGAATTTGTTTGTACCGAATGTGGCATGAACTATCAACGTTGGCAGGGTCAATGTCGCTGCGGTGCGTGGAACACATTAGCGGAATTTAAGCCTTCAGCAGGGCACAGTAAAAAAGCATCAATACGAGCAAACGTTGGTGGTTATGCTGGTGGTGTTGGTGGTGGCTCTAAAAAAATCAATGATATTGCTACATCAGAGGCTGAAAAGCAGCTAACTGAAATCGGCGAGCTTGATCGCGTACTAAGCGGCGGGGTGACTACTGGCTCGGTTAATATTATTTCGGGCGATCCGGGGGCGGGTAAGACAACTTTGCTATCTGACCTAGTGGCAAGAATGTCACAACGGATGCCGTCACTTTACTGTACGGCAGAAGAATCTTTATCGCAGTTTAAAAACAGGGTAAATCGTTTAAAGTTAAACTATAACCCGGACGAGCTTTATTTACTTTCAGAAACGAGTGTTGAAACCATCATCGAAGAGCTCGAGAAAAATAAAATTAAGTTTGCTGTTATTGACTCTATTCAAGCTGTTGTAACCGATACGGCAAATGGTAGCCCAGGTTCGCCTTCGCAAGTAAAAAGCGCCGCCCAAGCATTAACTCAGTACTGTAAGCAAAATGATGTAACTATGTTCATTATTGCTCACGTAAATAAAAATAACGAAATAGCAGGCCCTCAAACACTTGTACATATTGTTGATGCGCTTTTACACATAGATACCAACGATGGGCAAATACGAACACTTAGGGCAAATAAAAACCGCTTTGGTGATATTGATACTGTTGGCATTTTTAAAATGTGTGAACGTGGGATGTTAAGCGTTGATAATCCAAGTGAAATATTTTTATCGGGTTCAACCACCGACTCACCTGGCTCTACTATTACCTGTATTCGTAAAGGGAATCGTAATTTATTGCTTGAGATTCAATGTTTAACTACCGAAACAGAAGCTGAATTTCCGCAGCGTGTTTGTGTTGGTTTAAATATGAATCGTATAAAAATGCTGACCGGTATATTACGTAAGCATACTAAAACTAAAATATTTCACGATACGTTTTTTAATATTGTGGGTGGTTTAAGAATTGATGAGACAGAAACCTGCATCGATTTAGCATTAGTAACCGCGTTACTTAGCAGTTTAAACGAATTTGTTGTACCTCGTACCACGTGTATTATGGGAGAACTTAGCTTAAACGGCGATGTACGCCCAATAGACAGTGGTGTACCGCGTGTTAAAGAGGCTGCACAACATGGTTTTACAGAAATATATATTCCATTTCGCAATTACCATAAATCGATGGAAGGGCTAGGCGCTAAAATTACCCCTGTAAAAACCGTACATGAGTTACTTAGTTTGATTAATTAACACTTATCGGTGATGTTCTTCAGTGTTACTCTTAAGTTGAGACACTTTATAGAAAGAATTAAATAAGGAAATGACATGAAAAAATTAGTTATAGTTGCAGCTCTTGTGGCCGCAGGCGTGGGTGGTGTTAGTTACGCAAACTACGTAGCAACTCAAGAAGTGCGTGCAGAAGTAGATAAGCAACTTGCTTTAGTAAGCGAGCAAACTGGCGCTACATTTAAATACGCTGGTTTATCGGCAAGTGTTATCTCAAAGAGTGTAGAAATAACAAACATGGAAGTAATAAGCCCTGAAGGTGACAATGTTGCTAATATTCAAAGCATTGAAATAACTGGCTACGAGCCGGATAAAATATCACCACATACATCATTTGATGTAAAAAGCTTTCAGTTTGATAAAAGCTTCGTATTAAAATTACCAGCTGATACAAACGAAATGTTAGCGTCGGCAAGTTACGATTTACATTCATCACTTGATTACGATGAAGAGTCTGGCAATAGTGATGTAGTAGTTAAGCTTGATGCAAAAGACATTGTTAGTTTTAATATGGATATGGGTTTAGCTAATTCAAAAGCGTTAATGGATGCTTCATTAGCTATTAGCAAGGCGCAGCAAGAAGCCGGTGATCAACCGCTGACGTATGAGCAAGAATTACAGCAGCAAACACTTGTTATGCAAGCAATGAGTAAATTAGAGCCGCGTAATGTTAGCTTTGCCTTAAATAACCAGGGTAAATTAAAAGATTTACTCTCAAGCGAGCTTGAAAAGCAAGGTATGACGCTTGAGCAAATGGAAATGACGCTAGAGCAACAGTTACAACAAGCTCCTGTAACTGAAGATATTGCAGAGGCTTTAACCAGCTTTGCGAAAGGTTTAAATTCATTCAGTGTGTCTGCAAAGCTACCTGAAGGTAAAACTATGATGGAAATTAACCAACAAGTTATGATGCTAGTAGGGCAACCTGAAGAACTAGTTAAGTTTATTAACTTAGAAGTTAAAGGTAATTAGGCCTTAGTTCTGTATTAATAAAGGCGCCAATTGGCTGTCTCTTGATCACAAGTCTGACTCAAGAGATTTTGCTAAATCGTAGCCTTCTAGGATGGCTTGTAACTTAAGCCATCCTTTCCATAACACTTTCACAGATGCACGCCCTGTGCGCTTG